>NZ_LIPP01000103.1 GCF_001418335.1 Streptomyces aurantiacus | reverse complement strand
AGTTCCCCGCGCCCCTAGAGGTACCTCCCCAGGGGCGCGGGGAACTGCGCAATCTTTTAGCGGGGGTCTGGGGGCGCAGCCCCCAGCAGTGACGGGAATGGGTAGGGGCGGCGGGGGCGAAAAACACCCCCGGCGGCGTCAGGCCGCATGCCCCCCGTCCACAGAGAACTCCGCCCCCGTGACATACCCGGCATCCACCCCCGCCAGATAAACCACCACGGACGCCACCTCCTCCACCGTCCCGAACCGCCCCAACGCGGTCATCGCGGCCTGCCCCTCCCCGTACGGCCCGTCCGCCGGATTCATGTCGGTGTCGACCGGCCCGGGGTGAACGACGTTCGCAGTGATCCCCCGCGCCCCCAACTCCCGCGCGAGCGCCTTCGTCAGCCCGACGAGGGCCGACTTCCCGGTGGTGTACAGCGTGCCGCCGGGCCCCGGCACGCGCTGTGTCATGCACGACCCGACGGTGATGATCCGCCCGCCACGCCCCATCCGGGCCGCCGCCGCCTGGGAGGCGAGGAAGACGCCGCGTACGTTCACGGCGAGCACCCGGTCGATGTCGGCGAGGGAGAGGCTCTCCAATGGGCCGAGCAGCCCGATGCCCGCGTTGTTCACCAGGACGTCGAGGCCACCGAGCCCTTCCGCGGCGCGGTCCACGGCGCCGGCCGCCTCCGCCGGGTCCGCGGAGTCCGCGCGGAGGGCGAGCGCCTGCCGCCCCAGCGCCCGGATACGGCCCACGACATCGTCCGCGGCGTCCTTGTCACGCACGTACGTGAACGCCACGTCCGCGCCCTCACGGGCCAGCCGTACGGCGGTGGCCGCACCGATCCCACGGCTGCCGCCGGTCACGAGGGCCACGGTTCCGTTCGCCATTCCTTCAGTCGTCCGAGCTGTCCGAGTCGTCGTCTGTGAGGTCATGGCTCCATCCCAGCGGTCGCGGCCCCCGAACACCGGCGGTGAACGGACATCGACCTCACCGATGAGTTGTGGGCGTCCGGGGGGTCTGAGCTGATGACAGGACACCCGTTTTCGAGGAAGGAACCCGTCATGGGCAAGCTCACTCTCACCGCGTTCGTCACCCTGGACGGTGTCCACCAGGCACCCGGCGGCCCCGACGAGGACCGCGAGGGCGGCTTCGTGCACGGCGGCTGGTCCTTCCCGTACGACGACGAGGACTTCGGGCAGTTCGTCGACGGGGTCTTCGCCGGTGTGGGCGCCTTCCTGCTCGGCCGCCGCACCTACGACATCTTCGCCGGGTACTGGCCCAAGGTGACCGACCCGGCCAACCCGATCGCCGGAAAGCTCAACTCCCTGCCCAAGTACGTGGCCTCGGCGAGCCTCAAGGAGCCCGAGTGGGCCGGCACCACCGTGATCGGCGGCGACCTCGCCAAGGAGGTCACCGAGATCAAGGAGAGGACCGAGGGGGAGCTGCAGATCCACGGCAGCGCGGTTCTCGCCCAGTCCCTGCTGGCCCTGGGCCTCATCGACACGGTGAACCTGCTGACGTTCCCCGTCGTCCTCGGCACGGGCCGCCGCCTCTTCGCCGACGGTGCCGTACCGACCGCGTTCCGGCACATCGCGGCCCGTGTCACGAGCAAGGGTGTGGCCATCCACACGTACGACCTGGCCGGGCGCCCGGAGTACGGAACCTTCGAACTTCCGGAGGAGAGCGCGTAGGGCACGGGCCCCGTCGTCCGGCGGCAGGAGGCGATAGCGCACTCCGGGGCCGGACGCCGGGACGCCCTGCGTGCCGAGAGTGCCTGCGTGCCTGCGTGCCCGCACGCTTGCCCCGGCGGCACCCCCAGGCGTCCCGGCCCGGTCGTTGCCGTCGTCAGTCCCGGCCGCCCGGGATCTCCGCCAGGGAAACGGACCGCCGGTCGCGCCGCGACAGCTCGCAGGCCTCCGCGATCCGCAGTGCGTGCAGCGCCTCACGCCCGTCGCACGGGTTGGCCCGCTCACCGCGTACCACCTCGACGAACGCGTGCAGCTCGGCCTCGTACGCAGGGCCGAACCGTTCGAGGAACCCGGTCCACGGTTTGGTCGCGGCCGGTGGCCCCGCCGGTTCCGTGGAGGCGATCGGCGTGCGGTCGTCGAGCCCGACCCCGATCTGGTCCAGCTCCCCGGCCAGCTCCATGCGTACGTCGTACCCGGCGCCGTTCAGCCGGGTCGCCGTCGCCGTGGCGAGCGTGCCGTCGTCCAGGGTGAGGACGGCGGCCGCCGTGTCGATGTCACCCGCCTCGCGGAACATCGCGGGCCCGGCGTCCGACCCCATCGCGCAGACCTCGGTGACCTCGCGCCCGGTCACCCACCGCAGCATGTCGAAGTCGTGCACCAACGTGTCCCGGTACAGCCCGCCGGAGAGCGGCAGGAACGCGGCCGGCGGCGGCGACTGGTCGGACGTCATCGCGCGTACGGTGTGCAGCCGGCCGAGCCGGCCCGAGCGCACCGCCTCGCGCGCGGTCGTGTAGCCGGAGTCGAAACGCCGCTGGAAGCCCATCTGCAGAACCGTGCCGGCCGTTTCGACCTCCGTGATCGCCGTGAGTGTGCCCGCCAGGTCGAGAGCTATGGGCTTCTCGCAGAACACGGGCAGTCCGGCCCGTGCCGCCCGACCGATCAGTTCGCCGTGTGCCGAGGTGGCCGCGGTGATGACCACGGCGTCCACACCCCAGGTGAAGATCTCGTCCACGCCGGGTGCCGCGGTGGCACCTAAGCGGTCCGCCAGTCGGCGGGCCCGTGCCGGGTCCGCGTCCGTGACGATGAGGGAGCCGCCCACCTCGCGGTGGCGGCTGAGGGCGGTCGCATGAAATGTACCGATACGACCCGTCCCGATGAGTCCGATGCGCATGGGACCAAACTGAGGGCGGACCCTACACCCTGTCAACGCTTTGTCCGGACAATCGAACTTCACAACTTCCCGTCATCATGCGCCGGAGTTACGCTCGGCCCCGTGCCCAAACCAGATGTGGACCCGACCGCGCCGCTCCAGCTCAGCGTCGACCGGAACAGCCCGGTGCCGCTCTACTTCCAGCTGGCCCAGCAGCTCGAAGCGGCGATCGAGCGGGGCGCCCTGACCCCGGGCAGTCTGCTGGGCAACGAGATCGAGCTCGCCGGGCGCCTCGGTCTGTCCCGGCCCACGGTCCGCCAGGCCATCCAGTCGCTCGTGGACAAGGGCCTCCTCGTACGCCGTCGCGGCGTCGGCACCCAGGTCGTGCACAGCCAGGTCAAACGCCCGCTGGAACTCAGCAGCCTCTACGACGACCTGGAGGCGGCAGGGCAGCGTCCGGCGACCCGCGTCCTCGTCAACACCGTCGTCCCGGCGACGGCCGAGGTGGCGGCCTCCCTGGCCGTGGCGGAGGGCAGTGACGTGCACCGGGTGGAGCGGCTGCGGCTGGCCCACGGCGAGCCGATGGCGTACCTCTGCAACCACCTGCCCCCCGGCCTGCTCGAACTCGGCAGCTCACAGCTGGAGGCCACCGGCCTGTACCGGCTGATGCGTGTCGCGGGCATCACACTGCACAGCGCCCGCCAGTCCGTCGGAGCCCGCGCCGCCACCGCCGTGGAGGCCGAGCGCCTCGACGAGCCGGCCGGCGCCCCGCTGCTCACCATGCAGCGCACCACCTTCGACGACACGGGCCGTGCCGTCGAGTTCGGCTCCCACACCTACCGCGCCTCGCGCTACTCCTTCGAGTTCCAGCTCCTCGTACGCTCCTGACCGCGCGCGGCAGCGCCGACAACCCCTGCTGTCCGGATTCCAGTTCACCGTGTCCGATACTTGGTTGTTCCACATATCGAACACGGTGGATCAGCGGATCAGCAGCAAGGAGGGCACGGCCTCGTGGCACGGTTTCGGACCTGGGTCGGCATCGCGGTGGCAGGGGCGCTCGGCGCGACCCTGGTCGGGTGCAGCAGTACCGGCGGCAAGCGCGCCGAGGACGCCCGCAAGGCGGCGTCGGCCCGGGGCGGGGCCGCAGTGGACACGCCCCGGTGGACGGTCGCCATGATCACCCACTCGGGTGACGGCGACACCTTCTGGGACATCGTCCAGAGCGGCGCCCAGCAGGCCGCCGACAAGGACAACATCAAGTTTCTGTACTCGCACGACGACGAGGGCCAGCAGCAGGCCCAGCTCGTGGACGCCGCCGTGGACAAGGGCGTGGACGGCATCGTCGTCACACTCGCCAAGCCCGACGCCGTGAAGAGCGCGGTCGCGCGCGCCGTGCGGGCCGGCATCCCCGTGATCACCGTGAACTCCGGCTCCGAGAAGTCCAAGGAGTTCGGCGCGCTCACCCACGTCGGCCAGGACGAGACGATCGCCGGCGAGGCCGTCGGGGACGAGCTGAACAGACGTGGCCGGAAAAAGACCCTCTGCGTCCTCCACGAACAGGGCAACGTCGGCCACGAGCAGCGCTGCGCGGGTGTGCGGAAAACCTTCGACGGCACCGTGCAGAACCTGTACGTCGAGGGCACCGACATGTCGGCCGTCCAGTCCTCCGTCGGCGCCAAGCTCCAGGCCGACCCGTCCGTCGACGCCGTCGTCACGCTCGGCGCGCCCTACGCGGACACCGCGGTGAAGGCCAAGGCGGACGCGGACAGCAAGGCCGAGATCGACACCTTCGACCTGAACGCCAAGGTCGCCGCCGCGCTCGATGACGGCACCCTCGGATTCGCCGTCGACCAGCAGCCGTACCTCCAGGGCTACGAGGCCGTGGACCTGCTCTGGCTGCACAAGTACAACGCCGACACGCTCGGCGGCGGCCGGCCCGTGCTCACCGGACCGCAGATCGTCACCAAGGACCAGGCCGCCGAGCTGAAGAGCTACGCGGACCGGGGGACCCGATGACGACGACGGTCCCCACGACGGACGAACGGCTGCTGCGGACCTCGCCGCTGCGCAGGCTGCTCGGCCGCCCCGAACTCGGCTCGGTGGTCGGCGCGCTCGCCGTCTTCCTCTTCTTCGCGCTGGTCGCGGACAGTTTCGTCCGGGTGGCCGGGCTGAGCACCGTGCTGTACGCGGCTTCCACGATCGGCATCATGGCGGTGCCCGTCGCGCTGCTGATGATCGGCGGCGAGTTCGACCTGTCGGCCGGCGTCATGGTGACGTCGTCCGCGCTGATCTCGTCGATGTTCAGTTACCGGTTGACTGCGAACGTCTGGGTGGGCGTCGGGGTGTCGCTCCTGGTCACCCTCGCGATCGGCTTCTTCAACGGCTTCATGCTGACCCGCACCGGGCTGCCCAGCTTCATCATCACGCTCGGCACCTTCCTGATGCTGACCGGGATGAACCTCGGCTTCACCAAGCTGATCAGCGGCACCGTCTCCACGAAGACGATCGCCGACATGGAGGGTTTCGGGTCCGCCAAGGCACTCTTCGCTTCCGTCCTCACCGTCGGCGGCGTCGACTTCAAGGTCACCATCCTGTGGTGGCTGGGCCTGGTGGCCGTCGCCTCCTGGATCCTGCTGCGTACCCGCGTCGGCAACTGGATCTTCGCAGTGGGTGGCGGAAAAGAAGCGGCCCGCGCGGTCGGCGTCCCCGTTCGCGCGACCAAAATCGGCCTCTACATGGGAGTGTCCTTCGCCGCCTGGATCGCCGGGCAGCACCTCCTCTTCTCCTTCGACGCCGTGCAGTCCGGAGAGGGCGTCGGCAAGGAGCTGACGTACATCATCGCGGCCGTCATCGGCGGCTGCCTGATCACCGGCGGCTACGGCTCCGCCATCGGCTCGGCGGTCGGCGCGCTGATCTTCGGCATGACCGACAAGGGCATCGTGTTCGCCGAGTGGAACCCCGACTGGTTCAAGTTCTTCCTGGGAGCGATGCTGCTCCTCGCGACCCTGCTGAACGCCTGGGTCCGCAAGCGCGCGGAGGCCACGGCATGACAAATCCCACCGACAGCGCCGGGCGTACACCCCTGGTCGAGCTCGACGACGTCAGTAAGTACTACGGCAACGTCCGCGCCCTGGAGGGCGTCTCGCTGGAGGTCCACGCGGGGGAAATCACCTGTGTCCTCGGCGACAACGGCGCCGGCAAGTCGACCCTGATCAAGATCATCGCTGGGCTGCACCGGCACGACGCGGGCACCTTCCGCATCGAGGGCGAGGACGCCCGCCCGGCGTCCCCGCGGGAGGTCCTGGACCGCGGTATCGCCACGGTCTACCAGGACCTCGCCGTCGTCCCCCTGATGCCGGTCTGGCGGAACTTCTTCCTCGGCTCCGAGCCCCGTAAGGGCTCCGGCCCCTTCAAGCGCCTGGACGTCGACCTCATGCGCCGCACGACCCATGCGGAACTCCTGCGCATGGGGATCGACCTGCGCGACGTCGACCAGCCCATCGGCACGCTGTCGGGCGGTGAGCGCCAGTGCGTGGCGATCGCCCGCGCCGTCCACTTCGGCGCCAAGGTCCTCGTCCTCGACGAGCCCACCGCGGCGCTGGGCGTGAAGCAGTCCGGCATGGTCCTCAAATATGTGGCCGCGGCACGGGATGCGGGCCTGGGTGTTGTGCTGATCACCCACAACCCCCACCACGCGTACCTCGTGGGCAACCGCTTCGTCCTCCTCAAACGCGGCACGATGGCAGGCAACCACACCCGAGACGACATCACCCTGGAAGAACTGACCCGCCAAATGGCGGGCGGCAACGAACTGGACGACCTGCGCCATGAGCTGGCGGGCGGAGGATCCTAGGGGCGCCCCGTCAGGGGCGCGGGGCTGTGTCGTTTTGCGGCTCGGCCGCGTGGGCGCGACCAGCCACGAGGTTTTTCAGGGGCGCGGGGAACTGCGCGACCAGCCACGACGGGCCCGCGGCCTGCAACGGACCGGCACCATCCCAGGGCGGCCAGAGCGCAGCGAAGAACGCCGCCGTGCAGCCAAGCGGCAGCGTGGGGCAGAATCGGCGCGATGAGCACCTACCGCGACCTCGCCCTGCCCAGGGCGCTCGGCTCCGCCAGAGCCGCGGGCGCCCCCATCGGCTCCCGCCGTGCCACCGCCCTGCGCACCGTGGGCACGCGCGAGCGCCGTTCCCACCTGACGGCACCGCGCGTTCCCACCGTCGGCATCGACATCGGCGGTACGAAGGTGATGGCGGGCGTCGTCGACGCGGACGGCAACATCCTGGAGAAGGTCCGCACCGAGACCCCCGACAAGTCCAAGAGCCCCCGGGTCGTCGAGGACACCATCGTCGAACTGGTCCTGGACCTCTCCGACCGGCACGACGTGCACGCGGTCGGCATCGGCGCGGCCGGCTGGGTCGACGCGGAACGCAACCGCATCCTGTTCGCACCGCACCTCTCGTGGCGCAACGAACCCCTCCGGGACCGCATCTCCAGCCGCCTCGCCGTCCCCGTCCTGGTCGACAACGACGCCAACTCCGCCGCCTGGGCGGAGTGGCGCTTCGGCGCGGGCCGCGGCGAGGACCACCTCGTCATGATCACGCTCGGCACCGGCATCGGCGGCGCCATCCTGGAGGACGGGCAGGTCAAGCGCGGCAAGTTCGGCGTGGCGGGCGAGTTCGGCCATATGCAGGTCGTGCCCGGCGGCCACCGCTGCCCGTGCGGCAACCGCGGCTGCTGGGAGCAGTACAGCTCAGGAAACGCCCTGGTCCGCGAAGCCCGCGAACTCGCCGCCGCCGACTCCCCGGTGGCCTACGGGATCATCGAGCACGTCAAGGGCAACATCGCCGAGATCACCGGCCCGATGATCACCGAGCTGGCCCGTGAGGGCGACGCGATGTGCATCGAGCTGCTCCAGGACATCGGCCAGTGGCTCGGCGTCGGCATCGCGAACCTCGCGGCTGCCCTCGACCCCTCCTGCTTCGTCATCGGCGGCGGCGTCAGCGCGGCCGACGACCTGCTGATCGGCCCCGCGCGGGACGCCTTCCGGCGCCAGCTGACCGGCCGCGGCTACCGCCCCGAGGCCCGGATCGCCCGCGCCCAGCTCGGCCCCGAGGCCGGCATGGTCGGCGCCGCCGACCTCGCCCGGCTGGTCGCCCGCCGCTTCCGGCGCGCCAACCGGCGCCGGGTCGAGCGCTACGAACGCTACGAGCGGTACGCCGAGTCGCGCCGCGACGCACAGGAGACACTGTGACGGCCTCACTGCCACGCCAGGCGTCGCCCCCGGACGAGCCACCGCGGCCACCCGAGGACCGCGGCCACAAGATCCGCCGCCGCGCCCTGACCCTGCTGATCATCGTGCTGCTCATCGGCGTCCCGGCCGGCTACCTGATGATCTCCGCCAACCAGAGCCGCAACAGCGGGAGGGACAAGGAGGCGAAGTACTCGGCGACCGGCCTCACCCCGGGCTGGCCCTCCCGTGTTCAGCGCCGCCTGTACCAGGTGCCCATCCCCGGCTACTCGGCCGAGGTCGCGTACTACGAGACGAACAACTGGAAGACCAGCCGTCTCTACGTCCAGTTCCTCACCAGCGACGAGGGCCTGGAGAAGTTCCTCGTCACCATCGGCACCAGCCTGGACGCCCTGGAGAAGGACGACATCGTCATCAGCGCCCGCGACCGGCGGGTCGTCGGCTGGGAGTTCACCGGCCCCGGCCCCTGGTCGGGCCTGAACCACGAGCGGAAGAACCCGACGCCCACGCATCACATCGTCGTGGACTGGGCGAAGCCCGGCCATCCCATGGTCTACGTGGTCTCCAGAACGACGCCCTGACCGCCCCGCCTCCGCCGCCGAGCGGCATTGTCAGACCCGGCCCGTAGAGTCGAAGACGATCGATCGAGCCGTCCGGGGCGAGGGAGGTGGCCGGGAGTATGAGCGCGGGGACGCATACGGAGGAGACGCGTACGGGGAAGACGCGTGCGGGACCGAGGTATGCGGATGAGACGCGTGCCGATTCCGGCACCCGCACCGGTGCCGACGTCGGTACCGGCACCGGGCCCGAGGTGTCCGTCCGGCTGGCCGCCGTGTTCCTGCCCGCCGCGCTGCCCCGTGACGGACGGATCGCGTTCTGGGACCCGGACGGCGAGACCCCGGTCCCCGCTCCGAACACCGAGCTCACGGTCGTCCGGCGGCACGGGACAGGGAGAACGGCGACACGACGACTGTCCGTACCCGCGCTGACGCTCCCGGTCACCGACGCCCTGCCCCTGCTCGTGCGGGCCAGGCGGGACCCCGCCGCGCATCCCGCCACGGCCTGCTGGGGCGCCGCCGCCCTGCACGCGCTGCGGCTCGTCGCGCGCGGCCGGCTGCTGCCCGGCCTGACGCCCGACGGGTTCGACGCGTGGCGCGCCGGCCCCCTCGACCCGGACGACATCGCCCACCTCAGAGCGGTCGCCGGGGCCCTTCCGTACGAGGGACACGCCGTCCCCCTGCCCGGTCGCGGCCCGCTCCGGCTGCCCGAACCGGAAGCGCTGACACGTGCCTTCCTGGACGCCGTCGCCGACGCCCTGCCCCGCACCCCGGCCGCGCCGTACGCCGCCGGGAAACCCTTCGCGGCGAGCGGCGCCCAGCGACTGCCGGGCGCCCAGGACTGGGCGGCGGAGGTCGCCGCGGGCATGGACGCGGGGGTCCGGATCTCCCTGCGCCTCGACCTGTCCGCGTACGAGCTCTTCGACGACAGCGAGGACGCGCGGCGGGCCGGCGCGGCCGTCGTCCAGGTGCACAGCCTCGCCGACCCCACCCTCGTCGTCGACGCGGCGACCCTGTGGGCCGGCGCCGCGGACGCCACGTTCGGCCCACGAGCCCGGGTCGACGCGGCCCTGGCCGTGCGCCGCGCCGCCCGCGTGTGGCCTCCCCTGGACCGGCTGTCCGCGCAGGACGTGCCGGACGTACTGGCCCTGTCCGAGGGCGAGCTGTCGGACCTGCTCGGCGTCGCGGCGACCCGCCTCGGCGCGGCAGGCGTCGCCGTGCACTGGCCGCGCGACCTCGCCCAGGACCTGAGCGCGGCCGCGGTCGTCCGCCCCGCGCCGGGCTCGGCCACGGACGGCACGGGTTTCTTCGAGAGCGAGGAACTGCTCCAGTTCCGCTGGCAGCTGGCACTGGGCGGCGATCCGCTCAGCGAGGCCGAGATGGACGCCCTCGCCGAGGCGCACCGTCCCGTCGTCCGGCTGCGGGACCAGTGGGTGCTCGTCGACCCTGCCCTCGTCCGCAAGGCCCGCAAGCGCGAACTGGGCCTGCTCGACCCGGTCGACGCACTCTCCGCGGCGCTCACCGGCAGCGTGGAGGTCGACGGAGAGAGTGTCGAGGCGGTACCGGTCGGAGCGCTCGCCGCGCTGCGCGACCGCCTGACAGCCGGACTGCGGCCGGCAGAACCACCCCCCGGCCTGGTGGCGACCCTGCGGGACTACCAGCTCCGCGGCCTTGCCTGGCTCGACCTCATGACGTCGCTCGGCCTCGGCGGCTGCCTCGCCGACGACATGGGGCTCGGCAAGACCGTCACCGTCATCGCCCTCCACCTCAAGCGGGCGCGCACCGAGCCGACCCTCGTCGTCTGCCCCGCCTCGCTGCTCGGCAACTGGCAGCGGGAGATCGAGCGGTTCGCCCCCGGTGTGCCCGTGCGCCGCTTCCACGGTCCTGACCGCTCCCTGGCGGACCTGACCGGCGGCTTCATCCTGACCACGTACGGCACGATGCGGTCGACGGCGCCGCGGCTCGGCCGGCAGCCGTGGGGCATGGTCGTCGCGGACGAGGCCCAGCACGTCAAGAACCCGTACTCGGCGACGGCCAAGGCCCTGCGGACGATCTCCGCACCGGCCAGGGTCGCCCTCAGCGGCACACCGGTGGAGAACAACCTCTCCGAACTGTGGGCCCTGCTCGACTGGACGACTCCCGGGCTCCTCGGCCCGCTGAAGTCCTTCCGCGCCCGGCACGCGCGCGCCGTGGAGAACGGTGAAAGCACAGAGGCCGTGGCCCGCCTCGCCCGGCTGATCCGGCCCTTCCTCCTGCGGCGCAAGAAGTCCGACCCGGGTATCGTGCCCGAACTCCCGCCGAAGACGGAGACGGACCACCCCGTCCCCCTCAGCCGCGAACAGGCCTCCCTGTACGAGGCCGTGGTCCGCGAGTCGATGCTCGCCATCGAGACCACGGAGGGCATCGCCAGACGAGGCCTCGTCCTCAAGCTCCTCACCGCGCTCAAGCAGATCTGCGACCACCCGGCGCTGTATCTGAAGGAGCCGCCGGACGGACTGCCCAGCGGCTCGGGCACGGCTCGCCAGGCCGCCCGCTCCGGCAAACTGGCCCTGCTCGACGAGCTGTTGGACACGCTGCTCGCCGAGGACGGCTCGGCGCTCGTCTTCACCCAGTACGTGGAGATGGCCCGGCTGATCACCAGCCACCTCGCGGCGCGCGCGGTCCCCGTCGAACTGCTGCACGGGGGCACGCCGGTGCCGGAGCGCGAACACATGGTGGACCGGTTCCAGAGCGGTGCGACGCCGATCCTGATCCTCTCGCTGAAGGCGGCCGGCACGGGTCTCAACCTCACGCGCGCGGGCCATGTCATCCACTTCGACCGCTGGTGGAACCCCGCCGTGGAGGAACAGGCCACCGACCGCGCCTACCGCATCGGCCAGACCCAGCCCGTCCAGGTGCACCGCCTCATCACCGAGGGCACCGTCGAGGACCGCATTGCCGACATGCTCGCTGCCAAGCGGGCCCTGGCGGACGCGGTTCTGGGCTCCGGAGAGGCGTCCCTGACGGAACTGACCGACCGCGACCTGTCCGACCTGGTGTCACTGCGGAGGTCCACGTGATGTCTCCGACGGTTCGGCGCGATGACGGCGGCGACCGCCCGGACAAGTCCCACGGGGTGGACCGGCCCGCGCCCGAGGGGAGCGCGCCCGCAGGTGAGGAGGCTCCGCAGGCCGCTGGGGAGGCGGCGCGGGCCAGCGAGGTGTCACCGGTGAACGATCCCTGCCCGGACGGCGGGGAGCGACCCGCCGATGCGGCTCGGCGTGCCCTGCGGGAAGCCCGACGTGGTGCTGCCGACGCCCCGGAGCCGGGCCCGGCGGGAACGCGCTCTGTCGCGCCGGGCCCGGGTTCGGCGCCGGACGAGCGCCCTGAACCAGTCGTGCCACCGGTTGCGGACGCGCGTCCGGCGGGTGCCGAGTGGCGGCGTGGAACCGCGGAAGACGCCGCAGCGCCCGGCCTCGCCGCAGCACCCGGTCCCCGGCCGGGCGACATCGCACGCCAGGCACTGCGGCGTGCCGCGGGCCGTGGCGGCGGTGACGCTGCCGCCGGGACACCCACGGACGCCGGTCGGTCCGCCGCTGGAGCCGCCCCGACGGAGGCCGGACCGCCCGGCGGGGCTTCCGCTCCGCAGGACGAGTCGTCGGACGGTGGACCCGGTGGGGACTCGGCCCCGCCGGTGACCGGGCGGGCCCAGGCCCCCTCCGGCGTTTCGCGCCCCGGAGACGTGGCCCGCGAGGCGCTGCGCGCCGCGCGCACCCAGGCGGAGCGGGAGCGGACTGCCGCTGAGGCGGCCGGCGTCGGCGCCCGCAGGCGACGCGGTGGCGCGGCCCCCGCCGCGTCCGGCCCCCACCCGGCCGCGTCGAGCCGTGAGGCGGCGGCACGGGTCCGGGAGATGGCCGAGCGGCTGGGCAACACCTTCCAACTGTCGTCCCGGCTGGAGAGGGAGGCGTCGGCGGACGAGCCCGACGCCGAACCGGCCACGGACTCCACAGCCACCACGGACCCCACGGCCGCGCCGGTGACGGCCCTGGACGCCGACGCCGCCCCGGCGCCCGCCACCTGGCCCGCAACGCCCGAAAACCCTCCCGCGGCCTCCCGTTCCATGGCCGCCCCGGCCCGGGACGGTGAGCTGCGGCGTACCTTCCCCGCTCTGGCGGCGCGGCCGCAGGGCGAGGGCGGGGGGTTCGCCGAGACCTGGTGGGGCAACGCGTGGGTCGCCGCGTTGGAGGAGATGGCGCTCGACGCGGCGCGGCTCGGGCGGGGCAAGGCGTACGCGGGGGAGGGGCACGTCGACGCCATCACCGTCACCCCAGGGCTCGTACTCGCCTATGTGCACGGGAGCCGTCCGCGGCCGTACCGGGTACAGATCAGGCTGCGTACGCTCTCGGACGAGGACTGGGAGCGTTTCCTCGACGCCGCCGCCGAACGGCCGTCCCACATCGCGGCGTTGCTCGACAAGGACCTGCCGCACGCACTGGCCGACAGCGGGGTGGACCTGCTCCCCGGCCCCGGCGATCTCGCACCGCGCTGCAGCTGCCCCGACTCCGGCCACCCCTGCAAACACGCGGCGGCCCTCTGCTACCAGACCGCACGGCTGCTGGACGAGGACCCGTTCGTCCTCCTCCTGTTGCGCGGCCGGGGTGAGCGCGAGTTGCTGGACCAGTTGTCCCGGCGCAACGCGACCCTGGCCGCCCGTTCGGCCCGTTCCGCCGAGGCACCGGAACTTCCCGGTGTGCCGGCCCGCGAGGCCGTCGAGCGCCGCGTGCTGCCGCCCCTGCCGGCCCCGTTGCCGCCGCCCGCGCATCCGGAGCAGCCGCCGGCCTATCCGGCATCGCCCGGCGGCCCCGACCCGTTCGCGCTGGACCAGTTGGCGTCCGACGCGGCCTCCCGCGCGCACGCCCTGCTCACCACGGGCCGTGATCCGCTCGCCGAGCTGACGCTCTGGCAGGACGCGGTCAGGATCGCCGCCACCCGCCCGGGTTCCGGCCTCACCGCCACCACCCGTGCGCTCTACGCGTCCCTGGCCACCGCCGCGCGTCGCACCCCGGCGGACCTGGCCCGCGCGGTCGCCGCATGGCGCCAGGGCGGGCTCGAAGGGCTCGCCGTCCTCGAAGAGGCCTGGGACCCGCCCGCGGGCCGTTTCGACCGGGCCCGCCCGCTCCTCCTCGCGGCCGACTTCCCCGCCTTCCGGCCCTGGCACAACCACCTCACCCACCCTCACGGCCACATACAACTCCGCCTGGGCCACGACGGCCTCTGGTACGCGTACGAGTCGGAACCGGGCCACGACGACTGGTGGCCCCGGGGCACCCCCGACCTCGACCCGGTCGGCGCCCTCACCGGCCTCGGCTCACCGACCGACCTCTGAGCACCGCGACCGGACCACCCGACCACCCCGCCCCGACCACCCTGACGCGACCACCCCGTTTCTTCCTCGCGCCGGCGCGGCACCTCGTACGATGGCGTCCATGATCCTCAGCCAGTGCCGCCCCGCCCCGCGGTTCCGCGTGCGTACGTCGCACGGCTGTTGTTGATCCTCCCCGAGCACGTCGCCGAGCAGGTCGCCGAGCAACGCTGACCGCCGCCCGGCACGTTCAGGCCCATGAGTTCCGGCGCGCTCTGCCGTACCTGCCGCGCGCCCCCACACCCTTCGCACGCATGCCCGTGAACCGTCCGAGAGGCAGGAGCCCACCCATGCCCCGTACCGACGCACCCTCCGACACCTCGTCCGAGGCCTCCACCGAGTCGCTCTCCGCCGAGTCCCTCAACGAGTCCGTCTACGACCGTCGCAGGCTTCGTCAATGGCTCGCGGGTGAAGCCCGGGCCGACGGCATCGCGCGCCGGGACCTGCTCCGCCTGCTCGCCGCCGCTGGACTGGCCACGACAGCCTCCACGGGCTTCGCCTCCGCCGCCCTGGCCGCTCCCGGAGGCACCGAGACCGCTCCGGGAATCGTCAAGCCCCTCCCCGAGGCCTGGTTCACCAACAGGGGCACCAACGCGGAGACCAGATTCGAGGCGCTGGCCGGCACCGGCCACCACACCCCCACGGACCGCTTCTTCGTCCGGAACCACACCTCCACCCCCGTCCTCGACGCGCACACCTGGACGCTCACCGTCTGGGGAGACGGCCTCGCGAAGGGCCGCGCCGCCGAGTTCGGGCTCGACGACCTGAAACGCCTGCCCGCCGCCACCCGCAGCGCGTTCGTGGAGTGCGCGGGCAACGGCCGCAGCTTCTTCACGACCCAGCAGGGCCAGACCGCGTCCGGCACGGCCTGGACACTGGGCGCGATCGGTGTGGCCCGCTGGCGCGGCGTACGGCTCGGCGAGGTGCTGCGCCGCGCCGGGCTGCGCCGTGACGCCGTGGACGTCCTGCCCCGCGGCCTCGACCCCGACTACGTCACGGCGGACGGCACGAACCTCGGCCGGGTCCGCCGCCCGCTGCCCCTGTCGAAGGCCCTGGACGACGTGCTGCTCGCGTACGAGATGAACGGCGAGCCCCTCCCGCCGGACCACGGCGCTCCCGTACGGGTCCTCGTACCGTCCTGGGTCGGCATCGCGTCGATCAAGTGGGTCGGTGACATCGAGGTCTCCGCCCAGCCGCTGTACTCCCCCTGGAACACCGACTTCTACCGGCTGTTCGGAGACGCCTACCCGGCGGACGGCAGCGCCCCGCTCACTCGCCAGACGCTCAAGTCGGCCTTCGAACTCCCGTGGAACGCGAGCCTGGACGCGACCGCCGACCACCGGCTCACCGGCCGCGCCTGGTCGGGCGCGGGCGGCGTCGCACGCGTCGACGTGAGCACCGACGGCGGCGCGACCTGGCGGCGCGCCCGTCTCCACGACGCCCCGCGCCGCGCCGACTGGGTCCGCTGGTCCGCCGACTGGCGTCCGGCGGCCCCGGGGGAGTACATCCTCCTGGCCCGTGCCACCGACACGACGGGCCGCACGCAGCCGGAGACCACCGTCCACAACACCCAGGGCTATCTCTTCGACGCGGTCGTCCGTCACCCGGTCCGGGCCGTCTGAGCCGAGCACCCGGCCCCGCGGCTCCCTGTCGAGCCAGGCCCACGGGTCTCTCAGAATGCGTCTGTACGATGCTCGGGCGGCGGGGGCGACGGAATGTGAAGCCCGGTGCCGAGGATCTTCGCGAGGCCGTCACACCGTGTGCACGGCTTGCGCGAGGATCCGACCCAGGGGCGTGAGGACCAGCGAGATGTGGGAGCGTAAGTCGGGTGAGCGACGCACAGACCAACACCCTTCAATACCGCTTCGACGGTCCGGAAGACGCGCCCGTCCTGATCTTGGGTCCCTCACTGGGCACGACCTGGCACATGTGGGACAGGCAGGTCCCGGAGCTGGCCAAGCAGTGGCGGGTCTTCCGCTTCGACCTGCCGGGCCACGGCGGCGCGCCCGCGCACCCGACGGGCTCGGTCACCGAGCTCGCCGAGCGGCTGCTCGCCACCCTCGACGGGCTCGGCGTCCAGCGGTTCGGCTACGCGGGCTGCGCGCTCGGCGGCGCGGTGGGCGCCGAGCTGGCGCTGCGCCGCCCGGAGCGCGTCGCCTCGCTGACACTGATCGCGGCCTCCCCGCGCTTCGGTACGGCCGACGAGTTCCGGCAGCGCGGCGTGATCGTACGGTCGAACGGCCTGGACCCCATCGCGCGGACGTCCCCCGAGCGCTGGTTCACCACCGGGTTCGCCGCGGCGCAGCCCGCGATCACCGAGTGGGCCGTGCAGATGGTGCGCACCACGGACCCGGGCTGCTACATCGCCGCGTGCGAGGCGCTCGCCGCGTTCGACATCCGCGCCGACCTCGGCCGGATCGGGGTGCCGACGCTGGTCCTGGTCGGTTCGGACGACCAGGTGACCGGCCCCGCCGAGGCCCGCACCCTGGTCGCCGGGATACCGGACGCCCGCCTCGCCGTCGTACCCGGCGCCTCCCACCTGGTCCCCGTGGAGCAGCCCGCCGCGGTCACGGATCTCCTCGTACGGCACTTCTCCACCGCCTGGCAGCAGCCGGCCTACGACTCGTCCACCGGACAGATGGCGGTCGTGGTTCCCCAGGCGAGCCCGGTGCCTGTCGTGCAGCAGCAGATGTCGCCCGTCGCCGAGATCGCGCCGGCCCCGCAGCCCGAGGCGGTGCTGGGCAGGTCGGATCCGTACGACGCGGGCATCAAGGTCCGCCGGGAGGTGCTCGGGGACGCCCATGTGGACCGGGCGCTGGCCCAGGCCGACGAGTTCTCCGGGGACTTCCAGGAGTTCGTCACCCGCTACGCGTGGGGCGAGATCTGGGACCGGCCGGGCCTCGACCGGCGTTCGCGCAGCTGTGTGACGCTCACCGCCCTGGTCGCGGGCGGTCACCTCGACGAGCTGGCCTTCCACACGCGGGCCGCCCTCCGCAACGGCCTGACGCCGGTCGAGATCAAGGAAGTGCTCCTCCAGGCGGCCGTCTACTGCGGCGTACCGGCCGCGAACAGTGCCTTCAAGGTGGCCCAGCAGGTCATCCGCGAGGAGACCACGCCCCAGGAGTGAGCCCCGGAAGGTGGGACAGGGACCCTCACTGAGCCCGCGCGGGCGCCCGGGGGCAGGATGGGAAGCATGAAGTTCACAAAGAAGTCGCACGCCTGCGTCCGCCTGGAGAAGGACGGCCGCACACTCGTCATCGATCCCGGTGTCTTCAGCGAGGAGGACGCCGCGGTCGGCGCGGACGCGGTCCTCGTCACGCACGAGCACCCCGACCACTTCAGCGAGGGGCACCTGCGGGCCGGTCTGGAAGCCAACCCCGAGGCCGAGATCTGGACGTTGAAGTCGGTCGCCGACCAGCTCTCGGCCGCGTTCCCGGGCCGCGTGCACACCGTCGGCCACGGCGACACGTTCACCGCCGCGGGCTTCGACGTACAGGTCCACGGCGAACTGCACGCAGTGATCCACCCCGACATCCCGCGCATCACGAATGTCGGCTACCTCCTCGACGGCGGGCGCGTCTTCCACCCGGGCGACGCCCTCACCCTCCCCGACCACCCGGTCGAGACGCTGATGCTCCCCGTCATGGCCCCCTGGAACAAGATCTCCGAGGTCATCGACTACGTCCGCGAGGTCAAGCCGCAGCGCGCGTACGACATCCACGACATGCTGCTCGCCGACCTCGCACGCCCCGTCTACGACAGCCAGATCGGCGCTCTGGGCGGCTCCGAGCACCTGCGGCTGGCGCCGGGCGAGAGCGCCGACCTCTGACTGTCGGAGCCGCCCGGTAGGTTGGGAACCATGCGTATCGCCACCTGGAACGTGAACTCGATCACCGCCCGACTCCCGAGGCTGCTGGCCTGGCTGGAGAGCAGCGGCACGGACGTGCTGTGCGTCCAGGAGACGAAGACCACCGCCGAGCAGTTCCCGTCCGAGCAGCTCCGCGAGCTGGGCTACGAGTCGGCGGTGAACGCGACAGGGCGGTGGAACGGAGTGGCGGTGGTGTCCCGGATGGGCCTCGAAGACGTGGTCAAGGGCCTGCCCGGCGACCCCGGCTACGAGGGCACCGAGGAGCCCCGGGCGGTCTCGGCGACCTGTGGCCCGCTCCGCGTCTGGTCGGTCTACGTGCCGAACGGCCGCGAGGTGGGCCACGCGCACTACGCGTACAAGCTCCAGTGGTTCGAGGCGCTGAGAGCGGCCGTCGCGGGTGACGCGGGCGGCAGCCGCCCGTTCGCGGTCCTCGGCGACTACAACGTGGCGCCGACGGACGACGACGTCTACGACCTGGCCGCCTTCGACGGTGCCACGCACATCACCGCGCCCGAGCGCGCCGCCCTCACCGCCCTGCGCGAGACCGGCCTCTCGGACGTGGTCCCGCGCCCCCTCAAGTACGAGCACCCGTACACGTACTGGGACTACCGCCAGCTCTGCTTCCCCAAGAACCGCGGCATGCGCATCGACCTCGTCTACGGCAACGCCCCCTTCGCGAAGGCGGTCACCGACGCCTACGTGGACCGAGAGGAACGCAAGGGCAAGGGCGCCTCGGACCACGCCCCCGTGGTGGTGGACCTGGACGTCCCGTAAGGAGGGCGGGGCCCCGTAAGGGGCGCGGGGAACTGCGCGCCCAGCCACGTCCGGGCCCGCACCCGAGACACAACCTGGCCTGTCCCAAAAGGGCACCCGGGCCTGTCCCCGGCCTTACAGCAACCCCAGATCCACCGACTCCGCCAGCGCGGCAAGCCCCGCATCCCCAGGATGCAGATGATCCCCACTGTCATAAGCGGAGCGCATTCTTGAGGGATGCCCCGGATCCCGCAACACCGCATCGAAGTCAAGCACCCCGTCAAAGCCGGAGCCGAAGCCGAAGTCGGAACCGGCGCCGACGCCGGACCGAATCCACTGATTCACGGCAACACGCTCCGCGTCGACGTCGGCAGTGCACCGTGCCTCCCCCTCACAGGGCGCGATCGTCGCGACCACCACCCGCAGCCCACGTCCACGCGCCCGCTCGGCGACCTCCCGCAGCCCGTCGACGACCTGCTCCGCACGCGCGCCCCAACGGACGTCGTTGACTCCCAGGAAGACGACGACCGTACGCGCCGACGTCTGGGCGAGAACGTCCCGGTCGAGGCGGTGCAGCGCGCTCACGCCGCCGGTGTCGGTGGAGACACCGTCACCGGGATACCGGTCGGTGACCACACGGTTCGCTGAGATCCCATGGTTGAGGACCCCATAGCGCGGCACCACACTCTGCTTCTGGAGCCGGGTGGCCAGCAGATTGGGCCAGCGCCGGTTGGCGTCCCGCGTCGACTTCTCGCCGTCCGTGATCGAGTCACCGAGCACGACGACGGACCCGGGCCCGTCACCTCGCCCGTCACCTCCCCCCTCGCCCTGCTCCGCACCCCGCCCGTCAGCCACGTCGACACCGGTCAGCAGCGGCCAGTTGAGGATCGTCGAGGTGTACGCGTCGGGGGCCGCGTCCGCCGCGTGGTCGCCGGGTTCGCTGACGTACGACTGCTGGACGGCCAGGCTGTGCACGGGTGCCGCCGTCACCGTCCCCGGCAGGTGGAAACTCACCAGCAGATTGCTGTCCGCGGGCACGTCGAAGCCCAGCGGATCACTGAACGCCTGGGCGCCTGCCGGGATCTCGACGCCCTCGACGCCCTCGGAGCCTCCGGAGTCCCGGAAGGTCAGCGGCACGGGAGCGCCGCGCGGGCTCGCCCCGGACGCCTGCACCGCCACCGTCGCGCCGCCGATCCGTACGGGGGTGGCCGCGAAGGTGTTGTCGAGCCGGATCCGTACCCGCGGGCCACCCGCCGAGGTGTGCACCACCAGGCGCAGCGTCCGGTCGGTCCACGGCCCGACCGTGGTGTAGCCGGAGGCCGACGCGGCCCAACTCCCCGTCCAGCCACGGCTTTCGGGGCGTACCGACAGTGCGAACACATGCAGGTCGCCGGTGCGCGGCAGTTCCACGGAGTCCACCGCGCGCCCTCGGGCGAGCGGCACGGTCACCACGTACAGCCGTGCCTTCTCGGCGAGTTGGCCGCCGGGCGTGTTGATGTGCGGCAGGGCGACGGCCTTGGTGGCGAGCGGGCCGCCGCGCCAGTCCGACGCGGTCAGCCGGTACGACGCACGCGAACCGTCGCGGTACCGGACCACGCCCGTGCCGCTCTCCTCGCCGCCACCCGTGCCCGCCACCAGGAAGGCGAGCGCGTCACCGTGGCCGCGTACCCGTACGGACTGGCCGTCGGCGCGTACGTTGTCGGGCTCGCCCGGTGCCCGGCGGGGCCAGGTCAGGCCGGCGCCCTGCACCGTCAGCGAGCGCCCCGGTGTCCATCCCGCGGCGGTCAGGTCCTGCGCCGACAGGGAACCGCCCGAGCCGTCGAAGTCCGCCCCGGCGGGCCGTGCGTCGTCGCTCACGGCCGTGTTGTCGAAGAGCTGGTCCAGGGGCAGTGGCCGCTCCTTGGCCTGTGACTCGGTCTGTGACGCGGCTGACGCCGGAACCGTCACTGTCATCGTCGTCACCGTCGCCGCCGTCGTCGCCCACAGCAGAGTCAGAGCGACGGCGGTACCCCACACACGTCGGCGCACACCGACTCCTCTCACCGTGAACCTACAGATGCACCGTGAAGCTAAAGAGACGTCAGGGACTCGTCAATGAGGCAGGTGCGAACTGCCGGAGAACTCCCTGCGAACAGGCGTTCAGCGCGCCCTGTGGTGCGCCGGGCGATACGGATGAAAGGCTGGGCGTATGAACATCCCTTTCCTGGGCAACTGGCGCAAGAAGCGGGGCCCCGAGAGGGGAGCCGTGATCTTCTCGGACAGCGAGAGCGACCACGAGGGGGTGGCCGAACTGCTCTCCGAATGCGAGCTGCTGCGCTCCCAGGCCCATCGGGCGGGGATTCAACTCGACGACTCGGCGGCCTCGTTGGAGGCGCTCGACCAACTGCTGCCACGCTGGCGGGACGACGAGGAGAGCCTGCCCTGGCTCGGCAACGACGCCGGCCTCTATCTCGGTACGGTCATCATCCGTACGGTCCCCGGTGCCGTCTGGGAGGTCTGGCCGGGCGGGCGCCCCGTGGTGCGGCTGCTGTCGGGCCGGGAGGTCGATGTGGTCGTGTCGGGTCATGAATGGGCGGCCAACGGAGTTCCCGAACTCTCGCAGCTGTACGCCGAGGTGGCGGAAACGTGAGACGTCGACCTGCGCCGGCAGTGTAAATACGGCTAATGCCCGAAAAGTGCGTGTCGCGCCTTAGCTCCGCTCTTATGTCGATAGCTTTCGGCAATCGCGACACAGCTGAGAGTGGGTAGGGCTGAGGATGGCCGTCGATCCGTTGATCGAGCTGCGTGACGTCAACAAGTACTTCGGAGAGCTGCATGTCCTGCGCGACATCAACCTCACCGTGGGCAAGGGGGAGGTGGTCGTGGTCATCGGCCCTTCGGGGTCGGGCAAGTCGACTCTCTGCAGGGCGATCAACCGTCTGGAGCCCATCAGGTCGGGCGAGATCAAGCTGGACGGGCAGCCGCTGGCCGAGGAGGGCAAGGAACTCGCGAGGCTCCGCGCCGAGGTCGGGATGGTCTTCCAGTCCTTCAACCTCTTCGCGCACAAGACGGTCCTGCAGAACGTGTCGCTGGCACAGATGAAGGTACGCGGCCGGAACAAGGCCCAGGCCGACAAGCGCTCGCTCGAACTGCTCGACCGGGTGGGCCTCGTCTCGCAGGCGTCGAAGTATCCGGCGCAGCTCTCCGGCGGCCAGCAGCAGCGCGTGGCCATCGCCCGCGCCCTGGCCATGGACCCCAAGGTGCTTCTCTTCGACGA
Source organism: Streptomyces aurantiacus (assembly GCF_001418335.1). Taxonomy (GTDB): domain Bacteria; phylum Actinomycetota; class Actinomycetes; order Streptomycetales; family Streptomycetaceae; genus Streptomyces; species Streptomyces aurantiacus. The sequence goes on along the minus strand of NZ_LIPP01000103.1, from coordinate 34,960 downwards.
GCCGACCTCGGCGCTCGACCCGGAGATGATCAACGAAGTGCTGGAGGTCATGCGGCAGCTCGCGCGCGAGGGCATGACGATGGTCGTCGTCACCCACGAGATGGGCTTCGCGCGTTCGGCGGCCAACCGGGTCGTCTTCATGGCCGACGGCGCCATCGTCGAGGACCGCACTCCGGAGGAGTTCTTCACCGACCCGCGCAGTGACCGCGCGAAGGACTTCCTCTCCAAAATCCTCACACACTGAGCGGCGGAACGTGATCATGAACCGTACGGCACGTGTGCGCCCCGAAACGCCGGCGCCCGGCGTTTGCCCCGCGACCGCCTCCCACGCTCCTCACGCCCCCCACGGCCCCCGTCGCGGGGCCCAACTCGCCGTCCGCCCGGCCGAGTCGTTCCCGCCTCCGGCGCCGACGGGAAGTTCCGCCGTGCCGGGGGATCCGCCGCGCCGGGGCTCGACTACGCTTTGTCGTTCATCCCCGGTGACAGAGGCTGTCGAAGGCGCCTCGGCCGACCCAGGGACGCTGCTGCCGGGCACGCGGTAGCGAGGGGCAATGGCCCGTCCGGCAGCAGCCGGAGATCACTGCTCGCGCAGCGGGACCGACACGCAGGACGCGTCGGCCGCGAGTGAGGAGAAGGTCAGCTGCGCGCCGGTCGGGTTGTGCTCGTCACCGGGCGGGCCCACGTGATCGAGGGTGGGCCCACGTCATGTGAGGCACGTGCGGCAGGCGGGGGCCTAGGAAGCGCGATGGGTGCTCCGCGTGGGCGAGGGTGTGGGGAGCGGGGTCTGTGCGGCACGGGTGACGTCGGCGACCAGCTCGACGACATCCGGCCCGTACGCCTGGGAGTTCACGACCTTCAGGAGAAGGACGAAGGAACTGTTGCCGTGCTTGCGGTACAGCCGCTCGTGGTTGCGGGCCAGATACCGCGTCGCCGCCTGGTTGGTGATCGCACGCTGCCCGCAGAAGAGGAACACGGGCCTGCTGACGCCGGGCTGACCGGCGGTGAGCCGCGCGAGCAGTACGTACTCGGCCTGGCCGGGCTCCATGCGGTGGCGCTCGGTGCCTATCTGGAACGCGAGGCGGTCAGGACCCGGTTCCGGGTCGGTGTTCACGCGCACCCCCGGCAGCATGGCCTGCATGTGCGCGGCCATACGGCGGTTCGACCCGGGGCCGCCGACGCAGAACTCCGTGCGTTCCCCGAAGCCCTGCCGGGCCGCGTCCTGGGTGATCACGTCGGTGTGAGCGTTGCAGTCCTTGATCAGCGCGGCGAGTTCCAGGAGGGCGAACACGTCGTAGCGGTGCACGGCCAGATCGGGGCTGCCGGCGTCGCGGTTGACCACGAGCAGCGACTCGGAGTGGTCGGGCAGCCCGAAGAAGGCCTGTTTGCGGCGGAGCTTCCGCTTCCACAGATAGGTCCGGGCGACCCAGCCCAACGAGGCACTGAGCCCCGCCGCGAGCACCCCCAGGACGATGTTCCGCACGTCGTCAGTCATAGGCGCGCATGCTAGCGGGCGGGCGCATCGGTGTTCGAGTGTCACCTGACGCGGCGCCGCCGGGGAAGTTACGCTGCGCGGACGGTTGCTGACTGGAGGTACTGATGGGGCGCTCGGTCGCGCGGAGACTTGCTGTGCTGGCGGTATCGGCCGCTGTGGTGTCGTCGGTGGGGGCGGCGCCGCCGTCCTCGGGGGCCGCCGGGGCCGGCTCCGGCGGCGGCTCCGGGACGGCGGAGAAGGTGCCGGTCGCCGTCGGATACGGCGGAGCCGTCGCGAGCGTCGACGCGGACGCCTCGGCCGCCGGTGTGGAGATCCTCCGCAAGGGCGGCAACGCGGTGGACGCGGCCGTCGCCACGGCAGCCGCCCTCGGCGTCACCGAGCCGTATTCGTCGGGCATCGGCGGAGGCGGCTACTTCGTCTACTACGACGCCAAGTCCCGTACGGTACACACCATCGACGGGCGGGAGACGGCGCCCCTGACGGCCGACTCGGGGCTCTTCCTGGAGGACGGCAAGCCGATCCCGTTCGCCGACGCGGTGACCAGCGGTCTGGGCGTGGGCACGCCCGGCACGCCCGCCACCTGGCAGACGGCACTGGGCAGCTGGGGCAGCAAGGGCCTCGGGTCGCTGCTGAGGCCCGCGGAGCGGCTCGCCCGGGAAGGGTTCACCGTCGACGACACGTTCCGCTCGCAGACCGCGTCCAACGAGGCGCGGTTCAGGAACTTCCCCGACACGGCCGACCTGTTCCTGCCGGGCGGTTCGCTGCCGGTGGTCGGCTCCACGTTCAAGAACCCCGACCTGGCCCGTACGTACCAGAAGCTGGGCCGCGAGGGAGTGGGCGCGCTGTACCGCGGCGAGCTGGCCCGGGACATCGTCGACACGGTGAACGAGCCGCCGGTGGACCCCGCTTCGGGGTACAACGCCCGCCCGGGCAACCTGTCGACGAAGGACCTGGCGAAGTACCGGGCGAAGCGGCAGGCGCCCACGAAAACCTCGTACCGCGGGCTGGGCGTCTACTCCATCGCGCCCTCCTCCTCCGGTGGCACCACGGTCGGCGAGGCCCTCAACATCCTGGAGAAGACCGACCTTTCGACGGCCTCGGACGTCGAGTACCTGCACCGCTACATCGAGGCGAGCAGGATCGCCTTCGCGGACCGGGGGCGCTGGGTGGGCGACCCCGCCTTCGAGGACGTACCGACGAAGGAACTGCTCTCGCAGCGGTTCGCCGACTCGCGCGAGTGCCTGATCAAGGACGACGCGGTGCTGACCAGTCCGCTGGCGCCGGGGGACCCGCGCGACCCGGCGGCGTGCGGGGCCGGTGGCAAGGCCGCGCCGACGACGTACGAGGGGGAGAACACGACCCATCTGACGGCGGCCGACAAGTGGGGCAACGTCGTCGCGTACACCCTCACCATCGAGCAGACCGGCGGCAGCGGGATCACCGTCCCTGACCGCGGGTTCATCCTCAACAACGAGCTGACCGACTTCTCCTTCGCCCCGGCGAGCCCGGACGTGCACGACCCGAACCTGCCCGGGCCCGGCAAGCGTCCGCGTTCGTCGATCTCGCCGACGATCGTGCTCGACGGTCACTCCAAGCCGGTGGTGGCGCTCGGCTCGCCCGGTGGCGCGACCATCATCACGACGGTCCTGCAGACGCTGACGGGCTTCGTCGACCGGGGCCTCCCGCTGGTCGACGCGATCGCCGCCCCGCGCGCCAGCCAGCGCAACCAGACGACCACCGAACTCGAACCCGGCCTGTGGGACAGCCCGTTGCGGGGCCGGCTGGAAGCCATCGGTCACGGGTTCCGCCAGAACCCGGAGATCGGAGCGGCGACAGGTGTCCAGCGCCTGCCGGACGGCAAGTGGCTGGCCGCCGCGGAGCCCGAGCGCAGGGGCGGCGGCTCGGCGATGGTGGTGCGGCCGGCGCGATAGACGCCGGCTCGTTGCTCAGGAGATCTTGATCTACTGAGCTCGTGAAGACGCTGACCGTGGTCGCGGGCCGGGCGCACTCGACGGGATCGAGCGCACCCGGCCCGCGAACCGTTCGTATGCGGGCGGGCGAGCAGGCCGGTGTGGCCCCTCGGTGCCTGTTCGAACAACGGTCGAGGGTATTAGGGTGACCGCATGGTGCGGACCCCCGCTGATCCCCGGCGCGACGCGGCCGACGCGGCAGGTGACCCCACGTCACCGCCCGTTCTCTCACATCACGTTCCGGGGTGGTAACCGCACTCTGCGTCCAGGTCGAAAACTCGTCGTAGCGCTTCCGTAACACGAATGGTGTTTTCTACCGGATCGGAGTACTCCGGTCCGGTGTGGGGTGAACGCAATGGCAGTGGAACAACTCCCGGGCCAGGTACGGGAGTTCGCGCAGTACCTCAGTGGCCTGCTGTCCCGGCTCGACCAGGGCGCCGGCTGGTGCGGTGTGTTCTGGCAGCGAGACCCCGACGGGATGCGGGCGTGCCTGGACGGCTCGGAGGTGCCGCCCTGGGACGTCGTACAGGCCATCCTTCAGGACGTGGCCGCCGAGTACGGTGACCGGGCCGCGGCCCAGGAGGGTGAGCGGGCCCGGGTGCTGCACGGCGCCTCCCTCGCCGCGTACGACGCGCGGTCCGGCGGCCGTGACGCCCTCGGCGACCGGCTCGACGTCATGCTGCGCGAACAGCGCTACGCCGCCGAACGGCTCTCGGAGCTCGGCAGGTCGCTCCCCGCGGCAGGCACCCAGGAGGAGGCCGACTCCCTCCGCCTCGACCTGGCCTGGGCGCGCGACGACCACGAACGCGCGACGGCCCGCTGTGCCGAGATCCGCGCCCGTATCGACGAGTTGGACCGGCGAACGGTGGGCGGACACGGCCGGGAGTCCCTCTCGATGCCGCCCGTCGCCGACGGCGGGGAGGCCGTCTGGGTCGACGAGCCACGGGACCACCAGGACGACGGCGCGAATGCCCAGCGACCCGCGCAGACGCAGACGCAGACGCAGACGCAGACGCGGGCGCAGGCACCGGCGCCGGACGAGGACGACTGGCCGGACCTCTGGCGCGACGCCTCCGCGGACCGCGCCGCACGGCAGGACGACGCCCCGGACACCGACGCCCACACCGGCCAGGACACCGACGTCGTCACCGACACCGAGGTCGGGCCCGCCGCCTCTCCATCCGCGTCGGCGTCCCCCGAAGCCGCTGAGGCCTCCGCACCCCCGGTGCCCAAGCAGCGCTCCAAGCGCCGTCTCCGCGGTGGTGCCCGGGGCGGCGCCCGCTTCGCCGGCCTGACGGACGGGGAAGAGGGCGCGGACCTCGCCGTACCCCCCGCGCCGGCTCCGCAGCCGACGCCGCCGGCGGCGCCGCAGCCCGTGGAGCCCGCCCGGCGGGGAGCCCGTTACGCCGGAAGCGGCGAGGACGCCGAGCGGCCGAGGTCACGGCGCGAGGCGCTGGACGACGAGGCGCGGCGGACCACGGTCGAGACCGTCGCGAAACTCGTCCGGCTGCGGGGCGAGGGCCGCACCGGCGAGGCGCACGCCGTGCTGGTCGAGGCCGCGTACTGGCCCGCGGCCCGCTTTCCGTTCCTCGCCGCCGAACTGCACCGGGCCGGTCTCGGCGCCGACTGGGCCACCCTCCTCTGGGAGGTGGTCTCCCTGCCCGCCGACCGGCTGGTCGCCGCGGCCGACGCGCTGGTGGCGGCCGGCCGCACGGCGGACGGTGAGCAGATGCTGCGCCAGGGCGTCGTCCGCCCCGCCCCGGAGATAGGCAAGGCCGTCCTGGCTCTCGTCGAGGAGGGCCGGCACCGCGAGGTCCGCACCCTCATGGACGCGTACGTCCGCGTGCGCAGCCCCGAAGAAGCCGTCCGCAGCATCGACGCCGACCCGGAGCTCCTCGCTCCGCTCCTTCTGGAAGCGGCCCGCAACGTCTCGGAACAACGCCACTGGGACCTGATCCACGCGCTGCGCGTGGCGGGCCACACCGCCGGAGGCTGACCCACCGGGGTGTGAAACATGATCGACTCCGGCGGTTAACGGCGATGGTCTTGCCCAGTGCGGCGGCGAGGCTTACTTTCATGGCTCTACGCCAAGTGTCTACGGGCGTAGAAGCTCTCTGACGTCACGTCGAAGGAGCAGCTCATGGCCAATGTCGTACGCGCCGCTCTGGTCCAGGCCACCTGGACCGGCGACACCGCATCCATGGTCGCCAAGCACGAGGAGCACGCCCGCGAGGCGGCCCGTCAGGGCGCGAAGATCATCGGATTCCAGGAAGTCTTCAACGCCCCCTATTTCTGCCAGGTCCAGGAGCCCGAGCACTACCGCTGGGCGGAACCCGTACCGGACGGCCCGACCGTCACCCGGATGCGGGAGATCGCACGCGAGACCGGCATGGTCGTCGTGGTCCCCGTGTTCGAGGTCGAGCAGTCCGGCTTCTACTTCAACACCGCCGCGGTCATCGACGCCGACGGCACCTACCTCGGCAAGTACCGCAAGCATCACATCCCCCAGGTCAAGGGCTTCTGGGAGAAGTACTACTTCAAACCGGGCAACCTCGGCTGGCCGGTCTTCGACACCGCGGTCGGCAAGGTCGGCGTCTACATCTGCTACGACCGCCACTTCCCGGAGGGCTGGCGCCAGCTCGGCCTGAACGGCGCACAGCTCGTCTACAACCCGTCGGCGACCTCCCGGGGCCTCTCCGCCCACCTGTGGCAGCTGGAGCAGCCGGCCGCCGCCGTCGCCAACGAGTACTTCGTCGCCGCGATCAACCGGGTCGGCCAGGAGGAGTACGGGGACAACGACTTCTACGGGACGTCGTACTTCGTCGACCCGCGAGGCCAGTTCGTCGGCGAGCCGGCGAGCGACAAGGGCGAGGAACTCGTCGTCCGCGACCTCGACTTCGACCTGATCGACGAGGTCCGCCAGCAGTGGGCCTTCTACCGGGACCGCCGCCCCGACGCGTACGAAGGACTGGTGCAGCCGTGACGACAGACGTTCCCCGCGGTCCGTCCGGAGGCCCGGAGAAGGGGTTGCGCGGGCGCCACCAGGCCGTCCTGCCCGACTGGCTCGCCCTCTACTACGCCGACCCCCTGGAGCTCACCCACGGCGAGGGCCGCCACGTCTGGGACGCCGACGGCAACAAGTACCTCGACTTCTTCGGCGGCATCCTCACCACGATGACCGCGCACGCCCTGCCCGAGGTGACGAAGGCCGTCAGCGAGCAGGCCGGCCGGATCAACCACTCCTCCACGCTCTACCTCAACCGGCCGATGGTCGACCTGGCCGAGCGGATCGCCGCGTTGTCGGGCATCCCGGACGCGCGCGTGTTCTTCACGACCTCGGGCACCGAGGCCAACGACACCGCGCTGCTCCTGGCCACCGCGTACCGCCGCAGCAACCAGATCCTGGCGATGCGCAACAGCTACCACGGCCGCTCGTTCAGCTCGGTCGGCATCACCGGCAACAAGGGCTGGTCGCCGACGAGCCTGTCACCCCTCCAGACGCTGTACGTGCACGGCGGCGTCCGCACCCGCGGCCCGTACGCCCATCTCGACGACGCCGAGTTCATCGCTGCCTGTGTCGCCGACCTGGAGGACCTGCTCGGCCATGTGCGCGCGCCCGCGGCCCTGATCGCCGAACCCGTCCAGGGCGTCGGCGGCTTCACCTCACCGCCGGACGGCCTGTACGCGGCCTTCCGCGAGGTCCTCCAGGAGCGCGGCATCCTGTGGATCGCCGACGAGGTGCAGACCGGCTGGGGCAGGACCGGCGACCACTTCTGGGGCTGGCAGGCGCACGCTCAGAACGGCCCGCCGGACATCCTCACCTTCGCCAAGGGCATCGGCAACGGCATGTCCATCGGCGGGGTCGTCGCCCGCGCCGAGATCATGAACTGCCTGGACTCCAACTCCATCTCGACCTTCGGCGGCACCCAGGTCACGATGGCCGCGGGCCTCGCCAACCTCACGTACCTCCTGGAACACGACCTCCAGGGCAACGCCCGCCGGGTCGGCGGACCGCTCATCGAGCGGCTGCGGGCCGTCGCCGCGCAGCTCCCGGGCGTACGGGAGGTGCGGGGCCGCGGGCTCATGGTCGGCGTCGAACTCGTGCAGCCCGGCACCGACCTGGCCGACTCGGACGCGGCCGCCGCCGTGCTCGAAGCGGCCCGCGAGGAAGGCCTGCTGATCGGCAAGGGCGGCGGCCACAGCACCAGCGTCCTGCGCATCGCCCCGCCCCTGTCGCTCACCGCCGCGGAGGCCGAGGAGGGCGCCGCGATGCTGGAGCGCGCTCTGCGGAGGGGCCTGCGGCAGGGCGGGTGAGCCGGGCGCGAAGGCCCGACGGGAGAGGCCTGGGAACGGGAGAGGCCTGACGGGAGAGGGCCGAGCACGGTCGCAGTACGACTGACGCGAATGGAGCAGAAGCCATGGCACGCACGCTCATCACCGGCGGACTGGTGATCACGGCCTCCGACGAACTCCACGTCGACGTGCTCGTCGACGGTGGCCGCGTCGTGGCCATGGCCACCCATGACAGCCATGGGTGGCAGGCCGACCACGTCATCGACGCCACCGGGAAATACGTGATTCCGGGCGGGGTCGACGGCCACACGCACATGGAGATGCCGTTCGGCGGCACCTTCGCCTCCGACACCTTCGAGACCGGTACCCGGGCCGCCGCCTGGGGCGGCACGACCACGATCATCGACTTCGCGATCCAGTCCAAGGGCGGATCTCTCGGCGAAGGGCTCGACGCGTGGCACGAAAAGGCGGACGGGCAGTGCGCGATCGACTACGCGTTCCACATGATCATGTCCGATGTGAACGAGTCGTCGCTCAGGGAGATGGACGGACTCGTCTCGGCCGGCGTCACCTCGTTCAAACTCTTCACCGCGTACCCGGGGGTCTTCCTCTCCGACGACGGCCAGATCCTCCGCGCCATGCAGCGTGCCGGTGCCAACGGCGGTCTTGTGATGACGCACGCGGAGAACGGTCTTGCGATCGACGTGCTCGTGGAGCAGGCACTGGCACGCGGTGAGCGGGACCCGCGTCATCACGGCGAAGTCCGCAAGGCGCTCCTCGAAGCGGAGGCGACGCATCGCGTGATCAAGCTGAGCCAGGTGGCGGGTTCCCCCCTCTACGTCGTGCACGTGTCGGCCCAGGAGGCTGTCGCGGAACTGGCGAGAGCGCGGGACGAGGGGCTGCCCGTGTTCGGCGAGACCTGTCCGCAGTACCTCTTCCTGTCGACCGACAACCTCGCCGAGCCCGACTTCGAAGGCGCCAAGTACGTCTGCTCCACCCCGCTGCGCCCGAAGGAGCACCAGGAGGCTCTCTGGCGCGGGCTGCGGACGAACGATCTGCAGGTGGTGTCCACGGACCACTGCCCGTTCTGCTTCAAGGGGCAGAAGGAGATGGGCCGGGGAGACTTCTCGAAGATCCCCAACGGCATGCCGGGTGTCGAGACCCGCATGGACCTGCTCCACCAGGCCGTCGTCGACGGGCACATCAGCCGCCGCCGGTGGATCGAGATCGCCTGCGCCGCCCCTGCCCGTATGTTCGGCCTGTATCCGAAGAAGGGCACGATCGCGCCGGGTGCGGACGCCGACATCGTCATCTACGACCCCGACGCCGAGCAGATCATGTCCGCCGAGACGCATCACATGAACGTCGACTACTCGGCGTACGAGGGCAAGCGCGTGGTGGGGCGGGTCGAGACCGTCCTGTCGCGCGGGGTTCCCGTGATCGACAACCGTGCGTACGTGGGGAAGGCCGGGCACGGGGTCTACCTGCCGCGGGGCATCTGCCAGTACACGAACTGAGCGCGAACTGAGAGCGAACCGGGCGCGAACTGAGACTGAGGCCGCCCGAATCCGAATGAGGAGTGGTGCCGATGGACTTCGGACTCGTCCTGCAGACCGACCCCCCTGCCTCCCGTGTCATCAGCCTGATGAAGCGGGCCGAGCGCAACGGCTTCACGTACGGCTGGACCTTCGACTCCGCCGTGCTCTGGCAGGAGCCGTTCGTGATCTACAGCCAGATCCTCGCCAACACCACGAAGCTGAAGGTCGGCCCGATGGTGACGAACCCGGGCACCCGCACCTGGGAGGTCACCGCCTCGACCTTCGCCACGCTCAACGACATGTTCGGCAACCGCACGGTCTGCGGCATCGGCCGCGGCGACTCGGCGATGCGCGTGGCCGGCCGCAAGCCCAACACCCTCGCGCGGATCAGCGAGGCCATGAAGGTCATCCGGGCGCTGGGGAGCGGCGACGAGGCCGACCTCGGCGGCACGGTGATCAGGTTCCCGTGGATCGGGCCCGGCGCCCAACTCCCCGTCTGGATGGCCGCGTACGGCCCCAAGGCCCTGAAGATGACCGGCGAGGAGGCCGACGGCTTCATCCTCCAGCTCGCCGACCCGTATCTCACCGAGTACATGGTCAAGGCGGTGCGGACCGCGGCGGCCGAGGCCGGACGCGACCCGGCCGACGTCACGATCTGTGTGGCCGCGCCCGCGTACGTCACCGAGGACGACTCGCCCGAGGCGCTCGCCCACGCGCGTGAGCAGTGCCGCTGGTTCGGCGGGATGGTCGGCAACCACGTCGCCGACCTCGTCTCCAAGTACGGCGAACACTCCGCCGCGGTGCCCGACGAACTCACCGACTACATCAAGTCCCGCGAGGGCTACGACTACTCCCACCACGGGCGCAGCGGAAACCCCGACACCCGGTTCGTACCCGACGAGATCGTCGACCGGTTCTGCCTGATCGGCACGGCCGAGCAGCACATCGCGAAGCTGAACGCCCTGCGCGAGCTGGGCGTCGACCAGTTCGCCCTGTACGACATGCATGACGCTCAGGAGGCGGTCATCGAGGCGTACGGATCAACGGTCATCCCCGCCGTCAACCGTTGACGGCGGTCTCCAGGTCGTCCCCTTCCCACCTCCCCGGGAAGGGGACCGCGCCGCCCGCACGGCCTTTCCCGTCCCCTCATCGATTGGCCTGCCCATGACCGAAACCGTCCCCACGGGGCCACCGATATCCCAGTCCGCCGACGCCCAGGGCCGGATCGAGCTCGGCCCCGGCGCCTTCCCCGCCGACAGCCCCTTCGCCAACGAGGATCTGCGCCCCGTCCCCGTCTCCGAGCGCAAGTGGACGACGTACAACTTCGCGGCGCTGTGGATCTCCATGGCCCACTGCATCCCCAGCTGGACCCTGGCCTCCGGCCTGGTCGCCCTCGGCATGGACTGGAAGCAGGCCGTCTTCACGATCGCGCTGGCCAACGTCATCGTGCTGCTGCCGATGCTGGCCACCGGGCACGCCGGACCCAAGTACGGCATCCCCTTCCCCGTACTGGCCCGCGCCTCCTTCGGGCTGCGCGGCGCCAACATCCCGGCGCTGATCCGGGCGGCCGTGGCCTGCGGCTGGTTCGGCATCCAGACCTGGATCGGCGGCAGCGGCGTCTTCGCCCTCGGCTCCAAGCTGACCGGCGGCGAGTGGGAGAACGCGGGGCGGATCGCGGGCAACCCATGGCCGCTGTGGCTGTGCTTCGTCCTCTTCTGGGCGGTGCAGATCGCCATCATCTACCGCGGGATGGACTTCCTGCGGCGCTTCGAGAACTGGGCCGCGCCCGTCGTGATCGTCGGCGCGTTCGTGCTGTTGATCTGGATCGCCGTCAAGGCCGACGGCTTCGGTGCGCTGCTGGACCAGCCCTCGAAGCTCGGCTGGGGCGCCGACTTCTGGCCGGTCTTCTTCCCGTCGCTGATGGGCATGATCGGCTTCTGGGCGACCCTGTCGCTCAACATCCCCGACTTCACCCGCTTCGGCGCCAGTCAGAAGGCGCAGACCTGGGGGCAGAGCCTCGGACTGCCGACGACCATGACGCTCTTCGCGGTCCTCGCCGTGCTCGTCACCTCCGGCTCGGAGGCCGTCTACGGAGAGGCGATCTGGGACCCGGTGGCCCTCGCGGCCAAGACGGACAACGCGTTCGGTCTGGTCTTCGCGCTCTTCATCGTGCTGATCGCCACGGTCTCCGTGAACATCGCGGCGAACGTCGTCTCACCGGCGTACGACCTGTCCAACCTGGCACCGAAGTTCATCAACTTCCGTACGGGCGCGCTGATCACGGGTGTCATCGGCGTCCTGATCTTCCCGTGGAAGCTGATCTCCACCCCGGAGTTCTACATCTTCACCTGGCTCGGTGTGGTCGGCGGGCTGCTCGGTACGGTCGCGGGCATCCTGATCGCCGACTACTGGATCGTCCGCCGTACGGTCCTGCATCTCGCGGACCTCTACACGGCCGGCGGGCGCTACTGGTACACGAACGGCTGGAACTGGCGGGCGGTGCTGGCCTTCGCGGTCGGCGGCGTCCTCGCCGTCGGCGGTTCGTACTCGAACGTCGACGCCGAGGGCGCGAAGCTGGGCCCGTTCCCGGTGGACGGACTCGTCCCGTTCCTGAAGCCGCTCGCGGACTACGGATGGGCGGTCGGCCTCGCCTCGTCGCTCGTCCTGTACGTCGCGCTGATGGCACCCCTGGCACGGCTCGAACGGGCCGAGAGGGAGGGCGTCTGACGTGGGGTGGCCGGCCGCGCCGGGAACCGCCCCTACTGGGCGGCCTCCAGCGCGGCCATCCCCTCCTTGGCGGCCTTGATGGCGCCCTTGTTGATCTCGTCCGTACTCGGTGCCTTCTTGGACTCGAAGTCACTGCCGTTGTACGTGACGACCACCAGGGCGTTGGACGCGTGGACGATCACCATGCCCTCGCGTGTCTGCTGCTTGTCGTCGGTGGTCAGGTTCACCACCGAGTAGGCCTCGTCCCCGAGACCCGGGACCTTGCCGCCGCCGCTCTTCTCCGTCGTGCGCTGCTTGTAGGCGGCCAGGGCGGACTCGTCGGACTTCTTGAGCTCGTACGAGATGTCCAGCCAGCGGTAGTCGAACCCCTTGAGCGCGTTCCAGGAACAGGTGCGGCGCAGCGACTCGTCGGTCGAGGGGATCTCCTTTCCGGCGGTCTTGGCGCCGGGCACCAGCGAGGTCACCGTCTTCTTCGTCACGCCCTCGCAGGGCGCGGGAGAGTCCCGATAGGTACGGACCGCGGCGGAGGCCGCAGGTGCCGACGGTGATGTCCCGCCGTCGGGGGCGGCCTTCTTCTCCGTGGCCGGAGCGGCGGAGAGCGGCCCGGACGACAGCGCCCAGCCCGCCGTGGCGAGCACGACGACCGGCGCCAGACGCGCGGTGAGAGCGAGAGGAAGAGATCGCACGGCGCACATTTCGTGGGGGACGGTGCGGAGGGGTCCGCACGGCGGACGGGACGACAGTGTCACATGAGTGGCTGTAGGGAGGTAGTGAGAACTCGCTCCGTGGCCGCGCGGTCACAGGGGCAGAGGCCCGCGGGGTCACAGGGGCGAAGTCCCGTGTGATGATCGGCAGGTGATCGCGATACGCCCGAGACCGTACCGCCCGAGCGCGCGCCGCCCGCGCGTGTTCCACAGCGCCGCCCTCGTCTGCCTGTTGGCCCTGGGAGCGAGCGGGTGCGGGCTCTCCGCCGAACTGGACCGGGAGAGCAACCCCGAACGCACGCCCGCCCCGTCGCCCAGCCCGGCGGTGGTGGTGCCGTCCTCGGCCCCTCCTCGGCCCGATCTCTCGCTCCCCGAGCCGTCTCCGGACGTCCCCGGCCGGCAGACCGAGGACTGCCCGAAGTCCGGCCTGCGCTTCCAGGCCGACCGGGGCGACGCGGCGATGGGGCTGCGCGCCATGGGCCTCGACGTCACCAACTGCGGTGACCGCCCGTACGAGTTGAACGGCTATCCGGCCGTCACCGTCCTGGACGGATCGGGCGACCCCTTCCCCGGCGTACGGACGGTCCCGGGCACGGACAAGGTGTCCATGGCACCGGAGGACCCCGGCCCCCGCCCGATCACCCTCGGCCCCGGCGAGACCGCTCACGCGGCGCTGTACTGGCGGATGAACAACACGGACGGTGTGTACCTCCGCGTCGCGCCGAAGAAGGGCGACGACACGGTGACCGTGGAGCCGCCGTACCCGCTGGACATCGGTCCGAAGAACGTGCTGGGGACGACCGCCTGGCAGCCCGCACAACCCACGCAGCCCTCACGACCGCGGTAGCGGGAGCCTGCGTACCATCGCCGGACGCCCGTATCGCAGTCCGATCACAGTACAAAGGCACAGCGCAAAGGCACACTACAAAGGCCCGCTCACAGCGAGGAGTTACCCCGTGTTCACGACCCGACCCACGCTCCAGGGCACCTTCGGAATGGTGTCCTCCACGCACTGGCTCGCCTCGCAGTCGGCGATGGCCGTGCTGGAGGACGGCGGCAACGCGTACGACGCAGCCGTCGCCGCGGGTTTCGTCCTGCACGTCGTCGAGCCGCACCTCAACGGGCCCGCCGGAGAGGTCCCGATCGTCCTTGCCCCGGCCGGCGGCGAGGTACGGGTGCTGTGCGGGCAGGGCGTGGCACCGGGCGGGGCCACGATCGCCCACTACAGGGGACTCGGTCTGGAGCTCGTGCCCGGCACCGGGCCCCTCGCCGCCGCCGTGCCCGGCGCCTTCGACGCGTGGATGCTGCTGCTGCGCGACCACGGCACGAAGTCCCTGGCGGACGTCCTGCGGTACGCCATCGGGTACGCGGAGGACGGGCACGCGCCCGTGGAGCGCGTCGGCCAGACCGTGGACACCGTACGGGAGCTCTTCGCGACCGAGTGGCCGTCGTCCGCCGAGGTGTACCTGCCGGACGGGGAGCCCCCGAGGCCGGGCGAACTGTTCCGCAACCCGGCCCTGGCCGCGACCTGGCGGCGGCTGATCGCGGAGGCCACCCGGGAGGCCGGGGCCGCCGGGGAGTCCGGGGCCGTTCCGGAGCCCGGCGCCGCCCCCGCGCTCGAACCCCAGGACGGCGGCAGCCGTATCGCCGAGATCGAAGCCGCGCGGCGCATCTGGCGCGAGGGCTTCATCGCCGAGGCGCTGGTGCGGCAGGCCGCCCGGCCCACGCTGGACACCAGCGGCGAGCGTCACTCCGGCACGCTCACGGCGGCCGACCTGGCCTCCTGGTCCGCGTCCTACGAGGCCCCGGCCACCTACGACTGGCGCGGCTGGACCCTGTGCAAGGCCGGCCCCTGGAGCCAGGGCCCGGTGCTCCTCCAGCAGCTGGCCCTGCTGCCGCCCGAGCTGCCCCGGTACGGCTCCGCCGAGTACGTGCACCTGCTGGTCGAGGGCTGCAAGCTCGCGATGGCCGACCGGGAGGCCTGGTACGGGGACGCGGCCGAGGTGCCCCTGGCGGAGCTGCTGTCCCAGGAGTACAACGCCGGACGCCGGGCCCTGGTCGGGGAGAAGGCCTCGTACGAGCTGCGGCCGGGCAGCCCCGGCGGGCGGGCGCCGCTGCTCAGCGGCCACGCGCGCGCGGTGGCCTCCGGAGAGGGCGGGCCCGACGCGCTCGCGGCGCCGGGCGTGGGCGAGCCGACCGTGGCCAAGCCGCCGACGTCGCCCGTGCCCGGCGAGCCGGACGTCTCGGCGGACGGCGGCACCCGGGGCGACACCTGCCACCTGGACATCGTCGACCGCTGGGGCAACATGGTCGCGGCCACGCCCAGCGGCGGCTGGCTGCAGTCCAACCCGGTCGTGCCCGAGCTGGGCTTCCCGCTCGGCACCCGCCTCCAGATGGCCTGGCTGGACGAGGGACTGCCCAACTCCCTGACCCCCGGCCGCCGTCCGCGTACGACGCTCTCACCGTCGCTCGCGCTGCGGGACGGCGTACCGGTCATGGCGTTCGGCACGCCCGGCGGTGACCAGCAGGACCAGTGGCAGCTGCACTTCTTCCTGGCCGTCGCCCTGCGCGCGGAGGTCCGCGGCGGCCTCGACCTCCAGGGCGCGATCGACGCCCCGAACTGGCACAACGACAGCTTCCCCGGCTCCTTCTACCCGCGCGGGATGCTCCCCGGCAGCGTGACCGTCGAGTCCCGCACGGACCTCGGGGTCGTCGAGGAGCTGCGCCGCCGCGGCCACGACGTCCAGGTCGGCGACGCCTGGTCCGAGGGGCGGCTGTGCGCGGTGGCGCGGGACCCGCGGACCGGTGTGCTGTCGGCGGCGGCGAATCCGCGCGGGATGCAGGGGTACGCGGTCGGCCGCTGACCTCCGCATACTCGTTGTTCATGCCGATTCCACCCGTGATGAACCCACCGGGCGGGAATTGTCAGTGGTGCGTGTTCTCATGGACGCATGATCGAACACATGGAAACCATCGACGAGTTTCTCGCACACCGCACCGCCGACGTCGAAGAAGCCGTCCGCACGGCGGCAGCCGACGAGATCATGCCGCGCTTCCGGCAGCTCGCGGCGCACGAGGTGGACGAGAAGAGCGGCCCTCACGACCTGGTCACGGACGCCGACCGCAAGGCCGAGGAGTACCTCACCGAGGTGCTCGGCAAGCTCCTGCCGGGCTCGGTCGTGGTCGGCGAGGAGGCGGTCCACGCCAACCCGATGACGTACGAGGCGCTCCAGGGCGAGGCCCCCGTCTGGATCGTCGACCCGGTCGACGGCACCCGCCAGTTCGTCCACGGCGACCCCGGCTTCTGCACGCTGGTCGCGCTCGCCCAGGGCGGCGTCGTCCTCGCGTCCTGGACGTACGCCCCGGTCCGTGACCAACTCGCCGTCGCCGTACGGGGCCGGGGCGCCCTGCTCGACGGCGTACCCCTGCGGGCCGGCTCGCCCGCCGCCGGCCGCGACCTCGAAGTGGCCACCTCGCACCCGTACTACACGACGGACGAGCAGAAGCGCGCGCTGCTCGGACTGCGCACGGCGGGGGTCGCCCCGCGTCCCTGCGGCTCGGCCGGACTGGAGTATCTCGCCGTGGCCCGCGGCGAGTTGGACGCCACGGCGTTCTCCTGGGAGGCCGCCTGGGACCACGCGGCGGGCATCCTGCTCGTCGAGGAGGCGGGCGGCGTGCACCTGACACTCGCGGAGGAGCCGTTCCGTATAACCGGCGGCAACACCCTTCCGTTCACGGCGGCGCGCGACGTGGCCACGGCCCGCCGGGTCCTTGAGCTGCTGTCGGGCGGCGTCTGACCCACCGTGGCGCGGGGCTGAGGCGGGACTGTCGGCGGCCCGGCATATCCTGATGCCCAGTGGCCATCGGCTGACGAAGGAGTCCGAAGGTGCCGTCGATGCTCGATGCCGTCGTGGTGGGTGCGGGGCCCAACGGGCTGACGGCTGCCGTGGAGCTGGCCCGCCGCGGCTTCTCCGTGGCCGTCTTCGAGGCGCGCGACACCGTCGGGGGAGGCGCCCGCACCGAGGAGCTGACCCTGCCCGGCTTCCGGCACGACCCGTGCTCGGCCGCGCACCCGCTGGGCGTCAACTCGCCCGCCTTCCGCGCGATGCCCCTCGGTCGGTACGGCCTGGAGTGGCTCCAGCCCGAACTGCCCATGGCGCACCCCTTCCTGGACGGCACGGCGGCCGTGCTGTCGCGGTCCGTGGCCGAGACGGCGGCCTCGTTCGGGCCGCGCGACGCGGGCACGTACCGCAGGCTCGTCGAGCCGTTCACCCACCAATGGGACACGCTGGTACGGGACTTCATGTCCCTGCCGCTCAGCGCGCTGCCCCGGGACCCGGTCACCCTCGCCCGCTTCGGCCTGGTCGGCCTGCCGCCCTCGACCTGGCTGATGCGCAGGTTCCGCGACGAGCCGGCCAAGGCGCTGTTCGCCGGACTCGTCGCGCACGTCATGGCCCCGCTCGGCGGCCTCGCCACCGGCGCCGTCGGCCTCGTGTTCGCCCTGGCCGCGCACGCCCGGGGCTGGCCCGTCGCCCGCGGCGGCTCCCAGGCGATCTCCGACGCGCTCACCGCGTACCTCAAGGACCTGGGCGGCGCCGTCCACACCGACTACGAGGTCAAGCGCCTCGACGACCTGCCGCCCGCGCGCGCGTACGTCTTCGACACCTCGCCCACCGCACTGAGCCGCATCGCGGGCTTCGGGCGGTACTACGAGCGGTACCGGTACGGGCCGGGCGTCTTCAAGGTCGACTACGCGCTCGACGGACCGGTGCCCTGGACCGCGCAGGAGGCCCGCACGGCCGGCACGGTGCAGGTCGGCGCGGACAGCAAGGAGATCGGAGCCGCCCTGCGCGCGGCCTCCCGGGACGGGCGCGCCCCCGACGCGCCGTTCCTGATCACCGTGCAGCCCAGCGTCGTCGACCCGTCCCGGGCCCCGGCCGGAAAGCACGTGTTCTGGGCGTACGGCCATGTGCCGAGCGGCTGGACCGGGGACCTCACGGACGTGATCGAACGCCAACTGGAGCGGTTCGCCCCCGGCTTCCGCGACCGCGTCCTCGCCCGCGCCACGGCGGGCCCGCCCGAACTGGCAGCCCGCAACGCCAACTACGTGGGCGGTGACATCGGCTGCGGCGCGGCCTCGGGCCTGCAACTGCTGCTGCGCCCCAAGGTGTCGTTGTTCCCGTACGGCACCCCGCACCCGGCGGTGTTCATCTGCTCCTCGGCCACCCCGCCGGGCCCCGGCGTACACGGCATGTCGGGACACAACGCCGCCAAGGCCGTATGGAAGAAGCTGCGCAGCACATGACCGACATGACGACCATCGAACTCGTCCAGGGCGACATCACCCGGCAGAGCGTGGACGCGATCGTCAACGCCGCGAACTCCTCCCTGCTGGGCGGCGGAGGCGTGGACGGCGCGATCCACCGGCGCGGCGGCCCCGAGATCCTCGCCGAGTGCCGCGCCCTGCGCGCCTCGCACTACGGCAAGGGCCTGCGCACCGGCCAGGCCGTCGCCACCACCGCCGGCAGGCTGGACGCCCGGTGGGTGATCCACACGGTCGGGCCCGTCTTCAGCCGGAGCGAGGACCGGTCCGAGCTGCTGGCCTCCTGCTACCGGGAATCCCTGCGCGTCGCCGACGAACTGGGCGCACGGACCGTCGCGTTCCCGGCCGTCTCCGCCGGGATCTACGGATGGCCCATGGACGACGCCGCCCGCATCGCGGTCGGGACGGTGCGGGCCACGCGGACGGCGGTGGCCGAGGCCAGGTTCGTCCTCTTCGACGAGCAGGCGTACGAGGCGTTCGCGGCCCAGGTCCGCTGACCGGACGGGGTCCAACGGGGGAGGTTCGACGGGGGCGCCCACTCACCCGGTACGGGGCACCTGTCGGCCCTCACGATCACACAGAGACCGACAGGGTCATTGCTCCGATTGTGTTCGGGTCTTAGGGTTTTCTGTGCCCCACCAGGTGCCTTTGTCCTCAGCAGTCGCATTCTGGCCTGACATCAACTTCCGTATGTCAACCGCATCGATCAGCTTCGACCAGATCTGACGCAACCTCAGTTCGTGCACCCCGCTGTCGTACCGAGGAAGGCCACAGCCATGCCGCACCCGCACCCGCACATGCCTCCTGTCAGCCGCCGTCGACTTCTTGAGGGAGGGGCCGCCGTCCTCGGCGCGCTCGCCCTGCCCGCGTCGTCCCCCACCGCCCACGCGGCCGGCCTGCCGACGGCGGCGGACGGCGCCCCGGAGTGGAACGGGGCCATCGACCTCTTCGAGGTGGGAGCCGAGCCGCCGCACACCACGCTCACGCCGTACGCCGACGTCCGGCAGGCGCTGGACGGCGACCGCGCCCGCTCGCCGTACCGGATGAGCCTCGACGGGAAGTGGAAGTTCGCCTACGTCGACCGCCCCGACGACCGGGACACCGACTTCTACCGCACCGACGTCGACGACAGCCGCTGGGACACCATCCCCGTGCCCTCCGCCTGGCAGCTGCACGGCTACGACTTCCCGATCTACATCAACATCACGTATCCGTACTGGGGTCCCAACGGCCTGGGGGAGGAGCCGCAGCCACCGGCCGCCCCGACCCGCTACAACCCCGTGGGCCAGTACAGACGCACCTTCACCGTTCCCGAGGGATGGTCGGGGCGGCGGACGTTCCTGCACTTCGAAGGGGTCAAGTCCGCCCACTACGTGTGGATCAACGGAGAACTGGTCGGCTACCGCGAGGACTCGTACACCCCCGCCGAGTACGACATCACCCCGCACCTCAAGCCCGGCACCAACCAGATCGCGGTGGAGGTCTACCGCTACTCCGACGGCGACTGGCTGGAGGACCAGGACATGATCCGGCTGAGCGGCATCTTCCGCTCGGTCCACCTCTACTCCACACCGGCCGTGCGCCTGCGCGACTTCAAGCTGGACACCCCGCTCAGCGACGGCTACCAGGCCGCCGAGCTGTCGGTCACCGCGAGCGTGCGCGACAACGGCGGCAGCGGGGACGGCGGTGACGAGGCCGGTGGCAAGGGCGGCGGGGCGTACTCCGTCGAGACCCAGCTCTACGACGCGCGCGGGCACGCCGTCTGGCCACGCCCACTGCACCAGGCCGTCGACCTCGGCTCCGCCCCGGCCGGCGAGGACGTGACCGTACAGGCCGCCAGGGCCGTGCCCGCGCCGAAACTGTGGTCGGCCGAGGACCCGTACCTCTACACGGCCGTGCTGCGGCTGCGCGACCCGGCGGGCCGGGTCGTCGAGACGCTCTCGCACCGGGTCGGCCTGCGCGAGTTCGCGATCGAGGACGGGCTGATGCGCATCAACGGCCGACCGGTCTCCCTGCGGGGCACCAACCGGCACGAGATGCACCCCGACCGCGGCACCGCCCTCACCCGCGCGGACATCGTCCGGGACATCGAGATCGTCAAGCGGATGAACATCAACACCGTCCGCACCTCGCACTACCCCAACAACACCCTCTGGTACGAACTCGCCGACGAGTACGGCCTGTACCTCGTGGACGAGACGAACCTCGAAACCCACGGCATCCGCGACGAGTACCCGGGCGACCACGCCGACTGGAGCAGGGCGTGCGTGGCCCGCGCCCGGAACATGGTGCACCGAGACAAGAACCACGCGTCCGTCGTCATCTGGTCGCTCGGCAACGAAGCCGGCGGCGGCAGCACCTTCGTCGCGATGCACGACTGGATCCGCTCGTACGACACCACCCGCGTCATCCAGTACGAGGGCGACGACCGCCCTGAAGTCAGCGACATCCGCTCGGAGATGTACGAGAGCCCCGCGCGCATCGAGGCCCGCGCCCGGGACACCTCCGACACCCGCCCGTACGTCATGATCGAGTACGCCCACTCGATGGGGAACTCGACCGGCAACCTCAAGAAGTACTGGGACGTCATCCGCCGCCACGACGTGCTGCAGGGCGGCTGGATTTGGGACTTCGTCGACCAGTCCCTGACCGAGCCGACCCCGACGCGGGTGCTGTTCACCGAGTCGGGGCCCGGCGCCGTACGCGGCGAGATCCAGGCCGGCAGCGCGACCTTCGACCGGCACAAGGGTGTCTCCGGCAGCACCGTCTTCGCCCGCGACACCGGCCTCGACATCACCGGCTCCCTGACGGTGGAGGCCTGGTTCACCCCGCACGTGACCGGCTACCACCAGCCGATCGTCGCCAAGGGCGACACGCAGTACGCCCTGAAGCAGACCGACAGGACCCTGGAGTTCTTCATCCACGGCGACGGCCAGTGGGACGCCGCGAGCTGGCGCCTCCCCGACGACTGGACCGGCGAGGAACACCACGCCGCAGGAGTCTTCGACGCGGCGGCGGGCACGCTGACCCTCTACGTCGACGGCGCAGTCAAGGCCACCCGCAGCACCACCCGGCGGCCCGCCGTCGACACCACGCCGCTCTCCCTCGCCATGGACGTCGACAATCCCATCAGGGAGTTCAGCGGCACGATCCGGCGGGCCCGCGTCTACGCCCGCGCCCTGTCCGGGACCGAACTCGCGTCGGACGGGCGCGGCCCCGACGACGAAGGGGTGCGGTTCTGGTTCGACGCGGCCACCGTCGAGGTCACCGAGAAACGGCCGAAGGAGCGCACGTACTTCGCGTACGGCGGCGACTGGGGCGACCACCCCAACGACGGGGCCTTCGTCGCGGACGGCATCGTCACCGCCGACCGCGGACACACCGGCAAGGCGGCAGAGGTCAAACAGATCTACCAGGCCGTCAACGCCGCCCCGGCGTCCGGCACGTCACTCGCAGTCGGAGCAGCCGGAGCGGCCGGGGGAGCCGGAGCGGCCGTCACTCTCACCAACGAGTACCTGTTCACCAACCTCCGCGAGTTCGACGGCAGTTGGGCGTTGGTCGCCGACGGGAAGACCGTGCGGAGCGGCAAGCTGAGCCGCGCCCAGCTGGACGTCCCGCCGCTCAGCAGCAAGGACGTCACCGTGCCGGTCAGGCTCCCGGCCACCCCGGCGCCCGGCGCGGAGTACTTCCTGCACCTGTCCTTCACCACCAAGGAACGCACGAAATGGGCCGAGGCCGGCTTCGAGGTGGCCAAGCAGCAACTCCCGGTCGACGCCGGCAGCCCGGCCGTGCGGCAGGTCCCGCTGGAACAGGTGCCCGCCCTGCTGCACCAGGACGGCGAACGGTCCGTCACGGTGCGGGGCAAGGGCTTCTCCGTCACCCTCGACAAGCGCACCGGCGTCATCACGTCGTACGAGGCCCATGGCACCCGGCTGATCACCTCCGGGCCCGTGCCGAACTTCTGGCGGGCACCGACCGACAACGACCGGGGCAACGGCCAGCACCTGCGCAACCAGACCTGGCGCGACGCCGGAGCCCGGCGCGAGGTGACGGACGTGAGCGTGCGCGCCCTGCGCGACCGGGCCGTCGAGATCAAGGTCGCCGGAACCCTGCCCACGGCCACCGAATCCGCGTACACCACTACGTACACGGTCTTCGGCAACGGTGAGATCAAGGTCGACAACACCTTGCACCCGGGCGCGGCGAGCCTGCCGTACATCCCGGAGGTCGGCACCCTGCTCTTCCTGCCGGGCCGCCTTGAGTACCTGCACTACTACGGCCGCGGCCCCGAGGAGAACCACTGGGACCGCAACGACGGCACCGACGTGGGGCTGTACTCCGGGACCGTCTCCGGGCAGTGGACGCGCTACATCCGCCCGCAGGAGAACGGCAACAAGACCGACGTCCGCTGGGCCGCCCTGACCGACCGCGGCGGCGCCGGGCTGCTCGTCTCCGGTGAACCGCTCATCGAGGTCAACGCCTCGCACGTCACCCCCGAGGACCTGTCGGTCGGTACGCGCCACGACTACCAGCTGACCCCGCGGGACGAGGTCGTACTGCGCCTGAACCACCGGCAGATGGGCGTCGGCGGCGACAACAGCTGGGGCGCGCACACGCACGACGAGTACAAGCTCTTCGCCGACCGGGACTACTCCTACACCTACCGGCTGCGTCCCCTGACCGACGTCGACAAGGCGATGGCGGCCTCCCGGCGGCCGACGGCAGGAAACTTCTCCGGATAGGTTCTCCCGGATAGGTTCTCCGGCTAGGTCCTGGCGACCCGCCCACGCCCGGAGGGGCACCCTCCGGGCGTGGGCGGCCCGGCGCAGGCAGATGTCGTATTTCCGCCAGCCATCGCCGTGACCAAGGGCGATGCTGGGAGACATGCAGAACGGGATGCACACCGAGACCGAGCGCTGCGTGCGCGCTGTCCAGTCGAAGGACGCCCGCTTCGACGGATGGTTCTTCACGGCGGTCCTGACCACCCGGATCTACTGCCGGCCCAGCTGCCCCGTCGTGCCGCCGAAGCCGGAGAACATGACGTTCTATCCGAGCGCCGCCGCCTGCCAGCAGGCCGGTTTCCGGGCCTGCAAGCGCTGCCGCCCCGACACCAGCCCAGGCTCGCCCGAGTGGAACCGGCGGGCCGACCTCGTGGCCCGCGCCATGCGGCTGATCGGTGACGGGATCGTGGACCGCGAGGGTGTGCCGGGGCTCGCGACCCGCCTCGGATACAGCACCCGGCAGATCGAACGCCAGCTCCTCGCCGAACTGGGTGCGGGACCGCTCGCCCTGGCCCGTGCCCAGCGGGCCCAGACCGCACGCCTGCTCATCGAGACGACACCACTCCCGATGGCCGAGATCGCCTTCGCGGCGGGCTTCTCCTCGATCCGCGCCTTCAACGACACGGTCCGCGAGGTCTTCGCCCTGGCACCGAGCGACCTACGCACCAGGGCCCCCAGGAACGGCGCCAACGCAACCGGCAGCAACTCGACCGGTACACCAGGGGTGTTGGACCTACGGCTCCCGTTCCGTGCCCCGCTCAACCCCGACAACCTCTTCGGCCACCTCGTCGCCACCGCCGTACCCGGTGTGGAGGAGTGGCGCGACGGCGCGTACCGGCGCACGCTGCGGCTGCCGTACGGCCACGGTGTCGTCGCGCTCACTCCGAGACCCGACCACATCGGCTGCCGGCTCACCCTCAGCGACCTGCGCGACCTGACCGTCGCCATCAGCCGCTGCCGCCGGATGCTCGACCTGGACGCCGATCCGGTCGCGGTCGACGACCAGTTGCGTACGGACCCCGTACTGGCGCCCCTCGTCGACAAGGCACCGGGCCGCCGAGTGCCCCGTACGGTCGACGAGGCCGAGTTCGCCGTACGGGCCGTACTGGGCCAGCAGGTGTCCACGGCCGCCGCCCGTACGCACGCGGCACGCCTGGTCACGGCCCACGGGGACCCGGTCGACGACCCCGAGGGCGGCCTCACCCACCTCTTCCCGTCGGTCGAGGCCCTGGCGGCACTCGACCCCGAGGCCCTGGCCATGCCGGCCACCCGCCGAACCACCCTGACCACACTCGTGACCCAACTGGTCGACGGCACCGTGCACTTGGGCGTCGAGGGCGACTGGACGGAGACCAGGGCCAGGCTGCTCGCCCTGCCCGGGTTCGGGCCCTGGACCGTGGAGGTCATCGCCATGCGTGCCCTCGGCGACCCCGACGCCTTCCCGACCACCGACCTCGGAGTCCGCTACGCGGCAAAGGAGTTGGGCCTGCCGTCCACCCCCGCCGCACTGACGGCGCGTGCCGCGGACTGGCGGCCCTGGCGGGCGTACGCGGTCCAGTACCTGTGGGCGACGGGCACGCACCCGATCAACTTCCTCCCGGACAGGCCGCATCAGCCGTCAACACCTCAAGTACCGGCCAAGCGCCGCCGCCAAGCACCGAAGGACATCCCGTGAAACAGCACACCGTCATCGACAGCCCGTACGGACCGCTCACACTCGTCGCCACCGACGGAGTCCTCTCGGGGCTCTACATGACCGACCAGCGCCACCGCCCGCCGGAGGAGACCTTCGGACGACCGGACGACACGCCCTTCGCCGAGGCGACCGAGGATCTACGGGCCTACTTCGCGGGCGAGTTGAAGGACTTCGCCACACAACTCCGCCTGGACGGAACCCCGTTCCAGCGCTCGGTCTGGGAACAGCTCCGGAGGATCCCGTACGGCGAGACCCGCTCGTACGGCGAACTCGCGGACGCCCTCGGCAACCCGAAGGCCTCCCGAGCGGTGGGCCTCGCCAACGGCAAGAACCCGCTGGGGATCATCGTGCCCTGCCACCGAGTGGTGGGCGCGGACGGCAGCCTTACGGGTTACGGCGGCGGCCTGGAGCGCAAACAGCGGTTGCTGGACTTCGAACGAGGAGCCCGAGGAGCCCGAGGAGCCGGAGGAGCCGGAGGAGCACGAGGGGCACGAGGAGAAGAGGACCTGGCACTGTTCTGACAGGTCAGGCGGCCAGGCCCCGCAGCAGCTGGGGCAGGCTCGTGCCGATCGGCTCCCGGATCACCTCGTCGGCCCGGTCGTCGTACGGGGTGGGCTCGGCGTTGACGATGACGAGGCGGGCCTCGTGATCGGCGGCGACACCGGCGAGCCCCGCGGCGGGCTGCACCTGGAGGCTGGTGCCGACGGCGATGAAGACCTGGCACGCCTTGGCGATGGCGAGCGCCTCGCCCAGTACCTCCGGGTCGAGCCGCTCACCGAACATGACGGTTGCAGACTTGAGGATCCCGCCGCACTCCAGGCACGGCGGATCCGGCTCCCCGGCCTCGACCCGGGCCAGGGCGTCCTCCATCGGCCCGCGCGCACGACACTTCGTACACACGACACTCCGGGCGCTGCCGTGCAGTTCGAGCACCTTGCGGGCGGGCATACCAGCGAGCTGATGCAGCCCGTCCACGTTCTGCGTGATCACCCGGACGGGCACCCCGGCCCGCTCCAGCTCGGCCACCGCCCGGTGCGCCGCGTTCGGCTCGGCGTTCAGCGTCCGGTTCTTGCGGCGCATCTGCCACGAGCGGCGCCGGATCTCCGGATCACCCATGTAGTACTCGTACGTCACGAGCTGCTGCGCTTCCGGATCCCGCCGCCACACACCGTTGGGGCCGCGATAGTCGGGAATCCCGGAGTCGCAAGGCATTGGTTGATGTAACACAGCGAGCTGGGCAACAACGGTTCAGGTCCTGACCGTTCGACAGCGGGACAGGGTGACGTGGATCAAGCAGTCGTTCCCCACCTGCTCGTGTCCGCAGGGCCCCGAAAACTGGGACCTACCTCCGTCCAACCGGACAGGCCCAACGAACGGCTGGTGTCCCCAGGCGAGGAACAATGGCTTGATCCATGTCAAGCCGCGCTCACAGACTGCATCCCCGGGATCGGGGAAAAGGCCTGCCTCCTTTGGTGGACTGCACGTTCCGCACGGCGGACGGCTACCACCAGCAGTATCTTGACCGCAACATCAACGGCCACGGCGGGACCGGTGTTTCCTGTCCGATCGGTATGGCTCCGGCCAAGGGAGGAGTTCCGCCATCGACCCTGCTCTCCTGGCGGCGTTGTGGAGGGAACGCCATCCGTCGGGCCCTCCCGTCGCTCACACGTTTCGCACTAGGTACGTGGATCGCTGGGTGCGCTTCCACAGCCTTCCCGACTCGAAGCGCTACCCGGCGTCCGAGGACGAGTACACGATCGTGCTGAACCGATACAACACGATCCTCGACGAGTTGTTCGCGGGCACGGACGTGTTCGTGGTGACCATGGACTGGTCGAACACACCGACCGGGCCCGCGGGCTACCCGACGCCACGACAGACACTGCATCCCGACGGCATCCGCTGGTGGACAGAGTCGGAGCAGGACGATCCCGACCCGGAGTTCCACACCCACACACGCCTGTACGCCGACCGGCACCGGTGGAACCGCGGCTGCCTAAACGGGCTGCTGCGAGCCGTCGCGGACGAGGCGCTTGTCGAAGTCTTCGTTGCCGACACGGAACTGCGACGCATCCACCATCCCTACGACGGCGGCGCAGACGTCATCCTTGCGACGCCTGCAGAGCGTGACCGTGTGCGTGTCCAACACACAGACTGGCTTTCCAGCCACCCAGCCGGCCTCTGAGAGCCGCAACGGCTCCCCCGCAGTGGTCTGTCAACGCGGCTTGATGACTCACGTCAAGCCGCGTTCACAGCCCTTTCTAATGCCATCGGGATGACCTGGGCCGCGCACAGCACCTGTGCGAACGTAACCCCTTCCTGTAGTTGCCAGGCCTGAGAGTCCTTGCCAGCCCGGGTTCCAAGATCCTTACCGAGGGCGATGCTGACCGGCTCTGATCCGGTGAGCAGTACCTGCGCAGTTAAATCCCGCGCACACAGGCGGCGGGCCAGCGTGGTCGCGGCCGCGAGTCGACCTTGAGGTGGATCGCGCAGAGATGGCAACAGCTCCAACGCACAAGCAATCCAGTTTGTGGTGACGGAGCCTCATCTAAGCTGTGTGCTGCGACGTAACCAGCACAGGGGATGGAGGGGACGGACGCCATGATGAGAATCAGCATGGATGGCCCGGGCGCTGATGGGGAACTGCGTTCATTCCGGTCATGGCTTTTGGAAACTCCCGATATTCGAAACCACGCCAAGATCTCATGGGTAACCGTCGATCCCGATGCTGGAGAAATGGGGGCTGGAACCCTCGAAACGCTCCAGCTAATCACGGATAATTTTTGGCAGATTGCGACTTTTTCTCTGAGTTATGCAGCATGGAGGAATACGCGGGCCAAGTCCCCTCGAGTAACCATTGAACACGATGGAAAAATCGTAACAGTCGAGGGCAGTGATAACGACACGATCGAGCGCATCATTCAGGCACTCACCGAGGAGTAGCGGATTCCGTGACCCTTCCTGACCCCCATGGGACTCGCGCTGTGCTGATTGGTGTGAGTGAGTACACGAGCTTGCATAAACTCCCGGCGGTGAGAAATAACGTCGCTGCCTTGAGGGAAATCCTTACAAGCTCGTACTCATGGAATCTCCCGTCTCGGCACTGTGTGACGATCCACAACCCAAAGACTCCAGAGGAATTGGTAGATCCGATTCTTCGGTGTGTCGAAGAGGCAACCGACACGTTGCTGGTGTACTACGCTGGCCACGGACTCAAAGGGGCAAATAGGGGCGAGTTCCGCCTCAGTCGTTCCACTTCCAGGGCGGGCGCTCCGCACACTTCGACGGATTATGACGACATTCGAGAAGCGCTCATTGAATCCACAGCGAATCGACGAATCGTTATTCTGGACTGCTGTTACGCCGCTAGCGCCCTTGGCGTAATGGCAGATCCTGTCGATTCCGTAGCTGAAGACGCGATAGTTGAGGGAACTTATCTAATTGCCGCCTCGGGGGAAACTCAAGCAGCAATTTCAGAGGATGGTAGCGGCTTTACCGCATTTACAGGCGAACTGGTGCGCCTACTTCGAGATGGGGTGCCGGATACCACTAAGAAGTTTATGGACCTGGATACGATATTTACCCATCTGCGCAGCTCGCTACGTGCGAAAGCGCGCCCTCTCCCTCATAGGAGAGTACGTAATTCTCCTGGAGGTCTGACGCTTGCCTGGAACAGGCAATGGGTCGGCTGGTTTGATGCATCCCATCTTTCAGGGGAGCAGGCTTATCGACCGCTCACTAGTGATCAAGCCGCTCAAGTAGTGGCTAGCGAATCGGCAAAAGCGTTGGATCGCCGGCCTGGGGGGTGGCCGACGGCTAAGACGGTCAAGCCCAGCTCGACCACGTCCGAGACCGTGACCCCGGCGATCCAGCAGCCGGGCGCTTGGCCGCCAGCTGACACTGTTGCACCACCTGCGGCCCCGGAAGCAACTACTCCTGCGGCACGCCGCCCTGGGGGGTGGCCGAAAGTGAAGCAACCTCCTCAGAAGGCGACGTCACCTGGGGTTACATCAATTGATGAACTATGGCCAAGAATCCTCGAGGCGGTAAAGGAGCGGCGACGCTTCGCCTGGATCCTCCTTAGTCAGTATGCCGAAGTAACTCGCTTCGACGGCAAGAAGCTTGAATTGGTGTTCTCGAATGACGCTAGTAGGCAAAACTATCTATCCTCAGGGTGTGACGAGGTACTTGAAAAAGTGCTTCGGGAAGTTTTTAAGGTCCCGTGGGAGGTAGACGTAAGTAAACTGGATTCCCGCGAGTCGTTGAAATAGCTCGCTTTCGCTCATCGAGCCAGATCGTGGGCTCTCCCGCAATCGTGGCCACCTGTCTTGGGCGCAAGTGAACTTACCCTGGAAAGCCCGGTGTGGGTGGCTTGAAAGAACCCGGTTTCTCAACGGAAATTGGGCCCGGTTTATGTACAGCAGCTTCAGAACGGAAGTTTGGGTGTAGCGGCGCCCCGCTTAATGATCATGACCCTCTCGTGGAAATCGCGCGTGGACGTTTCGCGGGTATACTTGGAACGAAGTTTCTTGTCCAGTTCATCGGCGACTAAAGCAACGATAGGAGGGACTTGCGGTTGGCTTCGAGGGCTTTGGTGCCCATGCCGATTGCCTCTTCTATCTCGCCGGTTCGAGCTGCGGCGACTCCGAGTGTGAGGCGGGCCTCTGCCACACGCATGGGGGAGATTTCGGTGCCGTCGGGGCCGGTGCTGATGGGGATCACTGAGCGGGCGTGGGTGGCGGCGCGTTCGTCGTCTCCGAGTAGGCGGTAGGCGTCCATTTGACCCACGTCAAGCCGCGCTCCCAGACCTTTTGTGGCAGTCCTCGACGTGCCCTGAAAGGGATGCAGCTTCTACCCAGTTGAGCCCTACCACCAGCAGTATCTTTCAGACAGCAAAAACTTGGATGGGTACTGCGGGTTGGGCGAACCGGGATCTACGAGGAAGGTAACGGGCGTCTTGCCCGACGGGCGTCACTCCGGCACCGGAGGACACTGAGCGGTAGCCCGCCACGCTCGCATCTGCCCCAACCTGCAGTGCCGCCAACGCTTGCTCAGGACGACGACGCAATGGCGAGCTGTGTGCACCGTTTGGGCGATCTGACTCCGCCATGCATCAGCCTTCCTTGAGCCCCTTTCGGTCACAAACCTCGCTGCGGGCATGATTCGCAGAGCGCCTCGCCACGATTACAGTCATGGCGACTTCAGGGGCAAGGAGCGGTCGGTTCGGTGGTTTAGGGCAATGGTGGGGCGTCCTGGCCGGCGCACTACTCATCGCCGCGTGGATCAACAGGGCAGCAGGGCCAGTGGTGATCATCACCCTCTCTGCCGCCGTGCTCCTCTGGTCATTCTTTCAAGCTCCGGTGACCTGTGCGGCTCCAGTCAGGGGACGCGACGACGGGTGCCGCAACAACGCGACCGGCATCCTCATGGGCTGCCACATCCATCAACACCGATGGCAGAAGCTCAAGATGCTTATCCTCCGGCGACGAGTGCGTGAGTTCTGTTCCGGGTTGTTCTCGGACGGCAAGGCAGCCCTCGTCACACTCGCAGCAGTAGGCAGCTTCCTCTCTGGACTGGTGGCGCTGATACCTGGCGTCGTTGTCCACTGATCTAACGGGTCACAAAGCGGCAAGGGCTCAGTGTCTCTGCCTTTCGCAACTGCGAGTCCGTCCAGACGGCGCAGCGCCTGAAGTGGATTATCAGCGCAGGCGAGAAGATAGGAAGATCCACATGACTGTTTGCTGTGCCTAGATGAACAACTGGTGATACCCTAACCCCGCCCTAAGCGAATAATCGCCACAGTATGGCAGCTGGTCGAGCTAGCGGGAGCGGGCTATGTCAAGCGGATCAAAGAAGAAAGCAGCCCGACGCACGGTTTCCTTCTTTCGCATCGTGAAAGAATTAGATGCGACAAAAGATATTGTGCGACTTCCAAACGCCGATTGGCAGGATTTCCTGGGAAAACTGGCCTCGCGGAGTGTCGTAGATCGCACCTACCAGGGACCAGCTCGGCGACTCATAGGCGAAGTCCTCACGGTGGATGAGACGTATGCATTGAAACTGATGGAACCTCGCGACGAGAACTCATGGCTCGAAATACTCAGGCAAGAGGAAGCCGCAGAACCCGTTAATCCAGATTCGATAGGCGAGTTGGTGGAAACGACGGTAATAGTATTCCTGGATAGGAAGAATATTGCCGGCATCATCCGCGGCTCAACGTCCTCGCCTACACACACCGCGCTCGGTGAGTGGCTGGAGAATTTGCGACTCGATGGGCAAAAGCTCTTCGACGAACCCAAGGGGCTTGTCCGGGTGGAAGCCGCACTCACCAAAGGGCAACGCAAGAAGCTCAACGCTTCAGACGGCGTATCCGAGACAAAGGTGCGCATCAGTACATCAAAAGCAGAAGCCTTGGAGCATGTCGGTTCTGAAATCATGGCTGACACCCTTAAGCGCCTGAGGCGAACGTACGGTGATATTTTCGTCACAGTTACGCTGCGCGTACCTAGAGGTAAGGCTTACGACCAAGCCCGAAGGGCACTGAAAGATGAGGCATTGAGGCTGCAAAACGTTACGAGCGCAGCTGAGTCGGTATCCGCCACATTGGTCACCTATGACGAAGAGTCACGATCGCACCAAGAAGAATTAGATTTCATCTCTCAAAGGATTACGGCGAAGAAATCTGTACCGCTGACAGGGGATGATGGAGAGCCTATCCGCAACTCATCGGCTGTCAGAGCGATCATGGCTGCCGCGGAAGAGTTGCGGAGCGAGCTAGACGGCGTCGCGTAGCTGATAAGTACAGGTGGGGAGCACTGTCAGTGGGAGGCGCTAAGGTCTGCCTTACATGGGAGGTGGGGCCATGACCGTTCTCTCGAAAATCATGCATCCATTCGTTCGCTTTGGGCGCCACTGGCTGTCTCGTAGCGGCTACGATCTGGCGGCTGTGATCTTCGTTATCTTTGTGCATCTAGCTGCGCACTTCCTTTGGTCGACACCAGTGCTGCTACACAGCATTCCCACAGAAAAACGACCGAGCCTATATGGCGCTACAGCCACCGTGGTTTCGCTGACTGGCACGCTCGCTAGCGTGACGGTGGCGCAGTACCTAACCAACCGGGGAGATCGCGTAGAGGAGCTGAAGCGTCGGCATCCAGAGAATCTTGCTCGCGCATGGCGCGGGGTGTTCTTGGGTTCCGTTCTAGCTACTGCTCTCTTTCTTGTAGCGTATGCACTCGACAGTCGCACCAAGTCGGATGATCTCGGAAGTTGGCTATTTGAAGCAGGCGTCATGCTGGCTCTAGCTCGATTTGTGCGCCTAGCCCTGTTGTTCGGAGAGTTGATTCAATTGATCGTCCTCGACGACACGAACCCACTAGCCAACGAGGGGTTAAAATTTACTGGCGCTATCGGCATCTTGCCCGAAAAGGAAAATCAGGAGAGTTGAGTCGTTCTGTGAATAGTTGCGCTGCGATTTAATCAATTCAGATAGCACTACCAGCCTCGGGCGTGTCTGTGCCCGAAAGGGCTGTGCTCCGTCCTCCTCCTGCGGCTGGCTCAGCTCGGTGCCGCGCTCGGCCTGCACCTGGTCGTCGCCGGCCAACGCGTCGGCTCCGACCTCGGCCCCGGCGTCACCGCACTGCGCGCCCAGCTCGGCGGCCGGATCTGCCACCGCGTGAACGACCCCGGCACAGCAGAGATGACCTTGGGCGACCTCAACACGTACCGGCCCCCGCGACTCTCGACGAAACGGCGCGCGTCCTTCTCCTGCTCTTCCCTGCTCTTGATGTCCCGGCCGGTGGCCGGACGCCACTTCGTGCCGCTGCCGGCGGGGTGATCCGGTGTCGGGCGCGCAGCCCGCGCGGTTAACTCCTCGTCCTCCGCTTCGAGGGAGAGACGGACCAACCCCGCCCAGTTCTGGCCGTCTAAGTCTCCCCAGTGTGCTCGCTGTACCAAGTCATCCGTCATGGCGCGAGGTTACTTCTGCCGATGCCCTGTTCCGTGGAGACACCTGCGCCACTGAGAAGGGCGACGAGAGGCTTGCTCATGTGCCGAGAGTAGAGCGCCCGCCCGGACGGGGCGAACCGTTATCGGCGGGCTCCGGCAGCCCTCTCACCCCCGCACCTCGGTCAGTGGTCTCAGTACTCTCAGTGGACCCGGTGGCCGTTCTCCAGTTCCGCCGTTCCTGTTTCCTCCGCGAGTACGTCCAGGGCGGCGGCCACGCGGCGGCCCAGGGAGCCCGGCATGTACCGGGGCAGCTCCTCGCGCGGGACCAGTCGCCAGGAGAGCAGCTCCGACTCCTGGAGGCGGATCGACGTGAACTGCTCCTCGGTCAGGACGCCGCCGTCATACAGGTACGCGACGCCCGGCGGATGCCCGGCACCCGGCACCCAGTCCACCGCGAGCAGCCTGCCGAGCGCGAGGTCCAGGCCGATCTCCTCAAGGGTCTCCCGGTGGGCGCCCTGCCGCGGGGTCTCGCCGGCGTCCGACTCGACGGTTCCGCCCGGCAGCGCCCAGCCCTCGCGGTAGTTGGGCTCGACGAGCAGCACCCGGCCCTCGGTGTCACGGAAGAGCGCGGCGGCGCCGAGGAGCACACGGGGGAGGCCCGCGATGTAGGTGTCGAAGTCAAGAGTCGTCATCGGAGCAGCCTAGCGAGATCGACGGAGCGGTCCGCGTGATCGTCAACTCCCGGTGGGCATACACCCGGTGTGCCGAACTGCTGCCGGTTATATCCGCTTTATATGCTTACGGTGTCGTGTCGCATGGGAGGATCGTGGGGTTTTATTCGTATGGGGTATTGAGTATTACGTGTGGGGAGTCCCATGAAGTCGTTGAGTCGTACGACGGTCCTCGCGGCCGGTGGCGTCGCGGTCGCCGCGGTCGTCGCCACCCTGTCCGGCACCGGTGCCGCCTCCGCCGCTCCCGCTCCCGCTCCCGCTGAGCCTCTGGTCACCACCGGGGACGTCGGCGTGCGGACCGGGGACCTCGATCTCCTGGAGGACGTGCTGGAGCACATCAGCGTGCCGTCCGGGAGCACCGGTCCGCTGACGCACCAGCTCTACGACTCGCGCGGGACCGACGCCGGCTGACCGGTCGCTGCCCTCCGGAGCCTGATCGACCGCTGTCCGGGTCCTGAGAACCGCCCTGGGCAGCGGCCCCCTCCTGCGGTTAGGGTCGCAGCGGCGCGACTGCCTTGACGTGTGCAAGGCCCGAGGAGCAAGGGGAACGCAAGGTGGCGGACGCTGCAGTGAACCGGACCGGCAGCCAGATCCAGCGGGTACTCATCGCCGCGGACAAGTTCAAGGGCTCGCTCACGGCCGTGCAGGTGGCCGAGCGGGTGACGGCAGGACTGCACCGGGTCGCGCCCCGGGCCGAGGTCGAGGCGCTCCCGGTGGCCGACGGCGGCGACGGCACGGTCGACGCGGCGGTCGCCGCCGGGTTCGAGCGGCACGAGATACGGGTCGCCGGGCCGCTCGGGAGCGAGGTGGCCGCCGCGTTCGCGCTCCGCGACGGCACCGCGGTCGTCGAGATGGCCGAGGCCAGCGGGTTGCAGCGGCTGCCCGCCGGGGTCTTCGCGCCGCTCACGTCGTCCACGTACGGGTCCGGGGAGCTGCTGCGGGCCGCGCTCGACGCCGGGGCGCGGACGATCGTGTTCGGCGTCGGCGGCAGCGCGACCACCGACGGCGGGGCCGGGATGCTGTCCGCGCTCGGCGCCCGGTTCCTCGACGAGGACGGCGAGCCCGTGCCGCCCGGCGGCGGTTCCCTCGGGCAGCTAGCCACGGCGGACCTGACCGGTCTCGACCCCCGGCTCGCCTCCGTCGACGTGGTCCTCGCCAGTGACGTGGACAATCCGCTGACCGGGCCGAAGGGCGCGCCGGCGGTGTACGGGCCGCAGAAGGGTGCCTCTCCGGACGAGGTGGCGGTGCTCGACGCGGGGCTCGTCCACTTCGCCGCGGTCCTGGAGAAGGCGATCGGGGGCAGGGCGGCGGAGTACGCCGTCGCGCCCGGTGCGGGGGCCGCCGGTGGTATCGGGTACGGGGCTCTCGTGGGGCTCGGCGCGCGGTTCCGGCCCGGGATCGAGGTCATGCTCGATGTGCTGGGCTTCGGGCCCGCGCTGGAGCGGGCGACGCTGGTCATCACCGGGGAGGGGTCCCTGGACGAGCAGACCCTCCACGGGAAGGCTCCCGCGGGGGTGGCCGCTGCCGCGCGGGCCGCGGGCAAGGAGGTCATCGCTGTGTGCGGGCGGTTGTCGCTTGCTCCTGAGGCGCTCGGCAGGGCCGGGTTTCGGCGGGTGTATCCGCTGACGGATGTCGAGCCCGATGTCGGGCGGTGCATGGCGGAGGCGGGGCCGATTCTGGAGGAGCTCGCGGGGCGTATCGCGGAGGACTTCCTCACCTGAGTGTTTCCCGCCCCCGCCGCCCCCGAACCCCCGGTCC
>NZ_LIPP01000102.1 GCF_001418335.1 Streptomyces aurantiacus | reverse complement strand
CCTTGGGATGCGTACGGGCCGGTGTGGACGCGGGTGCCGAGGGGCGGCGGGACGGGCCGACGCGTTCCAGGGCCTCGCGGGCCGGGGCCTGCACCACCCGCGGTGCGGCGCTGCCGTCCGGGCGGGGCTCCGACACCGGGGGCGGCGGGGGAGGCGGGCCGGACGAGGGCGGTCGCTGGACGGTCACACAGCCCGAGACGGCCGAGGCAGCCAAGACGGCCACGGTGACCAGGAGCGCTGCGGTGGTCGCGGTTCGAGGCACCCCGCAACTCTGCTGTGTCCTACGGGGTTTGGGGTGCCGGCCGGCGGACTGTGCCCCACACGGGTGAACGCCCGGCGAGCAGTGACCCGGGCGTCGGGCGCCGCCTCGGTCGCCGGTGGCTCCGTCAGTCGCCGGTGGCCCCGTCGACGCGCTCGCGGAGCAGGTCGGCGTGACCGTTGTGGCGGGCGTACTCCTCGACCATGTGGGTGTAGATCCACCGCAGGTTGAAGGGCTTGTCGGTGAATCTGCTCCTGCCCTCGGACAGGTCGTCCAGGCCGAAACGCGCCGCGTTGCGGCGGGCGACCGCGATCTCGCCCTGCCAGGTGGTGTACGCCTCCTCCCAGGTGTCCGCCTCGCCGAGATGGAACTCGCCGTCCGGGTCCTCGTCGCTGTAGTAGAGCGGACCGGCGTCGTCGTTCGCGAGGACCCTGCGGAACCAGCTGCGTTCCACCTCCGCCATGTGCCGGACGAGACCGAGCAGGGACAGCTCGGAGGGTGGCACCGAGGCCGTCCTGAGCTGGGCGTCGTCCAGGCCCTCGCACTTCACGGCGAGGGTGGCGCGGTGGTAGTCCAGCCAGCCCTCCAGCATGGCTCGCTCGCCGGCGTCCGTCGCGGGTTCCCTGCGCTCGATCGTCATGGCCGCATCATCGCGGACGACCGAGCCCCCGGCCCACCTCTTTGTTTCGCCGGCCGGCGGCCACCGCGGTCGCCGTATGCTTCCGGCGAGACGGGCGTACGCGTGCCCCGGACCCGCACTGCTCGAAGGAGATCCCTGTGAAGGTCGGCTGCATCGGACTCGGCGACATCGCGCTGAAGGCGTATCTGCCGGTGCTCGCCACCCGCCCGGGGCTCGAACTGCATCTGCACACGCGGACGCCGGCGACCCTCACCCGGGTCGCCGAGGGCCTGCACGTTCCGGCGGAGCGGCGGCACACGGACCTCTCCGCGCTGCTCGCGCAGGACCTCGACGCGGCGTTCGTGCACGCGCCCACGCACGCGCACCCCGAGATCGTGTCCCGGCTGCTCGAAGCGGGCGTCGCCACATATGTCGACAAGCCGATAGCGTACGAACTCGCCGAGTCGGAGCGCCTGGTGCGGCTCGCGGAGGAGCGGAACACCAGCCTGGCCGTCGGTTTCAACCGGCGTCACGCGCCCGGGTACGCGCAGTGCGTCGAACACCCCCGTGAGCTGATCCTGATGCAGAAGAACCGCGTCGGCCTGCCGGAACAGCCCCGCACGATGATCCTCGACGACTTCATCCACGTCGTGGACACCCTGCGGTTCCTGGTGCCGGGAACGGTCGACGACGTCAGCGTGCGGGCCCGCGTCGAGAACGGGCTGCTGCACCACGTCGTGCTGCAACTGGCCGGGGACGGCTTCACGGCGCTCGGCGTGATGAACCGGCTGAGCGGCTCCGCCGAGGAGATCCTGGAGGTGTCCGGGCAGGACACCAAGCGTCAGGTGATCAACCTCGCCGAGGTCGTCGACCACAAGGGGCAGCCGACGACACGGCGGCGCGGCGACTGGGTGCCGGTGGCCAGGCAGCGCGGTGTCGAGCAGATCGTGCTTGCCTTCCTCGACGCCGTACGCGCGGGCAAGGTCCTCAGCGCCCGGGACGCGCTGGCGACCCATGAACTGTGTGAGCGAGTGGTGCGTGCGGTGACGGAGCGCTCCGCCTGAGCCGCAGCGACCGTACGCCCTCGGTGGCGCCCAGGGCGGCGAGGATCAGCAGGGCCGCGCCGACCGGCCATTCGCCGAAGCGCGCGTACGGGGTGACACCGTGGGCCAGCGGCAGGTCGTACACGGCGGACGCGCTCGCGTCGGTGCCGAGTCGGGGGCCGACGCGCTCGCCGCTCGGCCCGTAGACCGCCGAGACGCCGGTGAGTGTGGCGTGGACCATCGGCCGGCCCGTCTCGGCGGCCCGCAGCGCCGCGAGCGACGCGTGCTGTTCGGGGGCCCAGCTGCTCTGGAACGAGGAGGTCGACGACTGCGCGAGCAGCACCTCGGCGCCGTCGCGCGCGAGATGCCGGCTGATGTCGGGGAACGCCGATTCGAAGCAGACCATCGGGCCCACCCGCAGTCCGTCGCCGGCGCCGGCTCGGTCGCCCGGTCCCTCGTCCCGTCCCTCGTCTTGTCCCTGCTCCTGTCCCTGGTCCTGTCCGTCGCCGACGGTCATCACGACCTGTTCGGTGCCGCGCATACGGTCCTCGCCCGCCGCCTTGCCCACGGAGGTGGCCCAGCCGAGGAGGGCGCGGGCCGGTACGTACTCGCCGAAGGGCACGAGCCGCATCTTGTCGTAGCGGTCGCCGGTCGGGCCCTGCGGACCCACGAGCACGGAACTCTTGTATATGCCCGGCCGGTCCGAGCGGTGCGCGTCCACGTTG
Organism: Streptomyces aurantiacus; assembly: GCF_001418335.1. Taxonomy (GTDB): domain Bacteria; phylum Actinomycetota; class Actinomycetes; order Streptomycetales; family Streptomycetaceae; genus Streptomyces; species Streptomyces aurantiacus. Next base: position 48,776 of record NZ_LIPP01000102.1, on the reverse strand, counting down.
ACCATGATGTCGGCGTCGATCTCACGGGAGAGTGCCGCGAGCCGGTCCGCCAGATCGGGACGGTCGGCGAGGTCGAAGCCGACACTGCTCTCGCCCCACACGACGAGATCCACGTCCTGCCCGGCCAGTTCCCGGGTGAGCGCCTCCTCGCGCGCGAACCGCTTCTCCGGGCCGCTACCACCGCTACCACCACCACCGCTACCGCCACCACCGCCGACGCCGATCACGCCCGGCTGCACGACGGCGATCCGGGCCTGGCCGTCGACCGCCGGACGCGGTGACCAGGCCCAGACCGCCGAGGTGACCGCGGCCGTCGCGACGAGCCCGGCGACGGCCGGGACCCGGGAGGACCGCACCGCGACGAGGACGGCGAGTGCCACGTTCACGCCGACGAGCAGGAAGCTGAGCAGCCACACGCCGCCGACCGAGGCGAGCCGCAGCGCGGGCTCCACGTCCCACTGGCTCGACCCGAGCAGACCCCAGGGCCCGCCCAACCCCTCCCAGGACCGCACCAGTTCGACCATCAGCCAGCCGGAGGGCAGGACGAACAGGGCGGCCACCAGGCGGCCCGGCGAGGGCGCACCGGCCAGGAACCGGCGTACCAGCCAGCCCCACGGCGCCCAGAGCGCGCCCAGCAGCGCGGCTATCACGACCGTGAAGACATGCAGGCTCGGCAGCAGCCAGTGGTGCACGGCCAGCATGAAGCCGAGCCCGCCGAGCCAGCCGTCGTACGCCGCCCGCCGCCCCGTCGGAGCCGAGCGCACGAGCAGGATCCACGGCACCAGGGCGACGTACGCGAACCACCACAGGGACGGCGCGGGAAAACTCAGCATCGGCAGCGCACCGGCGAGCGCCGCCGCGGTGCCGCGCCACCACGGAGAGCCGAGGCGCCGGCGCCAACCAGTGGCGGACAGGTTCATCCAGCGCCTCCATCGACCCTCGAAGCACAGTGCGTGACCCAAGTGTGCGCGCCCGCGGACGATCTACGTAAGGGGGTCGGGCCGCGTGAGGGGAGGGACCGGGCCGGCTCAACGTGCGGCGGGCTCCTGGCGCGGCTGCGCGGTCCGGCGCCACTTCTCCTGCACGACCACCTCACGCAGCCGCCAGCCGTCGTCCGTACGCAGCAGCCCGAAGTCGTACCGGCCGCCGCACACGAAGTCGGGCTCGGTGGATCCGCCGTCGCGTCCCGCGAAGCGCATCGGGTTCACGTAGTCGGCCCTGACCCGGGCCGTGTCACCCCTGTCCTGCTCCAACAGGCCGAAGCGGACCCGCCGGTTGACGATCAGATGCTGCCGCATCGGGAACAGCTCCATGGTCTGCGAGAGCCATCCGGCGATCTGTCCGGCATCCCCTTCGACACCGCCTGCGGACCGGTAGTCCGCCCGCCCGTCCGGCGCGAACAGCTGCCGGTAGGCCTCCCAGTCCCCGTCGTCGACCGCCACCGCGTACTCGGTGACCACCTCGTCGACCGCGAGCCGGTCCATCACCGTCGCCAGTTCCACGCGCTGCGTCATCGGCTCAGTGTTGGCCACGGGGCGGACCGCGCCAAGGGGGCGTGCGGCGCTATTCACCGGCCGTCCGCCGTACCTGCGGTCGGTTCGCTTGTGTACGGACCGTTACGGGCTGTTCAGTACCTTTGTGGTGTAGGTGGCCAGGTCGGCCCGTAGCCGCTCGCGGGGGATGTTCCGGCGCCCGGCCAGGTGGTCGACGAGGTCGGCGCGGACCGCCGCGAGCAGGGCGTGGGCGGCGAAGTCGCTGCCGTCGAAGCCGGGAATCTCTGCGAGGACGCCCCGGAGTGTGCCGTGCCACCAGTCGTAGTGCTCGGCGCCGTAAGGGCTGCCGGTCGCGGCCTCCTCCAGGGCCAGCGAGAGGTGCCGGTGGTCGAGTTTGAAGCACAGGAGGGCGTCCAGGACGGCCGCGGCACGCTGAACCGGCGGGGTGCCGGGCCCGAGGGGGTGCGGGCCCTCCGCGACGGTTCGGCGGATCGGGTCCAGCCGGGCCTCGTAGAGCGCCTGGATCAGACCGGTGCGGTCCCCGAAGCCGCGGAAGAGGGTCCCTTTGCCGACGCCCGCCTCGGCCGCGATGTCGGCCATGCTCACGTGCTCGGGGCTGTCGCTGCGCGCGAAGAGCCGGTCGGCCGCGGCGAGTACGGCTTCCCGGTTGCGCACGGCGTCCGCACGGGGCCTGCGCTCGGGCATGGGGCACCTCCGGGTGCTGGGGGTTGCATAAACGGACCGACGGTCCGTATGGTTCGAGTGAAGCGGACCGCGGGTCCGTATCGTATCGTGATCGTATCGGAGGACCTCATGACCATGACCACGCGACCGGCGGACCTGTTCCGCCAGGGACTGCGACTGCTGCTCGACAAGGACATCACCGCCTGGGTCGACCTGTGGGACGACGCCGGTGTCCTGGAGTTCCCCTTCGCGCCCGAAGGGTGGCCGAAGCGGCTTGAGGGCAAGGCCGCCGTCCTGGACTACCTGCGCCACTATCCCGAACACATCGACCTGCACGACTTCCCGGACCTGGAGATCCACGAGACCACCGACCCCGGGCGGATCGTGGTGGAGATGCGCGGGGTGGGGCTGCTGGTGGAGACCGGGGCTCCGTTCGACCTGACCTACGTCGCCGTGGTGACGGTGGCCGACGGCCTCATCACTCACTACCGGGACTACTGGAACCCGCTCGTCGTCTCCCCGGGCGGCGCGGCCGACTTCACGCGGAGCAGCCGATGACGGCCCCCGGCGCCGCCCTCGCCCCTGGCGCCACCCTCGTCCTCGGGGCGACCGGCACCACCGGCAGCCGCGTGGCCTCCCGGCTCGCCGGACTGGGGCACAGGGTCAAGGCCGCGAGCCGACGGGCCACTCCCGTCGACGGCACGGAGGCCGTCCGCTTCGACTGGCACGACCCGGCCACGTACGAGGGGGCGTTGAGCGGCGCGGACCGCGTCTACCTCCTCGCGCCCGTGGACTCCGCGACCCCGGCCGAGGTCATGCTGCCCTTCCTGGAGCAGGCGCGTGCGTCCGGACTGCGCCGAGCGGTCCTCCTCAGTTCCTCCGCGATTCCAGCGGGCGGCCCGGCCGTCGGGCAGGTGCACCAGGCCCTGCCCGGCCTGTTCGACGAGTGGGCGGTGCTGCGGCCGTCATGGTTCATGCAGAACTTCACCGGCGACCACATGCACGCCCGGAGCATCCGGGAGGAGGGGGTGATCCGCACCGCGGCGGGAGAGGGGCGGGTGGCCTTCGTCGATGCCGACGACATCGCGGCCGTCGCCGTGCACGCACTGACCGATGTCCGGGCGCCCGGCACCGACCTGGTCATCACCGGCCCCGAGGCGCTGAGCCACGCCGACGTCGCGGCGTTCCTCGCCGACGTGACCGGGCGCGTGGTGGCTCACCGGCCGCTGACGTACGAGGAGATGAGGGATCACCTGGCTGCCTCGATGCCGATCGAGTACGCCGCGATGCTCGCTGGCCTGGACCGGTCGAACGCGGCGGGAGCCGAGGACCGCACCACCGACACGGTCCGACGTCTCACCGGCCGTCAGCCGCGCACCTTCCGTGACCACGTGACACGGGCGGTGCGAAGGGCGGTGCGAGGGGCGGTGTGACGGGACCCGCGGGCCCCGGAGGTCAGGCCGCTTCGACCATCTCGTCGCGTACCGCGGCGGCCCACTGCACGACCAGCAGTTCGTACTCGGCGCGCTCCTGGGGCGTGAGCGAACCGCCCGCGCGTATCCATAACGCTCGGATCTGCTCATTCAGCACGGCCGCGGACCGCACGGAACCAGGGGTCAGAGAATCGGGGGACATGCGCATCAGCGTAAGGCCAAGGACTGACGGTGCGCTACCGGATGACTACCGATGCCGTATGCGGTTGGTCACGCCATAGACGCCATAGACGCCATGGACGCCTGGGAGCCGCCGAGTTGGCGCCCGGTGCGACAGGAGCCCGTGCTTTATTCGGGTGCCCGCCACGACCGGGACCGCTACCGTCGTATCCGTCCAGGTGCGAAGGCAGCGGTTACTTCTCCTCTCAAGAGAGAAACGCGGGTTCGAATCCCGTCGCCGGCGCGAGTCGGTGTCGTCCAGCGGCCCAGGACACTTACGTCGCCGCCGCCGAGTCGGATCTCTGGACACCGAGCACGAAGCCGCCCGCCACGGGGGAATGAGGCGGGCGGCTTCGTCATCTGCGGATTGCCCGTACGTACGTAAGTCCGGCAGGGCGTTCGTGCGTGCGAGGGCGTCAGCCCGACGACTCCGCCGCGTGCGGGCTCAGCGCGCCCATGCTGACCAGCACGGTGATCAGGATGCCCAGCAGGACCCGGTAGTAGACGAACGGCATGAAGCTCTTGGTCGTGATGAACTTCATGAACCAGTTCAAGCATCGAAGTCCTGGCGGCTTGACCTGTTGTTTCCGTCATTCTTCAAGTTCGAATGGGAGATGGCACACTTTCCAGTGCCCTCCCTCGCTGGCTGCGAAGGAGCAGCCACCTGGTTTGCAGCGAACCACGCTCACCGCTTGGCGGGCCGAACTCAGAGGCAAGAGCTTGGACATCGGCCGCCCACCCGAGCACGACCTGCGCCGGATCATGGACGCCATCTTGTACGTCGACCGCACCGGGATCCCCTGGCGGTACTTGCCGCATGACTTCGCGCCGTGGGCAACGGTGTACGGCTACTTCGCCGCCTGGCAGAAGGAGGGCGTCTTCGACCAGCTCAACGGCCTGTTGTGGCGCCTGGTGCGTGAAGCCGAAGGCCGGGATGCCGAGCCGAGCGCCTGCGTGCTGGACGCACAGAGCATCAAGACTTCCGCCAATGTGCCGGCCGTCGGCCAGGGCATCGATGTAGGCAAGAAAAACGCAGGCCGCAAGCGCCACATTGGCGTCGACACCCTCGGGCTGCTGTTGGCCGTCTGGGTGAGCGCAGCGAGTGTCTCCGACAACATCGGCGGCATCCACCTGCTCTCCCAGATCTCCGCCGCCACCCCTCAAGTGACCAAGGCATTAACCGACACCGGCTACCGGACCAAGCCATCGACCACGGAGCCCGCCTCGGTATCGACGTCCAAGTCGTCCAACGCGACCCCGGCGTCAAAGGGTTCAAGGTGATCCCCCGACGTTGGGTGGTCGAGCGAACCTTCGCCCGGCTGATGCACCACCGCCGTCTCGCACGCGACTACGAGATCCACTCCCACCGATCCGAAGCCATGATCCACGTCGCAATGATCGACCTCATGAGCCGACGACTCACCAGCGAATCCACTCCGAACTGGCGTGACACCTGAACCTCAAACCAAACAACCTCGCAGAGACAAAACGCCCTTTAACCGCGTTCGGGCGCCTGTATCTGCAGGGTCGTATGCGGTTCTGATGAGTGGCGTGCCCAGATGATGCGCGGGGAGAGCCGCGAGGTGTTCGCCACCGCGGAGGGTGAGCTGGAGGCGCGTGAGTACGTGCGTCCCGTTTGGGCTCGCACCCAGGGCGGCTGGATCCGTGTCGACACGAGCCTGGCGGCCACTGCGGACGGAGCTATCGCGCCGAAGGCGTCGACGGTCGGGACGGAGTTCTCCGGGGGTGGTGGCACGCAGCCGTTGGTCCGGATGGAAAGGGCTGGGCGTGAGCTGAGTCTGTCGTGGCCGACGCCACTGCCGAAACCGCAGCTCGAAGGGGCGGTGGCCACCTATGCGTCGGTGCTGCCCGATGTGGATCTGCGGATGACGGCACAGGAGGACGGGTTCACTCAACTGCTGGTGGTGAGGACGGCCCGGGCTGCGGCGAGTGAGGACCTGGCCGAGTTGTGGCTGAAGCTGTCCGCCCAGGACCTGGACGTCCAGGAGACGGACGAGGGTGGTCTGCGGGCCCTGGACTTCGGCGCCAAGGGCGCTGTCTTCGAGGCTCCCAAGCCGATGATGCCCGATACCGAACCGGAAACGACATGAACGAGATCGCTGACGAGGACGTTCCCGCCCTCCTGCTGCGCACGGTGCCCGAATCCGCACCGTTCATTGCCGACAAGTACGGTCTGCCGGCGGAGCGGGCCGTCCTGACCCAGGACGCGGTTCTGGACCTGTACGAAGTGCTCACCGAGTGCTTCACTACACCTGTGCTGATGCCTCAGCTGCAGAGTTCCGTCCCGGACGCGGGCCTACTGCAGAGGTGCTGGGACTTCGTGGAGCCAATTGTGGACCATTCCTCGAATCACGTCCGGGGCGCCGTGTACTTCGAAGTGCTCGAACCACTCCTGAATGCCCACGGGCTGATCGAGAGATCCTGGCCGTACATGAAGGAGCGAACGCGGCAACGCACCCTTCTGATGCTCCACTCGTACGGTACTTCCGTGCCCGGTGTCACCTCGTAGCGGTCACGGTCATGCAATGACCAGAGGTGTGCCGTCGGACGAGAGGACCGAGGTAGGAGTCGGAAGGGCTCCGTCCCGGGCCCAGGGCCGTCCCCGATCCGTGCCGTAACAGTCGGCCGAGCTGGAGGAGCAGGAGGCGATCGTCCCTGTCCCCGGCGTGTTCGGTGCCGGGGACGCCGGTGACCACACTTAGGTCGTTTCTGATGGCTCTTGGTGGGCTGGGTGGATCTTGTGGTCGTCCGGGCAGGACGCTCATATGGTGCGGCGACACGAGCTCACGGACGCGCAGTGGCGGAAGATCGAGCCTCTTTTGCCTGGTAACGGAAGGCCGGGCGGTCAGTGGGCCGATCACCGGAAGGTCGTCAACGGAGTGTTGTTCAGGGCCCGGACCGGTGTTCCCTGGCCTGATCTGCGCGAGCGGTACGGTCCCTGGCAGACCGTCTATGAGCGTCATCGCCGCTGGTCGGCCGACGGGACTTGGCACAACATTCTGGAAGAGCTGCAGATCGAAGCAGATGCCGGCGACCCGGACGAAGCCCACGCCCGTAAAATCTCGCGGCAGGAATGGGCGGTCAACATCCACTCGACGTCCTGCCGGGCGCATCAGCATGCGGCCGGGGCGCCCCGCAGGGCTCCGGCCGACTACCCGCAAAAGGGGGCGGGGCGCGTGAGGAGGCGGATGGGCGCGAGGCGCTGCGGCGCTCGCGGGGTGGGCTGACCAGCAAGGTCCATCTGCTCTCCGACGACCGGGCCCGTCCGCTGCACTGGCTGACCTCGCCCGGTCAGCGGGGTGACAGCCCGATGTTCGCTCCGGTGCTGGACGGTTTACGCATCCGGCGCCGTGGTGCGGGCCGCCCGCGCAGCCGGCCGGACCGGGTGCGTGGCGACAAGGCGTACTCCAGCGGCGACAACCGCACCTACCTGCGACAACGCGGCATCAAAGCCACCATCGCGCAGCCTGATGACCAGCGGGCTCACCGCAAGCGCCGGGGACGAGTCGGCGGTCGGCCCCCGGCCTTCGACAAGGCCCAGTACCGTCGCCGCAACGCGGTCGAGCGGTGCGTGAACAAATGGAAGCAGTTCCGCGCGGTGGCCACCCGCTACGACAAACGTGACTACATCTTTAACGGCACCCTGGCCGTCACTGCGGTCGTCATCTGGCTCCGCGACACAGTCCAAGAGCCATCAGAAACGCCCTAGGGCACCTCGGGCCCGTGCGACGCGGACCGTCCGAAGGGCGTGCCGTCGGAGACGACGAGGGTATCGACCAGGCTGGAGGCCGTCGGGTCGCAGGCAACCGGCCCGAACACGGCCGGCCCGGTCCGTGGCGTGCCGACATCGACCAGGCAGTCCCCGCCCGTCGCGACTGCCAGCGCGAGGTCCAGCGGAACGAGACCGGGATCGTGGACGGCTCACGGCTCACGGCTTCCGCCGGCGCCGAACGCTCGTCGCCGACGGCCACAACGCGTTCCGACTGGTGAGGACGCGGCGAGTTCATGAAGCCTGGAGCCCCGTCAACAAACTGACGGGGACGCATGAACGAGTGAAGCTACCCCAGTTTGTCGCCTGGCGCCTGGGCGCGGCGTCGGAAGCGGCCGGGCGAGACACCGAACTCGCGTCGGAAAGCTACAGCAAAAGCGTATTCGGATGAGTAGCCGATCTGCCGCGCGATGGCGGAGAGCGGGGCTTCGGTCTCACGCAGCAACTGGGCGCCCCTGACCATCCGCCAACCGATCAAGTACGCCATCGGCGGCTTGCCCACCGCCGACGTGAATCGCCGGGTGAACGCGGTACGCGACATGCCCGCCATCACGCTGAGCTGTTGCACCGTCCAAGGGGTTTGCGGGCTCTGATGGATCTCCCGCAGCGCAGCGGCCACTGCCGCGTCGATTGCCGGCCAAGCGGCTGAGCCCTGCTCCTCCTGCCATAGACGCAGCACGTGCACGAGAAGCAGGTCAACAAGCGCGGAGCGCGTCACCCCGATACCCAAACGCGACTGGGTAACGTCGATATCGAGCAGGTCGATGAGTGAACGGAGTTCTGGGTGACGGCCGTAGTCGGGCGACACGCGGATGACTGCCGGCAGCTGGCGCAGAAAGAGGTGTACCTGGCCACCGTCCAGCCGGTAAGCACTACAGAGCATCTCGATGGCGGCGGGGCGCGGGTCGTGCTGCCGCGAGCCCATCGCCGACACTGGGAGGTCACTCAGGACACCAGGGGTGTGGCTGAGCCCGTGCTCCGCGCCATGCCCAGCTAAGACGATGTCGCCTGATCGCAGCGCGACTGGCTTTTCGGCGGCGGAGATCAGCCAGCCGGAACCCTGCAGAACAGCATGGAATCCGACGCCTGTGAAGGCTGGGAACCGCATGCCCCAAGGTCCGGACTCGCGAATCCGGCGGGCGAAGGCCCGCCCGGCTCGCGCACTGCCGACGACCTCCTCGATCACGTCCACAACATCCACTGTACCTCGGCGTGCGCACACGGTCGTATCTGAAGAGGCCAGACGAACATGGTCACTTGAGGTGCCTCAGTGTTTCGATCGAAGCCTGCTCTTCGACGTCCCCATGACACCAGGTGAAGGGAAACACACAATGACGAGGTCAACCATCCCGATGCCGCAACGCGGTACCCCGGAGGTGGAGTGGCAACGAGCAGGGGCGGCGACGGACACCACGCTCCCGGACACCACCCCCGTCGTCGAGGCCATTCTCGAACGGCTACCGGCGCTACCGGTCGGTTCAGTCGTATTGGACCTGGCCTGTGGTACGGGCCAGCCCACATTTGTTCTGGCGCGGGATCGTCCAGGACTCAAGGTGCTCGGTGTCGATGTGACTCCGGTACTGATCGAGCAGGCTCAGGAGAAGGCGCGCGCGAATTCGGTGCAGAATGCTAGCTTCGGTGTCATGTCCGTCGACCAGCTGGAGCTGGAAGACCGGAGCATGGACGCCGCGATCTCTCATTTCGGCCTGCTGCAGGAGGGAAATCTCGCGGCATCCGGACACGAACTCGCCCGGGTACTGGCCCCTGGTGCGCCTTTCAGTTTCGCGACCTTTGACGACATGGCGTTGAACACGCTCATGTCAACGATAGAGCGAATCCTGTCCGGACACGTACCGGCGGATACCTTGCCCGACTTTGACTACCTGACGCGGCTGGCAGTACCCGGCCTGCGGGAGCGGGTGTTGCGCGAGGCGCGACTGGAGCAGTTTCACACCGCAATCTTCCGCTGGTCTGTTCCCCTGCCGTCATTCGATGCCGTGTGGCAGATCGCGTCCGGCCCGGTTCCCTTCGCCCGAGCGTTCGACGCTCTTGATAGCGCCGACGTCGGCCGGGTCCGGTCGGATCTGGAGGATGCGGTGTCGCAATATCGCAACGACGGCGGGGCCTTCGTATTCCCGATGGCTTGCCGCCTGTTCTGGGGACACAGGTGATGACCTATCTCCTGGTCAAGCTTGATCAAGAATTCTTGAAATCCTCCGTACGGTACCGAACGATGGTGGACAGGCGTACCCGGCTGATGGTCCGAAGACCATCACGCCCTCGAAAAACCTACTCGGCCCCGCACTGGACACGTCCACAGCAGGGCGGGCCACTGCCCAAACGACGACAGTGGCCACTACCAATGAAAAGAGACAAGAGTGGCAATCAACCGCCGCCAATTTTCCGCACTGGGCGCGGGAGTCGCTGCCGCTGCCACACTGACCGGGGCCTCGACCGCTCAGGCGGCCCCTCGTTCGCGTCAGCGCCCAGCGATCCGCAATGTCGTGCTCGTGCACGGCGCTTACGCGGACGGATCCTCCTGGAGGAAGGTCATCTCGCTCCTTCAGGCCGCGGAGGTGAACGTCACTGCGGTACAGAACCCGCTCAGCTCCCTCGCTGATGACGTTGCCGCTACCAACTTCGCACTGGCGCGGCAGGACGGACCCACTATCCTCGTCGCACATTCCTACGGCGGCACTGTCATTTCCGAAGTCGGACTCGCCCCGAACGTCGCCGGGCTTGTCTACATCGCTGCGCGTGCCCCAGAAGCGGGTGAGGACTTCGCCGCACTCTCCGCGCAGTTCCCCACGCCTCCGGTCACCCGCGGAATCATTACTTCTGGCGGCTACAAGTTCATCGGGAGGACAGCGTTCCTTCAGGACTTCGCCAACGGCCTGCCCCGGAAGGAGGCACTTACCCTCTTCGCCGCGCAGGGACCGCTCTCGACGGCTGCGCCCACGACGAGTGCCGCCGCCTGGCAACAGAAGCCTTCTTGGTACGCAGTGTCGAAGAGTGACCGTACTATCAACCCCGACCTACAGCGTTTCATGGCCAAGCGCATGGGCGCCACGACCGTCGAGGTCAACTCCGGCCATCTTTCCCTCGTGTCGCACCCGGAGACGATCACTCGGCTGATTCTGGAAGCCGCAGCCAGCGTCTGAGGGGCCGCCACCGCGGAGCACTACCGGCTCGCACGCGAAAGAGGATCGGCGGTGCCATCGGCGCGATGTCCGCCGATGGCACCCGGAGGGGCCGCTGGCGGGGCGGCAACATCGACGCCGCCAGCCGATCAGCTTGGACACCAAGAAGGAGGTACTCGTCGGCGGCTATAACTGGGCCCCACGGTCGGGGTCCTGCTCGCCTTCCATGGTCTTCGCGCCGGCCCGCAGACTGAATCCCTCCTCACGCAGCAGGTCACGGACTGTGCCTGCGCTCGCTCCGTGGCCCAGCCCGGTGGCTTGCCGCGGGGCTCCTGGTCGACAGCGCGGGCAGCAGTTTCTGCTCAAAGTGCACGATCTTCCTCCGGCCTGCGTATCCGGCCCAGAGGCTCCTCGCCGGCCTCCATCTCGTCCACACCCTTGCGGACCGTCGTCTCGCTGACCTGGGCTGCCCGGGGGACCGCCGGGATACCGCCGTGCCCCAGCAAACTGGCCTCGGCCCCCTCGTCAGCCGCCGCTGCTGTTCGTCCAGATGAGGAGACAACGCCTCCAAACGCGCGGCGAGTTGACGACAGACCGACTCCGAGACACGCGTATCACACCAGCGAGTCGGATCAGGGGAAGCAACAGGTTGATTCTCCACGAGCCCTTAACTCTGGTCGCGGTTCCGCAGCCGGTAGCGGCCCGGAGAGACGCCGTGCTCCCGCTTGAAGGCGGCGAAGACGAAGTCCGAACTGTAGCCGACGCGTTGGGCGATCGGAGCCGGGGCGGTGTCGGAGTTGCGCAGAAGTCGCGCCGCCACGGTGAGCCGCCACCAGGTGACGTAGGCCAGAGGGGGTTGGCCGACCAGTGCGGTGAAGCGGCGGGAGAACGTTGATCGCGACAGGTTCGCCAATTTTCCCAGGGTCTCGACAGTCCAGGGCTTTGCCGGGATGGTCTCCGGCAGGATGCCCAGCAAGGGGTGCGGCCGGGAGCGGTCAGGGTGTGTCGGGTCTGTGCGGAGTGAGCACGACGTCCCCCGCGGTGAGGTTCACCGCGGGCGAGCAGGCAGGCCCGCTGCAGGACGATGTGGAAGCCCGCTCCGGTGAAAGGCTCAAAATGCGTGCGCCACACACGCCCTCTCTGTCCTCACGGTTGGCGAACGGGCTGCCGGTCCGCACGGCGGCGACGACATTACTGAGGACATCCATACCCGCAACGACAGGTGGTGAGACGAACACATATCAAGTGAGCACGATCGCTTATAACCCGTCTCGCCGCGCGTCCATACGCTGGAGAACATGGAAACGATAGAGATCGGCAACATCGAGGTCACGCGCATCGTGGAGTGGCAGGGGCCCGTCGCTCCGGTCGGGGTGGTCTTCCCAGACTTCGCCCTGAGAAGTGGCAGGAGCACAGCTCGTGGGTCGCTCCCCACTTCTGGGCCGGCGAGACCGACAACTACCTGGCCGCCACCCAGACTTGGGTGGTGCGCAGCACGGGAAGGGTCATTCTGGTCGACACCGGGCTCGGCAACCACAAGGAACGCTCGCACATGCCGGCGTGGACCCACCTGGAGACCGACTTCATCGACCGCCTGGCGGCAGAGGGCGTACGGCCCGAGGACGTGGACGTCGTGGTGAACACCCATGTGCATGCCGACCACGTGGGATGGAACACCACGCTTCGCGACCGTGAGTGGGTGCCGACATTCCCCAACGCCACCTGTCTGATCCACCGGGATGACTTCGAGTACTGGAATCGCCGGAATGGCGTACCCAAGCGGGGGAGGCATCGGGGGTGTCAACGCCGGCGTCGCCAACGGGCCGATGTCGAGGACAGCATCGATCCCGTTCACCGTGCCGGCCAGACCCTGCTGTGGGAGAGCTCTCATCACATCGACGGCAATCTCCAGCTGGAACCCGCCCCTGGGCGCACTCCGGGCTCAGCGGTGCTTCACTTGCGGTCCGGTACCGAATGGGCCTTGTTTGTCGGTGACTTGCTCCGCACCCCCCTGCAGATCCTCGAGCCGCACGTCGACACGTGCCTGAGCGAGGATCAGCGGGCTGCGGCGAAATCCCGTCGGCGTGTCCTTGAGTACGCTGCGGACACCAACGCCCTACTGGGTCCACCTAAGCCGCCCTAGGCGCCCGTGACGCCGTCGACGGCTTCGCGTATCAGGTCCGCGTGACCGTTGTGACGGGCGTACTCCTCGATCATGTGGAGCAGGATCCAGCGCAGGAACTCACTGTCCTTGCCGAGGACGGTGGCGTTCTCCTGCGACAGTCTGCCGGGGGCGTCGAGCGGAGCGTCGGCGATCAGCTCACGGCTGCGTTCCACCTCTGTCTGCCAGGTCGCCAGCGCCTCCTGGAGGGTCCGGTCCGGGTCGAGGGTGAATCCGAACCCGCCGTGGTCCCCGAACAGCAGCGCCACGTCCTCGCCAGCGAACACGCGGCTGAACCAGTTCCGCTCGATTTCCGCCAGGTGCTGGCCCAGGCCGATCATCGTCATGGACGAGGGCACTACGGCCGTCCTGCGCGCCTGCGTGTCGTCGAGGCCCGCGCACTTCAGCGCCAAAGTGGACCGGGCGTTCCGGCCGCCTCGTATGCTGCGCGGATGAGCGATCAGAGGATGAACGCGCCCGTGGCGGGCGGCGTCGGGGACACGGCCGGGGCCGGAGTGCCCGCTCCAGGTGGGCAGCGCACGGGAAGGAGCGCCGGGGCGTCCGTACTCGCCACGCTCTGGGCGCTGCTGGTCGCCTGGGGGATCGCCGCCGGCAACACCGGACTCGCCTACATCACGCTGGGCATGGACTTCATCCCGATCGCGGCGGGCGTGCTCGGCTGCCTGGTCTTCGTGATCGTGCTGCGGCTGCTCCACAGGGCGTGGTGGCTCGCCGTCCTCTCCGTGGTCCCCGCGCTCTTCATTCTCGTCGGGTCCGTCCAGTACGCCCCCGAGGCGGCGCTCGACCGACGTGGCGTCCGCGAGACCGTCACGATCACCGCGGACAGCGCGGCGGGAACGGCGAGCAAGAACCACCGGTTCACACTGGTCGGGCCGGGCGGTGAACTCGACGAGACCCTCGAGTACCGGGGGAGCAACCCCGGTTACCGGGTGGGCGACCGCATCGAGATCCTCCGCGACCCGGAAGGCGCCGTCCCGCTGGAGGACGCCGTGGACGTCGACCCCGAAAGCAGGCTCGGCGGCCTCGTCACGGGAGTCGCCGCATGGACGGGCATGACACTGCTCGCGGGCTGGCGCGGCCATGTGCGCCGACGGGAGAACCGCCAGGCGTGGAGCGGCACGATCTAGGAAGGCACGGGCGACAGGGGCCCCGTGCGGGACAGGGACTTGGGGACGGCGCCGTCGCAGCCCACCTCGTCGGCTTCCACCTGCGCGCCTCGATGATCTGGCTCAGAGAACTCACCCGGACCACCTGGTGATCGCAACCACATACGCTCCCTAGTAGCAATGCCGTTGCGTTACGTGTCTGCGTGTTGGGCTCGGGTGCCGGTGCGGGTGGGCTGCTGCCACGCGTGGTGCTCGGCCCGTTTGAGCCAGTAGTTGGACATCTTGCGCTTCACGACACGAGGCTGGCTGCGGAGCCGTCTGGCGGGCAGAAGCCTTTCCAGAAGGTCCTCTTGAAGGACGTGCAGTGCTTTCACCAGGAGCTCAGGGGGAAAAACCGCCCGGGGTGGCAGTCACGCTGCGCCGGGCGGAGCACAGAGTATCGGTGAACGAGATCCGGCCGGGGTCGAGTTTACGGGTGGCAGCGGTTCTCACCATGAGTTCCCGCAGTGCGTGGTGGACCAGGAGGTGAGCCCAGATCTGCTGGAGGACACCGTCAGGTGTCTTGCTGCTGAGGACGACTTTCGCGCCGCGCTGGTAGGTCTTGAGCTCGGCGAATACAGCTTCGGTCTCCCAGCGCTCCCGGTAGAGCGCGGCCAGCTGCCGGGCCGGATAACGGCGAGGATCCAGCAGGGTGGTGACCAGCCGGTAATCACCCGCCGCGGCAGCAGGGCCCGCGTCTTTGAGCTGGTAGGCCAGGACGCGTCCCTGCACCGGATCGCGTTTCGCCCGGTCGGTGCCGGCGTGGATGTCGGAAAGCCAGGATCCGTCCCGCAATGGTGTGCGCACCGGCATGATGCGGTTGGCCGGCACGCGCCACAGCAGGTCGGCGCCGGTCGCGGTGAAGGCCCGCCACAGCGGGACGCCCAGGAACTCACGGTCGGCCATAATCAGCTGACCTGTGCTGCAGGAACGGGGCAGGCGGCCCACGAGGGTCACTTCACCGGTGCGGCAGCCGGCAAGTTCTGCATCCAGCACCGCGTGGCTGCCCACTTCCACCAGGGCTGCCATCCGCACCTGGACGAAGGCACTGCGACCCGTTCCGCGGCCTTGCCAGGGCGGCCGAAAGCCATCTGGTTGGCTCCGGTGTCGGCGACGTCCCAGCAGGTCCCGTCGACGGCCAGCAGCCGCAGGCCCCGCCAGAACGCCCCCGGCGTCGACTCGGTCGCCATGGGTTTCGCAGTCGCCGCGAACAGGACCTGCAGCGGTTCGGATCCCAGCCTCTGGCGGGCTCTGAACAGTGAGGACTTCGCCGGAACGTGCCACTCACCCAGCTGCCCCAGCCCCCGCAGACCCGCCACCAGATGACGCATGACCTCCAGATACGGAGCAGGAGAGAACAGCGCCAGCCCCAACACGAAGTACACCACCAACCGCGCGGGCAGCAGGCGCTTGCGTTGCTCGACACGTCCGCACGCAGCCACCACCCGGTCCACCAACCCTGGCGGATACACCCAGGTCAACAAGCCCAGACCCGATAAGTCAGACGCACTCGCAGTCATCCGCACCACTCCCGGCACCGACTCCCAACCAGCCTACGCCCACGACAAAAGCAACGGCACTTTGCCTAGTCCCTGCGCACTTCACCGGACCTGGAGCCGCTGAGGTCCGCCGTGACGGATCGTCCTTCGCTAGCAAGAAGTGGGCGCCATTCCCCCCTTGGAACTGATCACTTAAAGGCTCCGAGACCGCATACACGGGTGCTCACATTGCACACACCAGCGGGCGACTGCGGGCCATAGCCACAGGTCGGAGCGGTGTTCGGGCGTGTGTGGTCATGCGGCGAGGGCGAGGTTGTTGTGCATGCGGGCGACAGCCTGGACGGCGTGGTGAAGACCGTCGCCGCGTTGCCGGCAGTCGCGGAGGATCTTGTAATTCTTCATGCGGGAGACGGTGTGCTCGACGCGGGCGCGGACCTTGCGGTGCTGCGCGTTGTCCTCTTCCTCACCTTTCGGCAGGGGGCATCCGGGGCGTTTGCGGTGCGGGACGATCAGGCCGGTGTCGATGTGGGCGCCGTGGCCGATGGCTGTCGCACCTTCGCAGTGCGCGGCCAGGCCGGAGTCCCGGCAGGCTGTCGCGTCCGCCGTATTGCCGGGCACAGGACGAGCCGCGGCCACCACCAGACGCGTCTCCGCGTCCACGATGACCGACGACACACCGATCTTGCGATCGCGGACCGGGACGAGAGCGCCGTCCACGATCCACAGCCGCTCGGCGGCTCATCACGACTTCTGCGACACCCCGAGCGTCCCGTTTCAGGGGCAGCTGGTGCCTCCCGCGACCCGCTGCCGTCTGTTCAGCTCCGGCTCACGCGGGCGAGTAGCTGCGACTCGATACGTCGTAGCGTAGTAATTGCCGCCTCCGCCTCAGCGGTGTCAGGGACGGCCTCGTCCAGGAGACGGCTCCACGCGTCCTCAAGGTGGCGCAGGTTTTCGCCCGCCTTCTGCGTCGGATACAGACGCACGCGCCGGGCGTCGCCGGGGTCGGCTTCCCGGCGGACCAGACCCTTCTGCTCCAGCTTGCGTAGTGCCCGACTGAAGTTGCTGGAGATCAGCTGGGTTGCCTCGGCCGCCTGGGTCGGTGTGGTGCCCGGCTGGTGGTCGATGTAGCGCATGACGGCCGCTTCGAGCGGCGTCCACGACTCCGCCGCGTCCGTCTTGGCGGCGTGAAGGTGCCGACTGATCGCCAGGATCAGGTCGGCGAGCTCGAACAGTCTGGCTCTCTGCTTTTCGTCCACACCCACAGGGTAATTTACCCATCAGTAGATTACTATCATTTGACAGGTAACTCGAACACGCCTACCTTTGCCACGAAGAGTAGGAGTTATCCCATCGGAGCTGCACTCGCAGGGCTCCTCCACAGCAGGTGAGACCCCGCACCCCCGCCCCGGCAGCGCGCGGAGTGTGCGCTCGCGACACCGAAGGAACACAGACCATGACCCTGACTGGCATCGAAGAACATTGGATGCTGCCGGAGCTGACCTCGGCCCTCAAGGCCGTATCCCACCCGGACGAGAGCCTCTTCTTCAACGCGCGCGGTGACGCCGGCGAGCGCCTTGAAGATCTTGGCGCGGGCCGGATCGCCACCATGGACGCCCAGGGTATCGACCTGGCCGTTCTCGCCCTCACCCCGCCGGGAACCCAGGCCCTGCCCGCGCGGGAGGCCGTCGCGCTCAGCCGTCTGGCGAACGACACCGCCACCGAAGCGGTCCGCACCCACCCGACAAGGTTCCGGTCACTGTCGACTCTGCCGCTGTCGTCCCCGCAACATGTCGCCGCTGAGCTCGAACGTGCCGCAGCCCAGGGCCACGTAGGAACCATGGTCTACGGCCGCACCGGCGACCGGTTCCTCGACGACCCCGCCTACGAGGACTTCTTCGCCGCAGCCGCCGAGCTGGGTCAGCCAGTCTTCATCCACCCGCAGATCCCCACCGCCGCCCTGCGCGACGCTGCCTATCGGGGCTTCGACCCCATGACCGACCTGGGTCTGGCCACCTTCGGCTGGGGCTGGCACGTGGAAGCGGCGACCGCGGCACTGCGGCTCATCCTGCGTGGCACCTTCGACCGGCACCCCGGTCTGCAGATCGTGCTGGGCCACTGGGGCGAGCTGCTTCCTTTCTGGCTCGACCGGGCTGACAGCCTCACCCACATGGCCGGACTCAAGCGTTCAGTCTCGGACTGCATCCGCACCAACGTCTTCCTGACGACCTCGGGAATGCTCAACCCCGCCCTGCTGCACCACGCCCTGACGGTGACGACCACCGACCGCCTGATCTTCTCCACCGACTACCCCTTCCAGCAGCCCACCCGAGCAGAGATCGATACCTTCTTCGGTCACCTCGCCACCGACGCCGACCGTCACAAGGTCAGCTCGGCCAACGCCGCCGCCCTCTTCGGCATCGACCCCGCCACGTCCTGACCGACGGCCAGAAGGGGACCACTCTCACGACCCCGATCACACGAGAATCCGCACCAGTAACACGGAGATGATGCAACGTGTCGCAGTCCACCACTGATGCCCGAACCGCCCTGATCGTCGGAGCGTCCCGAGGACTCGGATGCGCGATGGCGGCCGAACTCGCCGACCGAGGATGGTCGGTCATCGGCACCGTCCGCGGCAGCGCCCGCACACCGCTGCACGACCTCGCCGACCGACACCCCGAGAACATCCGTATCGAACACCTCGACATCACCCAGCCCGAAGAACTCCCGCCTCTGCGCGATCGGCTGACCGGAACTGAACTCGACGTGTTGTTTGTCAACGCGGGCACCACCAACAACGAACAGACCCCCATCGGCGATGTCCCCACCAAGGACTTCATCGACGTCATGGTGACCAACACCCTCAGCCCTCTGCGCGTCATCGAAGCACTCGATGAGCTGGTCATCCCCACCGGCCTGATCGGTGTCATGTCCTCAGGTCAGGGCAGCATCACCAACAACACCAACGGACTCCGCGAGGTCTACCGCGGCAGCAAGGCCGCGCTCAACATGTTCATGCGCAGCTACGCCGCCCGCCAGACCGCCACCGACCGCTCACTGCTGCTCATGGCCCCGGGCTGGATCCGCACCGCCCTCGGAGGTGACGACGCCCCGTACACGGTCGAGGAGAGCACCCCGCTCCTTGTGGATGTCCTGCTCTCACACCTCGACAACAAGGGTCTGGCCTTCCTGGACCGAAACGGCCAGCCCGTCCCCTGGTGACTTGGTGGTCGGCGCTGGAAGTTCTGCGGGGGTGGACTTGAAGCACTCGTCTTGTGGAGTCCAGGTAGCGGAGCGGACGTGCCACTGGTCTCGTTTCGCATGACGCCAGCGTGGCCCACTGGGAGATCCGGACCTGGACCCGGTCTGTGGCAGCGGGTGCGCCCAGTTTCCGTCCACGGTTTCCGGGCTGGTTACCAGCCGCAGCGGGTCAGCCGCGCACCGCAGCCAGGCACTCGTCGTACATGCCCATGATTTCGCCCTCGCCGTCGTTGGCGACCCACGTGATCGATGCGGCATCCAGGCACCCGAACGCCGTCGCAGATACCGCGCGGGCCTTCGCGCCCTCGTTGCCGGTAGCTGCCTCCATACGGGTCTCGATGAGCGGCATCGATCTCGCCGAGCAACTCCTCGAAGCAGGCGATCTCACTGTCGACGACGTCACCCGGCGGTTTGGCCTCGGAACCGCCGCCAACTTCCGCACCCGGTTCCGCAAAGCGACAGGTACCAGCCCATCCGCCTACCGCACGGCCTTCGTCCGCCGCCTGGTAACACCGTAGCCCGGTCTCGCCCAGGTGGCGCCGACCACCGGCCTCACCGCCCCGGACCGGCCCGCTTGCCTCAGCTTCAATTGGGCCTGTGCCGCTCAACCACGCTTTAGGGGAGCATTGTCGGCAATCGGCAAAAAAGGTGGCCTCTGCCGTTGCCGTGTGCGAATCGACCTCAAGCGTGGGACGCCGGGGCGGAGCAGCCAGCCTCCGGGCCGGCGGGCACATCGTCGCCAAGCAGGACGAGGACATCGCCCTGGTCAACATGTGCAGGATGCGCGCGGTCACCGTCGACGCGCGGGCGGCCTCAGTCTTTCTGGAAGTCGGTAGACACCGCGAGGGCGCGCCACAGGTCGAGTTCCTCGGCGACCGAGGCGAGCTTGCCCTCGACCAGGCCGACGCAGTCGCTGCCCAGTTGCAGGCGCAGCGGCGGCCGGTCGGCGGCGGCGAGTTCCAGGATGACGGCGGCAGCCTTCGCCGGGTTCCCCGGCTGGCGCCCGTCGTTGCCGTCGATCGCGGTGTGGAGCGCGCCGACGGTCTCGTCGTAGTCGGGGATGCGGACCGGCGCCTGCTGCTTGCTCACCGGGCTGAGGAACCCGGTGCGGAAGGAGCCGGGCTCCACCACCGTGGCGTGGACGCCCAGTGGCGCCAGTTCGCCGCGCAGCGCCTCGGTGATCGCCTCGACCGCGAACTTGGACGCCCCGTACAGCCCGCGGCCGGGGCCCGCGACGAATCCGGCGCTGGAGCTGATGTTGACGACGTGTCCGGCCCGCTGCCGCCGCAGCGTCGGCAGGGCGGCGCGGGTGACGTTGAGCATGCCGAACACGTTCGTGTCGAACAGGGCGCGCACCTGGGTGTCAGAGGTCTCCTCGACACTGCCGAACAGGCCGTAGCCGGCGTTGTTCACCAGCACGTCGATCCGTCCGAACCTCTCGACGGCCGCGTGGACGGCCGTGGCCGCCTGTTCGGGGTCGGTGACGTCGAGCGCGACGGCGAGCAGACGATCGCCCGCCTCGGGAAGCGCCTTCTCGACGGCGTACGGGTCGCGCGCGGCGGCGACAACCTGATCGCCTTGAGCGAGCGCCGCTTCGGTCAGCTCCTTGCCGAACCCGCGCGAGGCGCCGGTGATGAACCAGACAGACATGAGTACTCCGTAAGTTGCTGGGTGGCCCGGCCGATGGTCGGCCCGGCTGGTGGTGGGCCCGGCCATCGGTCGCGCCCGGCGCTCGCACAGCGCCGCAGGCAAGGAAGCCGCCTCCGGCCGTCGCGCCCCGCACGCAGCGCTCGCCTCGGTGCGGCGGTGTGCCCTCCCGCGGCGGGCAGGGTGGTCAGCGGTCGCCGTCTTCGGCGGCGCTGCCCTCCCGCGCAGCGCGACCCGCGCTTCGCGCGCTCCCGTCGCCCGGGCGGTCCGGGGCGGTGGCCGGCGGGCTGGAGTAGCTGCCCAGCAGGGCGAGGGCGTCGTCCTCGCGGCTGCCCGGCTCGGCGTGGTACACCACCAGGTGCTGGCCAGGAGCGCCGGGTATGGTCAGGTTTTCGAAGCGCAGCGCCAGCTCACCGACCAGCGGATGGCACAGATGCTTGACCTCCGCCGTCTTGGCCCGCACCTCCTGTCGCGCCCAGAGTTGGGCGAACCGCGCGCTGCCCAGTGACAGCTCCCCCACCAGCTCGGCGAGCCGGCGATCGCCCGGGTCAGTGTTCGCGGTGCGCAGCGCCGCCACGCACCCCTCGCCGATCCGCTCCCAGTCCCGGTAGAAGCTCCGGGCCGTCGAGTCCAGGAAGATCGCCCGCAGCAGGTTGTTCTCCTCGCCGAGCCAGGAGAACAGCGCCTCGCCGAGCGGGTTGGCGGCCAGCAGGTCCATGTACCGGCCGTAGACCAGGGCGGGGGTCTGCTGCCAGACCTCCAGCAGGGCGACGAGCCCGGGAGCGGCCCGCTCGCGGCGGCGCGTCCGGCGCGAGCGGGCCGACACGGCGGGCTCGGCCAGCTCCCGCAGGTACGCCACCGCCTCCTCGTCCAGCAGCAGCGCCTGGGCCAGCGCGGCGAGGACCTGCGGCGAGGGGTGCTTGTCCCGGCCCTGTTCGAGCCGCACGTAGTAGTCGGTGCTGACGCGCGCCAGCATCGCCACCTCTTCGCGCCGCAGGCCGGGCGTGCGGCGCGTCCCGGCGGGCATGCCGTGATCCTCGGGCCGGACCAGGGCACGCCGGGCCCTGAGGAACCCGCCCAGTCCGTGCACCGCCTCCTGCTCGCCCATCACGCACCTCCTCCTCCGCGACCTGGTCTTTCGCCTCCTGCCCTCTCGACACTACGAAACATCCGCCCACGCCGGGTGGCCCCACCAGGTCCCCCCAGCCCGCCTCTGCCGCCGCCCGGTCCGGTCTCCTTGCTACGCCGGGGGCTGTTCCCGGGCGCCGTAGCGGATGGGGAGGGTCAGTACTCCTCGCATCATGCCGGTGGAGATCCACGGCAGGTCCGAGGACAGGGCGACGAGTTCGAGGTCGGGCAGGCGGCACAGGACGGCCTGGTGGGCCACCGTCGCCTCCAGCCGGGCCAGCGGCGCGCCAAGGCAGTGGTGGATGCCGTGGCCGAAGGACAGGTGGCGCGCGGACGGCCGGGTGACGTCCAGCTCGTCGGCGGGCCGGCCGTCGGGATTTTCTGGACGTCAAGCCTTCTGAGAGTAGTGCGGGGGAAGGCGTGCTGTATGGCATTCTCGGTGTCGTCTCGCAAAGACATGGACGCTGTCAAGGCCCGCTGAAATCACGGGTGGTGTCCGGAACCGACCTCCAATCGGTGCCAGCGAACCCTCCAGGATTGCCCGTCTTGGGGGCTTTCGTATGCTTGGCTCTGGCGGAGACTGGCATCCTGATCGGGTCGGCCAACTCGGGCCCACTCAAAGGCAGGCTCAGGGGGATCGCCTCAAGCTGCCCCCGATCGTCTCTGCATCCGTCCTAGCAGGTCACAGTCGTTTCGGCTGCCATGATGCCGGAGGGCGGCTCACGCATTACCAGCGCGAGTCTGCGTTTTCGTTGCCGAGGGCGAAACACCAGCTCGCCGAATACACCTCGGTACGGGCCCTCGCAAGGTTCTCGAAGAGCATGTGCCTACGAGCGCGGGTGTAGACCCCTGTTCCCGTCCTCGCTCTTCTCGGGCGGCAGCTCGCGGTGCGGGCCGTCCGGGCGCAGGGGGCGGGGCGTTGCGGGGCCGCGTAACAGGATGCGCGGATCGGGTACCGGTTCGCGGCCATGCGGCCGCAGGTTCGGGCGCTGCAGCCTGATCGTGTCCGCCTCTACCTGACTCAGGGCCACCGTGTCCGTCTCGGTGGGTGGAGTCGCCGTGTACGGGCTCGGTTTGGTGGTCGGTGCCTGGCGCAGGTCCGAGAAGGGGTGGCGCCAGAAGTGGGAGCGCGGGGTGCGCCAGCGGTAGCGCAGGGCGAGCAGGCGCAGCAGGAAGGCGAAGACGGCCGCGCCGACGGTGGAGGCGACGTTCAGCAGGCCGGCCAGGTGGAGTACGGCGACCGAGCCCGCGCCGACGAGCGCGGGCAGCGCGTACAGGTCCCGGTCCCACCGCAGCAACGAGGGCACCTCCAGGGCCAGCAGGCTGGCCAGCACCCCGCCCCCCCCACGGCACTCGCGCAGCCCAGGGTGACCGCGGCCGGGACGTTCAGACCATGCGCCAGCGCCTTGATGGTGCCGGAGACGCTGAACAGCCCGAGCGCTCCGGCATCCGACACGTCGAACAGGGCGCTGCTGCTGACCAGACGGCCGGTGGAGAGCCGGTGACCGAAGTAGACCAGCGCGGCCGCGCCGATCGGGGTGAAGAAGTAGCCGAGATCGGTGAAGGCGACCGGCTGCACCCGCAACACCAGGTCCCGGAAGAAGCCCCCGCCCAGCCCGGCGGCCTCGCTCAGGATGACCGTTCCGAAGATGTCGAAGTCCCGGCGCACCGCGATGAACGCACCGGACAGCGCGAACGCGAAGATGGCCACCAGGTCCATGACGTACTGGGCGACGCCGCTCAGATCCTCGATCGGCATGGGACGGGGCCTCCGTGAGGTGATGAACAAGGGATACGAAGCGATACGGATGCGGCGAACGTCACGCACCGGGGCACACACCCGAACAGGGCGCCCCGAAACCACAGATGCCTCGCTCGCCCGTCAAGTTCCCACGGACCGCCTGTTGTTACAAACCATGGTCAGAGACCTTGTCAAAGGGTGGAGGCGTCCAGGACCAGGCGGTAGCGGACGCCGCCTGCCTCCAGACGCTTGAACGCGGTGCACATGGCCTGTTCGGCGGTGATGATTCCGGTCACGGCCGTGATGTCGCGCGCCGCGCACAAATCCAGCATGTCGCGGGTCTCCTGGACGCTTCCCATCGAGGTGCCCGTCAGGCGCCGGCGACTGCTGATCAACTGGCCCACGGGAACGGTCAGCAGTTCGCTCGGCGTACCTGCCATGACCAGCGTGCCGTTGACGTCCAGCAGAGCGAGCAGCGGAGCCATGTCCGAGACGGCCGAGACGGCCGAGACGGCCGAGATGATGGGTCGAAGACGTCGATGGGTGCGTCCGCGACCGTGGAGAAGACGGTGGCGCCGAAGCGTCGGCCGTCGTCCGCCTTGGCCGGTCGCGGTTGAGCACGGTGACCTGCGCGCCCATCGCTGCCGCCAGCTTCGCGCCGAGGTGCCCGAGCCCGCCCATGCCTGCGATCGCCCCCCGTGTGCCCGGACCGGTCCGCCACTGCCGCAGTGCCGAGTACATGGTGATCTCCGCGCACATCAGGGGCGCCGCCGCCATGTCCAGGCCCGGGGGAAGCCGGTGCACCAACCCCCAACTTCCATGGTCGTCCCTCGCCCATACCGGCCTGACCATCCGCCCGCCACACCCACCGAACTTACAAAGAGATCAGTAAGGCCCGTCTCATAGATCACGCCTGTGAGAGGCGGCTTGGCCCGCCCATCTGCAGCGTTACCATCAGCCGTCATGGTTTCGCCTCATCGGGTCCCCAGCCATGGCGGAGACAGGCGCCACACCGCCTCTCAAGGGCGCGTGTTTCGGCCCGGGCGTAGACGGCCTGATCCCCGGACACCGCCTAGGTCGTTTCTGACGGCTCTTGGTGGACTGGGTGGATCTCGTAGTCGGCTGGGCAGGACGCCCGTATGGTGCGGCGACTGGACGGCGCGGAGATTGTCGACGGTCCGTGTCCACTCGATCTGCGGGGGGACCGACCTGCCGCACGGCCAGGTGATCGGGGTACTGGTGGCGAACCGGCTGACCGCTCCCGCGCCGCTGTTCCGCGTCGCGGACTGGGCGAGCGCGTGAGAGGCCGCCAGAGGTCTGGTTGGAGGCCGATACGTGTCCCCGCTGGTGCCTTGACGAGCCTCATCGGTGTCTTGCTCGGGGCTTCGGCGATCAGTGTCGTTGCCGCGTCAGGCCGGTGGCAGCAGAACGTCTCCTGATGGACACCACCGCAACCCGGGGATGCCCATGACGAGACGCCGACGTGACAATCAGGTAGGAAGGCCGGATCGTCCGGCCCTCCTACCCGATTGCTACTCCGGCAGAAGAGCAGCTCAAGCTCAACTTCCGAAGACCATCCGCAGGACGAAGAATGAGCCGACGCAAAACGCTGCCATGCTGATCAACAGACAGCCGGGCATCCCGCAGCTGGTCTTCTCGACCGGATACGACTCCGCTGCAGTCATGACCTTGTGGTCACCGACCACCGCCTGGACATGGGCCAAGAACACATCCCCGTGTCGAGGTGTTTGAGCTCACGTATCTACGACGCCGAAATCGCACGTGTACTCCGACGAGCCGCCGTTCGACGGATGGGGCGACCCCCGGCCCGACACTGACCTGCCGCGACCCACCGTGCGGCTCTGACACCTCGCGACGCGGAGCGACGTACGTGACCACGCCCCTCAAAGCCCTCCCCGATTACGGGCCGCGCCAGTTCGGCGACCGGATCGCCTTCTCGGAGTGGCAGTTCGAGCGGGCCCTGCGACTGGGGCTGATCCCCGCCGCCGACCGGGCCGGCCGCTGGTCGGCGGCCGTCTTCGACGACGTCCTCGCCCGCCTCGACGCCATACGTGCAGTTGTCGGCAGCGTGCCCGATGTCGGGGCGACCTGCGCGGAGGAGTACCTCGCGGATCCTCGAAGAGCACTCACGGACCGCCGCCCCGTTGCCTGACGCATCCCAGCGCAGGAACTTCAAACGACCGAGAACTGCGGCTGCTCATGCCAACGAATATCGATCGAAGAGGCGAGGCCTTCCAGCGATTCGAGGCACTTCTCCCGGTTCGCCTCGGAGGGCGGCGACCGCGAGGCGGTCTGTGGACGAGGACTTCACCGAGAGCCTTCATGACCGCGGCCTGCGCGTCCACGTCGTCGAGCGCCGTCCATGCGGCGGTGGGAGTGGATGCACTCATCAGCCGCATGAGGGCGTTGGACGACCCGATGCGAGCCAGACGGGACTCCATATCCGCGAGTTCGCTCACGGTGACCTCTGTCGCCACCTCCAGCTGCCGCGCACTCAGCTCTCCTGCGGCGTAGTCCATCGTGATCTGGTCGAGCCGGGATCGCAGTCGGTTCGCCTCGTCACGCAGGCGTCGAACTTCCCCCACGGGGTTGTTCTCCGGCTACTGGCGGATCGCGGGCTCTCCCGTCCTGCGGCGGGCCCTGCGCAACGCCTACTGGGACGACTTCGGCCTGCACATGCTCAAACCGACCTGGCACCGGTTGAGATCAGCTCGGTGAACCGCCGGATGCGGGCCCGCATGTCCGGTGGTGCGAGAGGAGGGCCGGGCGACCCGGCCCTCCTGCTCGATGCATCCCTTGCTTTGCGGGCGCTCACGTCCTGGGGGAGTGCATCCCGACTCCCAAGTGGGAGACGAGTGGGAGATGATCATGGCGTGGTGATGCAGTCAGGCGCTAGAAAATGCTAGGTAGCGCTACATCTGTGCACTGCCTCAGCCCGCCGACTCCGCCGCGTGCGGGCTCAGCGCGCCCATGCTGACCAGCACGATGATCAGGATGCCGAGCGCGATGCGGTAGTAGACGAACGGCATGAAGCTCTTGGTCGTGATGAACTTCATGAACCACGCGATGACCACGTAACCCACCACGAAAGCGATGACCGTGGCGAAGGCCGTGGGGCCCCACGAGACATGGCCGCCCTCACTCGCGTCCTTCAGTTCGAACGCGCCGGAGGCGAGCACCGCGGGGACGGCGAGCAGGAACGAGTAGCGGGCCGCGGCCTCGCGGTTGTAGCCCATGAGGAGGCCGCCGCTGATGGTGGCGCCGGAGCGTGACACGCCGGGGACGAGGGCCATCGCCTGGCAGACGCCGTAGATCAGACCGTCCTTCACACTCAGGTCCTTGAGCGTCTTGCGCTCTCTCGCGGCCCGGTGCTTCCCGCCGATCTCGTCACGCGCCGCGAGCCGGTCCGCCACGCCCAGAATGATGCCCATCACGATCAGCGTGGTCGCGGTGACGCGCAGATCGCGGAACGGGCCCTCGATCTGGTCCTTGAGCGTGACGCCGAGCACGCCGATCGGAATCGAGCCGATGATCACGAGCCAGCCCATCTGGGCGTCGTGGTCCTGGCGCATCGCCTTGTTCGTGAGCGAGCGGAACCAGGCCGAGACGATCCGGGCGATGTCCTTGCGGAAGTAGATCAGCACAGCGGTCTCTGTGCCGATCTGCGTGATCGCGGTGAAGGCCGCTCCCGGGTCCTCCCATCCCGCGAACGCCGCGGTCAGCCGCAGGTGCGCGCTGGAGGAGACGGGGAGGAACTCGGTCAGCCCCTGGACGAGTCCGAGGATGAGGGATTCAAACCAAGACATGAAGTTACGTGATCCAAGTGCTGATGGCGTGAGCGCAGCGAATGGGCGGACGGACGTGCCGTGTTGTCGTCTGCGGTGATCAGGCGCGTCCGGGGCAGCGTAGCGCCCCCGGATGACGGTGTGACGACAGGGCCTCCCCAGTGGATGTCCCGAGAGCCGACGGGGTGTCTACGGGGATGTCTACGGGGGTGTTGACCCGCGACGATGCCGCCGCTTACGTTTCCGCGAGGAGTGAAAGCGCTTGCTGTCATCGAGGGCCGTCTCGTGGTCACCGTCACGGGCAGGCGTCCGCCAGGTCCGCTGTCACGTCCGATGGAGCGCTGATCCCGTCCATGCGTACTTCCCGCGACGCCCCCACCAGCAAGCCGACCGAGCACCAGGACACGGAGCCGCACGGCATGGAGCCCCGGGACACCGTGCGCCGGAGCGCCGCGTACGCGAGGCGGGCCGGCGCCCCGTTCGACGGCCGTCGCATCAGGGCCGCCGTCATCGGCACCGGAGCCATCGCCTCCGGCAGCCATCTGCCCGCGCTGGCCGCCCTCGCCGCCGAGGGAGAGGTGGAGATCGTCGCCGCGGTCGACATCGACGCCGACGCGGTGAAGCGGTTCCGCGCGGACAGCGGAGTCCCGCACGGATACACCGATCTCGACCGGATGCTGGCCGAACAGCGCCCGGACCTCGTCTCCGTCTGCACCCCGCCGACCCTGCACCGCGCGCAGAGCGTCGCCGCGCTGCGCGCCGGTGCCTGGGTGTGGTGCGAGAAGCCGCCCGTGCCGAGCCTCGCCGACTTCGACGCCGTGGAGGCACAGGAGGGCACCGAAGGCGGCCCCTACGCCTCCATCGTCTTCCAGCACCGCTTCGGCTCCGGCGCGCGGCACGTACGCCGCCTGATCGCCGACCGGGCCATGGGGCGGCCTCTCGTGGCCCACTGCCAGACCACCTGGTACCGCGACGCCGCCTATTACGCCGTGCCCTGGCGCGGTCGGTGGGAGACCGAGGGCGGCGGCCCCGCCATGGGTCACGGCATCCACCAGATGGACCTCCTGCTCGACCTGCTCGGGCCGTGGAGCGAGGTGCGGGCCATGGCCGGACGCCTGGTGCACGACGTGCAGACGGAGGATGTCTCCACCGCCCTGGTGCGCTTCGGGAGCGGCGCCCTCGCGACCGTCGTGAACAGCGTCCTCAGTCCCGACGAGGTCAGCCGCATACGGATCGACTGCGAGCGCGCGACGGTCGAACTCACCCACCTCTACGAGCACAGCAACGACAGCTGGCGGATCACCCCGGCGCCCCACACGCCGGCCGACGACGTGGCGGCCTGGCGGGACTTCGGCGCCGACGAGCCCAGTTCGCACCTGGCCCAGTTGCGTGACCTCGTCGCGAGCATGCGCGCGGGCGAGCGGCCGCGCAGCAGCGGCGCCGACGGGCGTACCAGCCTCGAACTGATCACCGCGCTCTACAAGTCGGCGTTCACGGACACGACCGTCCGCGCCGGCGAGATCGGCCCCGGCGACCTCTACTACACGGCCCTGCACGGCGGCGCGCCCGGCTGGGCACCCGCGACGCACGAGGAGGCATCGGCATGACGGCACACGGCGGACTGCGCATCGGGCACGCCCACGGCGACCGCGTCACGGTCACCGAACCCACCACCGGCGTGGAGCTGTTCAGCTATGTCTACGGTCCGGAGGCGGCCTGGGAGGCGCCGAAGCCGTATCTGCACCCGCTCAGGACGCTCGCGGGCAACGTTGTCACGGACTACCGGCCCAACGACCACCGCTGGCACAAGGGTCTGCAGATGACCGCCTCGCATCTGTCGGGGGCGAACCTGTGGGGCGGCAACACATACGTTCACGGAAAGGGGTATCTCGAACTCCCTGAGCGTGTCGGGTCGATGCGGCACGTCAAGTTCGACCAGTTCGACCAGACCGACCAGATCGAGGTGGACCGTACGGGGACGGGTGGTGCGGTCATCGTCGAGCGGCTCACCTGGCATCCGTACGACGGCTCGCTCTGGGCGGCGGAGGAGCGCCGTGTCGAGGTGCACGACGTGGCCCCGGAGTCCGGCTCCTGGGCGCTGACCTGGACGACCTCCGTCACCAACCGGCGGGACGAACCGCTGCGGTTCGGCAGCCCCACGACGGCCGGGCGCGAGATGGCCGGCTATACGGGCCTGTTCTGGCGCGGCCCCCGCGGTTTCCGGAGCGGGCGGATCATCGGCCCGGACGCCGGGGGGCCGGAGCTGATGGGGCAGCAGGCGCCATGGCTGGCGTACTGCGCGGAGCACGATGTCAGCGACGGGTACGCGACGCTCGTCTTCGCGCACGCACCCGAGAACGACCACACGGGCGAAGGCGGCGCCCACCCCGCCCACTGGTTCGTCCGCAACGAGCCCTTCGCCGCCGTCGCGCCCTCCTTCGCCTTCTTCGACGAGCTGGAGCTCGCGCCCGGCGACACGCTCACGCGCCGCTACCGTGTCGTCGTGGCCGACGGTGCCTGGGAGCGCGAGAAGATCGCCAAGTACCTGGCGGAGCACCCGTGGTGAGCCGCGCGGAAGGTGCCACGGCGCTGCCCGGCGGGGTCGCCGTCTCGCATCTCTTGGTCTACGACCGGCCCGCCGACTACGCCGAACAGCCGTCGGCGCACGGCAGGTTCGGGAGGTGCGGCCGACTCGACGTGTACCGGACGACGTAGGCCGGGGAGAGCGGGAGGCCGGAAGAGGGGCCTGGGTCAGTGGGCGCGGAAGTGGTGGCGTTTGCGCCAGGCGACGATCGCGCCCGCCAGCGCCGGGAGCGCGATGAAGGCCATGGCGATCAGGAAGGCGGGGGAGGTCGGAGCCGAGGCACGGGCGCCGGCGACGGCGTACGCGGCGGTGTTGGGGATCGAGCCGAGGCCCGTGGCGAGGAGGAAGGCGAACCAGCCCATGCGGGACACGGACGCGCAGTAGTTCGCGGCCCAGAACGGCACGCCGGGGAAGAGCCGCGCGGCCATCATCGAACGGAAGCCGTGCCGGCTGAGCTGTCCGTCGGCGGCCTGCAGCCAACGCCCGCGCAGCAGGGGGCGCAGCGCGTCCTGTCCGAGCATCCGGCCGAGCCCGAAGGCGATCCCGGCCCCGAGGACCGTACCGGCGAGCGCGGTCCCGAGCCCCAGCTGCGAGCCGAAGAGGGCACCCGCCCCGAGGTTGAGGAGCGGCCTGGGCACGAACGCGACCGTGCACAGTCCGTACGCCACCGCGAAGACCACGGCCGCCGCGGCACCGTTCAGCTGGGGCGGCCAGCCGTCGGCCAGCAGCTTCTGCGGCTCGAACAGCAGCACCGTCGTGGCGGCCGACACCAGCAGCGCCACCAGCAGCGAGAGCCGGGACCACGGCGACAGCAGTGCTCTTGTGCAGCGGGCGGCCAGGCCTGTCGGCGCGGCGGCGAACTCGGCGGCGAACTCTGCGGAGACGAGTTCCGTTGCGGGAAGCGGGGGAGTGACCGTGGCGGTGCCCCCAGAGCGGGTGGTGGCATCGAGCATCCGGCGACACTAACTGACCCATGTATGTGATCGCCGTATGGTTCGTCTCACGGGCGTCACAGCTTCCGGAACGTCGGATGACGGTTCGAGGCCGCGGCACAGGGTTTTCGCGGACACCGTGCCGCGGCGGCCGGCCGTCACGTACGCCGCCGCGGCCGGTTCGCAACGGGCCGGGTCGGTACGCGCGTACCTGTGGGACATCGCGCTCTTTCCTGGACCTGACCCCACGACCGACCATGTCTGACCACGCCTGATTGCCGCATGCGCCCCCCGTACGGTCCTGGCCTGGACGTCCCGGACGGACCGCGCGGCGGTGGCGTCGCGCTGCCGATCGGACGGGGTCGGCCGGCGACGGTTGCCCTGGCGCGAGGACCCGTACTTCGCCGTCGACTGTCCGCGCCGGCATGTGAGGCGTCTCTCGTCCGGCTTGCCGCTGTCGCGGTCCACTGCCGCCGTCCACGTCGGTCTGGTGCGTAGGCACCAGGACACGCGAGCGGCTGGTCCGGCCGCACCAGGGGAAGACGGCGACGGAGGACGATGCCCCGCCGGGCGCCGGAGGGAAGTGTGGGAGGCGCGTGACTTCCGCGCATTTCCCCTTGTCCAGCGGTGTTTGGAGTGACAACAGGTGGCGACAATTCTTTACCGGATCGGACGGTGGGCCTTCCGGCGGCGTCGGCTCGTGGGTGGCGTGTGGCTGGGTGCCCTCCTGGTGGCCGTCCTCGCCGCCGCCGTGGCGCCGGCCGGGGAGGAAGAGGACCTCTCCATGCCCGGCACAGAGTCGCAGAAGGCGTTCGACCTGCTGGACGAGCGCTTCCCCGAGAGCAACTCCCAGGGTGCCGACGCCCGCCTGGTGTTCCAGGCCCCGGACGGGCAGCGGGTGACGGCCAGGGAGAACAAGGCGGCCGTCGAGGACACGCTCGGCTCGCTGGACGGGGGCAGTCAGGTCGGGTCGACCACCGACCCCTACGAGACCGGCGCTGTCAGCGAGGACGGCACCATCGCCTACTCGACGATCACCTACACCGCCGACGCCGTCGACCTGACCGAGTCGACGAAGAGCGCCCTTGAGGACGCCGCGGGCCAGGCCCGGGACGCGGGGCTGACCGTGGAGATCGGCGGCTCGGCCCTGGAGGCCGAAGAGGAGCCGGGCGGCACGACGGAGATCATCGGTGTCGTGGTGGCGGCGGTGGTCCTGATCGTCACCCTCGGGTCGGTGGTCGCGGCCGGACTGTCGCTGCTGACCGCCTTCGTGGGCGTGATCATCGCCTTCTGCCTGGTCGCCGCGCTGGCCGTGCCGCTGGGCCTGACGTCCACCGTCTCCATCCTGGCGCTGATGCTGGGTCTCGCGGTCGGCATCGACTACGCGCTCTTCATCACCTCCCGCTTCCGCGACGAGCGTGCCCAGGGCCGGGAGCCGGAGGAGGCCGCGGGCCGGGCGGTGGGCACGGCGGGTTCCGCCGTCGTCTTCGCCGGCGCGACCGTCTTCATCGCCCTGGTCGGGCTGGGAGTCGTCGGAATCCCCGAACTCACCAAGATGGGCATGGGCGGCGCGGGCGCCGTGGCCCTTGCCGTACTCGTCGCGCTGACCCTTGTACCCGCGCTGTTCGGCTTCTTCGGCCGGCGGGTGCTGTCCCGCGCCGCCCGCAAGGCCGGCCGGCCGCGGAACGGGCGCCCGCACGCGGTGCCCGCCGCGGCCGGCAGGCCCGGGCTCGGCACCCGCTGGGCGCGCTTCGTGCTGCGCCGGCCGGTGGCCGTGCTGGTGACCGCCGTACTCGGTCTCGGCGTCGTCGCCCTGCCGGTGCTGAGCCTCGAACTCGGGCTGCCCGGCGACGAGTCCAAGTCGGTGGAGACCACCCAGCGCCGCGCCTACGACCTGCTGTCGGAAGGCTTCGGCCCGGGCTTCAACGGCCCCTTGACCGTGGTCGTGGACACGGCAGCGTCCTCGGGGTCTGCGGACACCCAGGCCACCACGGACCTGGTCGTCAAGACCGTACGAGCAGTGGACGGGGTCGCGTCGGTCGGTGATCCGGTGCTCAGCGAGGACAAGGACACGGCCCTGCTCACCGCCGTCCCGAAGACGGCCCCGAACAGCGGTGAGACCAAGGACCTGGTGCACACGATCCGGGACGCGCTCTCCGGCGTCGAGGCCGACACGGGCGCCGATATCGCGGTGACCGGCACCACCGCGCTGAACATCGACATCTCCGAAGCCATGTCCGACGCCCTCCTCCCCTATCTGACCGTGGTCATCGGCCTGGCGGTGCTCCTGCTGACGCTGGTCTTCCGCTCGGTCCTGGTCCCGGTCAAGGCCGCGCTCGGATTCCTGCTGTCGGTGGGTGCCGCCTTCGGCGTCCTCGTCGTCGTCTTCCAGTGGGGCTGGGGAGCGGACCTGATCGGCATCGAGCAGACCGGACCCGTCATGTCGCTGATGCCGATCCTCATCATCGGCATAGTCTTCGGCCTCGCCATGGACTACGAGGTCTTCCTCCTCACCCGGATGCGAGAGACCTACGTACACGGCGCGTCCCCCGAAGAGGCGATCGTCAACGGGTTCCGGCACAGCGGACGCGTGGTGGCCGCGGCGGCGATCATCATGATCAGCGTGTTCGCCGGATTCATCGGGATGAGCAGCCCGACCATCCAGACGATGGGCGTCGGCCTGGCCTCCGCCGTCGCCTTCGACGCCTTCGTGGTCCGGATGGCGATCGCACCCGCGGTCCTGGCACTGCTCGGCCACCGGGCCTGGTGGCTGCCCCGTATCCTGAACCGCGTGCTGCCGAACGTGGACATCGAGGGCGAGGCGCTGAACAGGCACGACCCGGTCGCCACGGCCGGGCCGGACACGGCGGTGCCGCGGTTCCCCGTCGGCCGGGGCTGAGCCGGCCATGACGTACCCGGGCGGCGATGGCCCGCGACCACGCGGCGCGTGGTGGCGGGAGGCAGCTGTCATCGCGACGGCGTTCGTGATCTGCCTGCTCGGCGGCGTGGTGCACGACGACGCGCTGGCACCGCCGCCCGCCACCACCTACCTCCTGGCCGTGGTGTCCTGTGCCCTGCTGCCGCTACGGCACCGGGCACCCCTGGCGGCCCTGGCGGCCACGACAGGGTGCGGCATGCTGGCCGTGCCCCTGGATCTCATGCTGACCCCGCTCATCGTGGCCCCCGCCGTGATCAGCGCCTACTCACTCGCCGAGCGCAGGGAACGGCGCACGACGGGTGCGGCGTTGCTCGTCTGCGCCGCGCTGCTGGTCGCCTCCACCCCCGTGTTCGAGGACCTCTCGTGGACGGACACGAGCAGGTTGGGGGTGGTGGCGGCGTTCCCGCTGGTGGCCGGCGTACTCGGTCACTCGGTGCGGAACCGGCGGGCCTACCTGGCGGCCGTGGAGGAGCGGGCCCGGCGGGCCGAGGAGAGCCGGGACAGCGAGGCACGCCGGCGCGTGGCCGAGGAACGGGTGCGCATCGCCCGGGAACTGCACGACCTCGTCGCCCACCAGATCACCCTCGCCAACGCGCAGGCCACGGTCGCCGCCCACCTCTTCGACACCCGCCCGGAGCAGACCCGCAAGAGCCTCGCGGAACTCGTCGCGACCACCAGCGACGCGCTCGACGATCTGCGGTCCACGGTCGGTCTGCTGCGCCAGTCCGGGGACACGGCCACGCCCGCCGAACCGCCGCCCGGTCTGTCCCGGCTCCCCACGCTCCTCGCGTCCTTCCGCCGCGCGGGTCTGGAGGTGTCGGTGCACCAGGAGGGCACGGCCAGGCCGCTGCCGCCGGGAGTGGACCTCACCGCCTACCGCATCATCCAGGAGGCCCTGACCAACGTGACCAAGCACGCCGGTACCGGCAGCGCCCGGGTGCGCCTCGCCTGGGGCAGCGATCGCGTGACCATCACCGTCGCCGACGACGGGCGGGGCGCCCGCACGGCGCCGACCGCGCTCACGGGACCGGGTTCGGCCAGGGGACCGGGCGGTTCCCCGGTGCCGGTGCCGAGTGCGTTCACGGTGTCGGACCGTTCGCCCGGTTACGGTCTGATCGGCATGCGTGAACGCGCCACCGCGGTCGGTGGACACCTCTTCGCGGGCAGGCGCCCGGAGGGCGGTTTCCTCGTCTCCGCCCAGCTGCCCCTCCCGCCCGCCAAGGAGCCGCCGCGGCCGGCCGACGGAGCAACGACCGTGGAGGGGCAGACGGCTGACGGCCCGACAGGTGAAGGACGGACCGGACGGACCGGACGGACAGGCGGTGGAGAGGCCGGTGAGGCGCCGTGACGCTCCGCGTGCTCCTCGCCGACGACCAGGCCCTGCTGCGCGGCGCCTTCCGGATGCTTCTCGACAGCGCCGACGACATCACCGTGGTCGGCGAGGCCGCCGACGGCAGGGAGGCGGTGAGACTCACCCGGGAGCTGCGCCCGGACGTGGTGGTCATGGACATCCGGATGCCCGAGGTGGACGGTCTCACCGCCACGTCGCAGATCTGCGCGGACCCCGAGCTGCGCGACAGCCGCATCCTGATCCTCACCACCTACGAGACCGACGAGTACGTCGCCCAGGCGCTGCGCGCGGGGGCCGGCGGCTTCATCGGCAAGGGCATCGGGGCGGAGGACCTGCTGGACGCCGTGCGGACGATCGCAGGCGGCGACACTCTGCTGTCGCCCGCCGCGACCCGCTCCCTGGTCGCCCGTTTCCTGTCCACACCGGACGACACCCTGCCGCACCACCCCGAACAGCTCGCCGTGCTCACCCCGCGCGAACGCGAGATGGTGGCCCTGGTCGCGACCGGCCTGTCCAACCAGGAGATCGCCGAGCGGATGTTCCTCAGCCCCTTCACCGTCCGCGCCCATGTGCAGCGCGCCATGACGAAGCTGGAGGCCCGCGACCGGGCCCAACTCGTCGTCATCGCCTACCGGACGGGCCTGGCCCACGCCGCCCCCGACGACTGAACCGCGGGGTCGGCGCTTGCGGCCGGCGGTCTGCGGCCCCGGTGCATCAGGTCACGGCCGGCCGAACTCCGGCAGCGTCAGGGCCGAGTGGGCCGGTCGCGCCGTCGCGGAGGGCATGGTGACGAGGCCACGCAGCATGGTGTCGCGCTGCTCCAGGGCCTCCGCCGTGGTGGGGAAGAGCGTGGCCGAGCCTTTGTCGACCAGTACTTGGTTCATGGCCACGAACTCGCGGGTGTCGCGTTCGTAGGCGGCGAGGGCCGCGGTGTGGTCCCGGTGCGTGGCCAGGGAGTGGGCGAGCATGTAGGCACCGACCAGCGCGAGGCTGGAGCCCTGTCCGGTGAGGAACGAGGGTGCGTACGCGGCGTCGCCGACGAGCGCGACGCGCCCGCTGGACCAGTGGGGCATGCGCATCTGACCGGCCGTGTCGAAGAACAGGTCGTCCGCGTCGCGCATGGCGTCGACCATGTCGGGGACCTTCCAGCCCGCGTCCGCGAAGACCGTGGCGACCAGTTCCCGTTGGGCGTCGGGGTTCCGGAGGGCGTGGAGCGGCGGTTCCGGCCGGTGGAAGTTCAGGAAGGCGTGCAGCTCGTCGTTGTCCCCGACGGCGTACAGGGCCGCGGCCTTCCCCGGGGTGTTCCACAGCACGACCTCGCGGGAGAGCCCGAAGGTGTTCGGCATGGTGAAGATGGCGAAGGCGTAGCCGAGGTAGCGGTGGAACTGTTCCTCGGGTCCGAACAGCGCCTCCCGGGTCTGCGAGTGCATACCGTCGGCGCCGACCACCAGGTCGAACGAACGCCGTCGCCCACTGCGGAACGTGACGTCGACCCCTTGCCCGGACCGGTCCTGTCCGGACTGGTCGAGGACGTCGATGGAGTCGTTGAACAGGAACTCCACGTCGTCGCGCACCGTCGCGTAGAGGATCGTGGCCAGATCCCCCCGACGTACCTCAAGGTCCTGGCCCTCGACGCTGCCGGCGACGGCGCCCGCGCCGACCGAGGCCACCTCGCTGCCGCCCGCGGCGAGGAAGGTGAAGCGGCGCGAGTCGATGTGAGCGTCCCGCAGCCGCGGCAGGACCCCCATCCGCCGGACCACCTCTGTAGCGGTACCGCGGATGTCGATCGGGTAGCCGCCGCCACGCAGCGCGCCTGCCTTCTCCACCACCGTGACCGCGAATCCGGCCCGGTGCAGCCAGTACGCCAGCGCGGGCCCGGAGATGCTGGCCCCGGAGATCAGGACCGTGCGCTTCGTGGCGGTACTCACGTCCATCGACAGACCGGTACGTGTCATGCGTGGGCCTCTTTGCTCGTGATGCGGACAACGATCAGTGACAGTGCGGCGACGAGGCCGGCGACGACGAAACCCGTGGCGAAGGCCGATTCGGTCGGCAGGCCCGTCAGCGAGTCGGTCCTGGCGTCGAGGATCGCGGCGCCGAGCTGGGCGCCCAGGGCGACGCCGATCACGCGGGTCACCACGAGCAGGCTGGTGGCGATGCCGGTGTCCTTCGCGTCGACGGCGGTGGCGATGCCGGCGAGCAACGCCGTGGTAGCGACGCCCGCGGCGAGCGCGGTCAGCACCTTCGCGAGCGAGAGCTGCCATTCCGCGCTGTGCAGCGATGCCAGGGCGATCATCGTGGCCGTCGTGACGACGGTGCCCAGGACGACCACGAGACGCGGACCGAAACGCCGCGCCGCGATCCCGCCGACCGAGTCGCTCAGCGCGCCGGCGATGGCGCCGGGCAGCAGGAGCAGCCCGATGTCGGTGGTGTCGGCTCCGAAGCCGTACCCGTCGGCCGACAGCCCGAACAGCTGCGGGAGCAGAAAGACCACCATCCCGGAACTGGTGGTGATGACGAAGGTGAGCACGAACGCGTTGCGCATCGCGGGCCTCGCCAGCATGCGCAGATCGACCATCGGCGAGGCCGCCCGGCGCTCGACGGCGACCCATCCGCTCGCGAGAGCGATCACGACCACCGCGATGGCGCCGACCGCGAGGGGCGGCAGGCCGCCCTCCCGGGTCACCGTCACGAGCCCGAGCATGAACGCGAGCAGCGTGCCGCTCAGCAGGACCACGCCGGGCCAGTCGATGCCGTGGTCCGTCCGGATCGGCGGGTCGTGCGGCATCAGCCACATCACGACCAGGGTCGTCGCGATGATCAGGATCGTGGGCAGCGCGAACATCCAGTGCCAGGACAGCGTTTCCGCGAGCGGCCCGGCGAACAGCATCCCCGCCATGCCGCCGCCCGTGAACAGCGCGACGACCACACCGATCGCCACCTGTGACTCCCGTGCCGGGAGGTGTTTGCGCACCAGGATGAACGACAGCGGCAGCGCACCCACCATGACGCCCTGCAACACCTGGCCGAGCAACAGCACCGGCAGGTTCGGCGCCAGGCTTGCCAGCAGACCACCGGCCGAGACCACGGCCATCAGCCAGACCAGCACCCGCTTTCCGCCGAAGCGGTCACCGAGTTTGCCGGCGACGGGTGTGACGACCGCGCCGGTGATGAGCAACGTGTTGCCGATCAGCGCCCCTTCGGAAGGGCTGACGTCCAACTCGCGTTGCAGCAGCGGGAGCGCGGGCTCCACCACCGACTGCAGGGTGCCGAGGGAGAGCGCCAGGATGCCGAGGGCACCGATGGACCATCTCCCGATACGGACCGGGGAAATCACGGTTTCGGACGCCGCCACCTGTTGATCACTCCAGACATGGTTGGCAAGGGGAACGCGCGAGATGCGCGCGTCTCCAACATGTCCTTCCGGTGTCCGCCGGGCATCGTGCCCGGCCGCCGTCTTCTCCTGGTGCGGTCGGACCAGCCGCTCACGTGTCTGGTGCCTGCGCACCAGGCCGGCCGGCCCGGGCCGCCCCGCCGCCGGGAAAACCATTCGACGCGACCGGGCCCGTCGGCGATGATCGCCTCATGTTCCGGTACGCCTTCCCTCACGCAGCATCCGCAGTCGCGGATGCCACGAAGGCTGCCGTCCTGATCACCGTGGCCGCCGCAGAAGGCGCGCGAAGCTGACCCTCCCCGGATCGTCCGGCGGACCCCCCAGGGGGAGGGTCGGCAAGTCCTCGGGGTCCCTGTCCCGGCCGTTCTGACGCCGGGGCCATTCACTCAGCTCCGCTGACACCGAAGAGGCTTCGAGGTACAGCCATGCCCAAGACGGCTTACGTGCGCACCAAACCGCATCTGAACATCGGCACCATGGGTCATGTCGACCACGGCAAGACCACCCTGACCGCCGCCATCACCAAGGTCCTCGCCGAGCGCGGCTCCGGCACCTTCGTACCGTTCGACCGGATCGACCGGGCGCCGGAGGAGGCCGCGCGCGGCATCACCATCAACATCGCGCACGTCGAGTACGAGACCGACACCCGCCACTACGCGCACGTGGACATGCCGGGCCACGCCGACTACGTCAAGAACATGGTCACGGGCGCGGCCCAGC
Source organism: Streptomyces aurantiacus (assembly GCF_001418335.1). Taxonomy (GTDB): domain Bacteria; phylum Actinomycetota; class Actinomycetes; order Streptomycetales; family Streptomycetaceae; genus Streptomyces; species Streptomyces aurantiacus. The sequence continues at coordinate 9,689 of NZ_LIPP01000102.1, read as the reverse complement.
TCGACGGGGCGATCCTCGTGGTCTCCGCGCTCGACGGGATCATGCCCCAGACCGCCGAACACGTGCTGCTCGCCCGGCAGGTGGGCGTGGACCACATCGTCGTGGCGCTCAACAAGGCCGACGCCGTCGACGACGGCGACGACACCGTGCTGGCCGACCTCGTGGAGCTGGAGGTCCGCGAGCTGCTGACCGCGCACGGCTACGGGGGCGACTCCGTACCGGTCGTACGGGTCTCCGGACTCAGGGCGCTGGAGGGCGACCCCCGGTGGACCGAGGCGATCGGCGCGCTGCTCGACGCCGTGGACACGTACGTGCCCATGCCCGAGCGGTACGTGGACGCGCCGTTCCTGTTGCCGGTGGAGAACGTGCTCACCATCACGGGCCGCGGCACGGTCGTCACGGGCGCGGTCGAGCGCGGCACGGTCAGGGTGGGCGACCGCGTCGAAGTGCTCGGCGCCGCCGTGGAGACGGTGGTCACCGGGCTTGAGACGTTCGGCAAGCCGATGGACGAGGCGCAGGCCGGCGACAGCGTGGCGCTGCTGCTGCGCGGCGTCCCGCGCGACGCCGTGCGCCGCGGTCACATCGTCGCGGCACCCGGCAGCGTCGTCCCCGGCCGTCGCTTCTCCGCGCAGGTCTACGTCCTGTCGGCGCGCGAGGGCGGGCGGACGACGCCGGTGTCCACCGGCTACCGGCCGCAGTTCTACATCCGCACCGCGGACGTGGTCGGTGACGTCGACCTCGGTGAGAACGCGGTCGCGCGGCCCGGCGACACCGTCACCATGACGGTCGAGCTGGGGCGCGAGGTACCGCTGGAGCCGGGGCTCGGCTTCGCGATCCGTGAGGGCGGCCGCACGGTCGGCGCCGGCACGGTGACCGCCGTCGGCTAACCGGCGCCGGCCGGGCAGGTGCCATGATGCCCGCCTTCTGTACCCCACGGAGGGCGGGCACAATGGGACCCGTGGACGACGAGCCGATACCCGTGACCAGGACCGTCGATCACGGGACCGCCAAGCTGATGCCGGACGTCGACCGGAAGCGGGCCTGGCTGCTGACGGTCGACGGGGCCCCGCAGTCGTACGTCGACCTGGACGAGCCGACGTACCTGGAGTTCGAGTACGCGCGACGGCTCGGGCACGTCCTCGACACGGTCGCGGAGCCCGGGCGTCCGCTGGACGCGCTGCACCTCGGCGGCGGGGCGCTCACCCTGCCCCGGTATCTCGCCGCGACCCGGCCGGGGTCCCGGCAGGACGTGGTCGAGGCCGACAGCGGGCTCCTTGACCTCGTCGTCGAGCGGCTGCCCGTCCCCGCGGAGGCGGGCATCGCGCTGCACGGCGCGGACGCCCGGGCCTGGCTCGAAACCGCCCCCGCCGCCTCCGCGGACGTCCTGGTCGCCGACGTCTTCGGCGGCTCCCGGGTGCCCGCGCATCTGACCTCGGCGGCGTACGCGCGACAGACCGCGCGGGTCCTGCGGGCCGACGGCGTGTACCTGGCCAACCTCGCCGACGCCGCGCCCTTCGCCTTCCTGCGCTCCCAACTCGCCACGTTCTCCACCGTGTTCGAGGAGCTCGTGCTGATCGCCGAGCCGGGGGTGCTGCGCGGTCGCCGCTTCGGGAACGCGGTGCTCGTGGCCTCGCACCGGCCGCTGGACACCGCCACCCTCATGCGCCGCACGGCCTCCGACGCCTTTCCGGCGCGGGTCGAGCACGGGGACACGCTGCGGGTCTTCATGGGGGACGCCAAGCCCGTACGGGACGAGGACGCGGTGCCGTCGCCTGAGCCGCCGGCCGGGGCGTTCAGCATCGGCTGAGCGCCGGGCCCGGCGCTCAGCTCTCGGAGAGCACCGGCTCGCTCTTCGCCGGCATGCCCTGCGTCACTTCCTTCGTCACTTCCCTCGTGACTTCCTTCGTGCGCCGCGTCAGATTGCGCACGTCGGGCACGAACAGCACCGCCGCCGTCACCACGACGACCAGGACCGCGCAGCCCCACAGGGCCGCCGTACGGCCGAAAAGGGACTCCGCCGGGCCCGCGAGGGCGGTGGCGAGCGGGACCATGGCGATCGAGCCGAACCAGTCGTACGCCGAGACGCGGGAGAGCTTGTCCTCCGGTATCTCCTGGTGCAGCGCGGTCATCCAGGAGACGCCGAACACCTCTATGGCGGCGCCGGTCACGAACATCACCGCGCACAGGACACCCACCGGGACCGGTACGGCGAGCGCGGCAGGCGGCAGGGCGAGCGGGAACACGCAGAGCGTGCCGGCGAACAGCAGCCGCCGGGGCTTCCAGCGCATCATCAGCAGCGCACCCCCGACGGTGCCGGCGCCGAACGCGGCGAGGGCCAGGCCCCACGGACCGGCGCCGCCGAGACTGTCCCGGGCGACCAGGGGGCCGTACACCGCCTCGGAGGCGCCGACGACGGCCACCACGACCGAGAACTGCGCGACGATCGTCCACAGCCAGGGCCGCCCGACGACCTCCTGCCACCCCTCGCGGAGGTCGGTGAGCATGCCGGTGCCCGGCACCCGGGGCGGTATGTGGCCGACGTCGAGGAAGGCGCGCAGGGCGCCGGCGACCGCGAAGGCCAGCGCGTCCACGGCGAGCACCCAGCCAGGACCGACCAGCGCGACCATGACGCCGCCGAGCGCCGCGCCGCCGAGACCCGCGCCGTGCATCGCGAGGCGGAACACGGCGAAGGCGCGGCCGGCCTGTTGGCCGCTGACGGAGGAGAGCAGCATGCCCTCGGCCGCCGGGTTGAAGAACGCCTGGCCGGTGCCGCCGAGCGCGGTGAGGAGCATCATCTGCCAGAGCCGGGGCTCACCGGAGAGCACGAGTGCCGCGAAGGCCGCCTGGGAGAGGCAGTTGAGGGTGTTGGCCGCGACCATCACGCGGTGCCGCGGGAGACGGTCCGCGACCGCGCCGCCGATCAGCAGGAAGAGTACGAGCGGCAGGGTGCGGGCCGCCGCCACCAGACCCACGTCGCCGCCGTCGCCGCCCTCGTCCAGGACGGCGAACGCCGCCGCGATCAACGCGCCCTGGCTGCCCAGGTTCGTCACGACCGCGGCGGCGGTCAGCAGGGTGTAGTTGCGGCCCGCCCAGGAGGGGCGGCGCGAGCGGGCGGGGGAGTCGGCAGCGGGGTCCACCCGGCGACTATCCCCGGCGCCCGGCCGACTTGCCAAACGAGTTGTCGGTCTCCCGCACGGTTCCCGCCGTTCCGCCACGGAGCGCGGCGGAAAGAGGATCGGGCAGGTGTCCGTAAAGGGAAAGGGTGGGCCGGGAGTTACGGGACAGCCCTTAGCTGTCCGTCGGTGCGTCCTTGGTGAGGCGCACGGTGTTCAGGATCTTCTGGACGGTCGCCTCGGGAATCTCGTCCTTCACACCCTTGGCGCCGTACAGGTTCCAGGTGACGAAATCGCCCGCGCCGTTCTTGAACGCGAAGGTGATGGCCTTGCCCTCGCTGTCGCACTTCTCGTTCTGCGGCGTGTTGCTGGAGTGCGCGGTGGCGACGCTGCCCTCAAGGCCCGACTTCGTCGTGTACGACTTCGCCTTGTCCCACTTCACGCTCTTCTTGTCGGGCTGCGTGTAGCCACCGAAGATCCACCACGGCACGCGGGTCTCGGCCGCCTCGCCCGCGTCCTTGGCGCCGTTCTCGCCGCGTGTTCCGACGGTGGCGAGGGCCGTGTCCTCCTCGCGGCCGTCCTTGTCGCTGTCGCTGGTGCACCACTTGGACTTGAGGTAGGCGGGGGCGGTGACCGTGGTGCGGTCGGTCTTGCCCTTCTCCTCCCACTCGAAGCCGACGCTCGTGTCGGTGCTCTCGATCTCCCACTCGGCGGGCACGTCGAACATCGTGCCGAAGCGGGGATTGATGACGACCTTCCAGCCCGCGATCGTCGGCTGCTCGGCGTCCGTGCCGCGCGGGTTGTCCTCACCGGTGGACGCGGACGCGCTGGGGTCCTTGGCCGCGCCGGTGGACGGCGACTGCGTCGCCTTGCCCTTGTCGCCGTCGGCCTCGTCGTCCTTGTCGCCGCCCAGGACCAGCACGCCCGTCACACCGGCCGCGACGACCACGGCCGTCGCGGCCACGATCGCGACGATCTTCGTCCGGTTCCGGCCACCGCCCTCCGGCGGCTGCGGCGCACCGGGCGCGCTCCAGCCGGGCTGCCCCGGCTGCGGGTACGGAGCCTGCTGCTGAGGTCCGGTCTGCTGATATCCGCTCTGCTGATACGGATTCGGCTGCTGGTACCCCGGCTGCTGGTACGGATTTCGGTTCGGGTCCTGCGGGTTCTGCTCGCCCCCGGGCGGCTGGTTTCCTGGCCACATGGCCAGTAACCCTAGTGCCGCCCCGGACACGGTTCGGTCACTGCCCCTCGTCAGGCACGTACCGGATCGGGCGTCGGATGGGCCCTTATGCGGACGTACCGGTGCCAAGGGTCCTCCTGCGGAACTCGCGGGTTCGAGATTCTCTACTCGTGGGTAACATGCGGTCATGAGCGCAGATCAGATGTCGATCGGCGAGATGCTCGCCGCCACGGTGCCGATGGTCAGGACCCTGAAGCTGGAGTATCTCCACACCACCCCGGAGAAGGCCGTGCTCGCGCTGCCCGATCAGAGCGAGTACCACAATCACGTGGGCGGGCCCCACGCCGGAGCCATGTTCACGCTCGGGGAGTCGGCGAGCGGGGCGGTCGTGCTGGCCGCGTTCGGGGACCAGCTCGCGCGGGCCGTGCCGCTGGCCGTGTCCGCCGAGATCGCGTTCAGGAAACTGGCCAGGGGACCTGTCACCGCCACCGCCACACTGGGGCGCCCCGTCGCCGACGTCGTCGCCGAACTCGACGCGGGACAGCGCCCGGAGTTCCCGGTGGCCGTCGTCATCCAGCGCGAGGACGGCGCCGTGACCGGCGAGATGACCGTCGTCTGGACGCTGCGTCCCAACAGCTGAAACCCCCGGCCGGCTGAAACCTCCGGCCGCCGGGGCTCGCCCGGCCGGGGCGCGGCCCGGTCCACCACGTCCGTCACCCCTGAGCGCCGGCGCGGCCGTCGGTCAGGGGTGGCTCGGGCGGCATGTTGTACGGCGTCACGACCTGGATCGCCGACGGGAGCAGGGGCGCCGGGTCGACGGGCAGGGCGTCGTGGGCCCGCATGACGGCCTGGCAGGCGGTCCGCATGTCCTGGCGCAGATCGTGGTGGAGCACCGCGGACAGGCGCCCGGCGCGCAGCAGCCGGGCGTTGTCGTGGTCCAGGTCGTGCGCGACGAAGACGGCGCACTCCCGGCCGACGGCGTCGAAGGCGTCGAGCGTGGCGTTGTTGCCCCCGCCCATCGAGTAGACGGCCCTGATGTCCGGGTCCTGCCGGAGCGCGGCGAGCACCAGGTCGTACTGGGTGGCGTCCAGGCCGTCGCTGTCGGTGACCTCGGCCAGCCGCCGGGCCGGACGCAGCGTCCGCAGGGTGGCCCTGAACCCCATCTCGCGCTCCTCCTCGCCGCGGTAGAAGCCGCGGTTGATGGTGGTCAGGACGTGCCCCGGGCCCTCGCCCAGCCACTGGCGGGCAGGTCGGTCACCAGGGTCACCACCGGGATGCCCGCGCCCACCAGCCTGCCGACGGCCGCCGTGACCTCCGGTACGTCCGGGACCTTGAGGGTCACGCCCTGCGAGCCGCGCCTGGCGATCCGGCCGAGCGTCGCGATCAGAAGCCCGTCGCCCGCACCATGAAGGAGGGCGTCGACGTCCTCGACGCCGTGCGTGACAGCGGTGTCGAGATCCAGATCGGCTACAACCGGCGCTTCGACGCCGGGTTCGTGGCCGCCCGCGACGCCGTCCGAAGCGGCGAACTGGGCCCGCTGCACACCGTACGGTCCACCACTTTGGACCCGGCGCCGCCCCCGGCCGCGTACATCGCCTCCTCCGGAGGCATCTTCCGCGACTGCTCCGTGCACGACTTCGACATCATCCGCTGGGTCACCGGGCGCGAGGTCACCGAGGTGTACGCGACCGGCAGCAACTGTGGGGAGCCCTACATCGCCGAGGCCGGCGACGCCGACACCACCGCGGCGATCCTCACGCTGGACGACGCCACGCTCGCCGTGGTCTCCAACTCCCGCCACAACGCGCGCGGTTACGACGTGCGCATGGAACTGCACGGCTTCCAGGACAGCATCGCCGTCGGCCTGGAGGACAAGCTGCCGCTGCGCTCCGTCGAGCCCGGCGTCACCTTCCCCGCGGGCACCCCGCACGACTTCTTCATGGACCGCTTCGCCGAGGCGTACCGTGCCGAACTGAGCGCGTTCACCGAGGTCGTCGCCGGCCGGCGGACCTCGCCGTGCACCGTCGCCGACGCGCTGGAGGCGGGCTGGATCGCCGACGCCTGCACCCTGTTCCTGCGTGAGCACCGCACCGTGACGATCAAGGAGGTACGCGGCGCATGACGATCCCGGTCGAACCACTGCGCATCGGAGTGCTGGGCGCCGCCCGCATCGCCGAGCTGTCCCTCGTCGGCCCGGCCCGTGCGACCGGCCACCGTCTCGTGGCGGTGGCCGCCCGCGACCGGTCCCGGGCCGAGACCTTCGCCGCCGAGCACGACGTCGAACGGGTCCTGGACTCGTACGCCGAACTGATCGCCGACCCCGGGGTCGAGGTGGTCTACAACCCCCTGGCGAACGGCCTGCACGGGCCGTGGAACCTCGCCGCGCTCGCCGCGGGCAAGCATGTGCTGACGGAGAAGCCCTCCGCGAGCATCACCGAGGAGGCCGTCGAGGTCCTGGACGCTGCCGGCAAGGCGGGCACCGTCTGTCGGGCGAGCTCGGGGAGCTGCGGCACGTCGAGACGCTCGTCGCCGTTCCCGCCCCGCCCGCCGAGGACCCCCGCTGGTCGCTGCCGCTCGCCGGCGGCGCCCTCATGGACCTCGGCTGCTACGGCCTGCACGCCCTGCGTGCGCTCGCCCCCTGGGCGGGCGGGGAGCCCACCCTGGTCGGCGCCAGGGGCGGTGGGCGCGCGGGCGCTCCTGAGGTCGACGAGTGGCTGGACGCGGACGTGGCGTTCCCGGGCGGCGCCACCGGTACGGCCCGCTGCCACATGGACCACGGCGAGGTCCGGATGACCTGCCGGATCGTCGGCGCCCGTGGCGAGGCGACCGCGATGAACTTCGTCCTGCCGCACCGGGACGACCGTGTCGTGGTACGTACTCCGGAGGGGGAGCGGACCGAGCAGCTCGGCAAGAGGCCCTCGTACATGTACCAGTTGGAGGCGTTCGCGGCGCATGTGCGGGGTCGGGCGCCGTTGTCGCTGCCGCTCGATGCGGCGGATGCGGTGGCGACGATGCGGCTGATCGACGACTGCTATCGGGGTGCGGGGTTTCGGCCCCGGCCGCGTACGGAGTTGCGGGGCGTGTAGTCGTCCGACGGTGGAGCCGCCAGGACCTGCCGGCCTTGGCGGCCCCCGTCTGTTCGGCGTTCGTCGTCCTCAGGCCGTCGTCGGCTGGTCGCGCAGTTCGCCGCGCCCCTTAAAAGCGGCCTGCTCGGCGCAGTTCCTCGCGGCCCTGAAGGGGCGCGCCCCTTAAAAGCTTCCTGCTCTGCTCAGTTGTAGAAAGGTGGGCGAGGGAGGAGGTCCACCTCTATGCGGCCGCCCTCCTTTTGGGCGCGGATGCCTGCATCGACGATCGCGGTCGTGGCGTAGCCGTCCCAGGCGCTGGGGCCCGTGACCTCGCCGCGTCGGGTGGCGTCCACCCAGGCCTGCATCTGGCGGTCGTACGCGTCCTCGAAGCGCTCCACGAAGTCCTGGGCGATGGTGCCTCCCCAGTGGCCCGCCATGTTCGTGACCAGGGCGTGCCCGTCACCGATACGGGCCGTACCGCGCTCGCAGACCACCTCGGCCTGCACCTGGTACCCGAAGCCGCAGTTGACGTTGATCTCGACGTCCACGATCGCGCCGCCCGAGGTCTCGAACAGCACGAGCTGCGGGTCCTGCACGCCCTGCGGGGCGTTTCCCGACGGCGTCGGCTTCAGCACGGTGACCGCGGTGATCTCCTGACCGAGCAGCCAGCGGGTGATGTCCATCTCGTGCACGACGGAGTCGCTGATGAGCATCTCGCTGGTGAAGCCGGGCGGGGCCGACACATTGCGGTGCCGGTTGTGCAGCATCAGCGGCCGGCCAAGGCGGCCCGTCTCCAGCAGCGACTTGAGCTGCGTGTACTCGGCGTCGTACCGGCGCATGAAGCCCCACCTGCAGCCGGCGGTGTCCGAGCCGCTGTTCGGCGTCCATGATGCGCAGGGCCGAGGCCGGGCCGGGCGTGAGCGGCTTCTCGCACAGGACGGGCAGGTCGTGCCCGAAGGCGGTGAGCAGGGCCGCCTCGTGAGCGGGCCCGGGGGAGGCGATCAGCACGGCGTCGACGCCGTCCGCTGCCATCGCGGCGGCCGGGTCGGTGTAGGCGGAGCAGCCCTCGATGCCGTCGGCGATCCGCTTGACCCGTTCCGCGTCGATGTCCACGACCGCGGCCACCCGGGCCCCGTTCGTCACCTCGTGGAGCCGGCGCACATGGTCGGCTCCCATCCGGCCGGTGCCGATGACGGCCACGCCGAGTGTTCCGCCAGTTCCGCCAGAGGCCATCAGGACTTTCCCTCCGATGCCGCGAGGGGCGCCTTGAGATCCTGCTCCTCGGGGAGTTCGTCGACGTCGACGCCGCGGACCTGGGCCAGTTCGTGCTTGAGTGCGGCGAGTTCGGCGCCGCCGGCCATGTGGTTGGTGAGTTCTTCGAGGGTGACGTCGGCGCGGGAGGCGGAGAGTTCCATGGTGCCCAGGCGCAGGACGCTGAAGTGGTCGCCGACCATGTAGGCGTGGTGGGGGTTGTGGGTGATGAAGATGACGCCCAGGCCGCGGTCGCGGGCGGCGGCGATGTACTTGAGGACGACGCCGGACTGCTTGACGCCCAGGGCGGCGGTGGGCTCGTCCAGGATGAGGACGCGGGCGCCGAAGTAGACGGCGCGGGCGATGGCCACGGACTGGCGCTGGCCGCCGGAGAGGGTGCCGATGGGCTGGTCGAGGTCGTCCAGGACGATGCCCATGGCGCGCAGTTCGGTGTCCGCGGTCTCCTTCATGGCAGCGATGTCCAGGCGGCGGACGGGCCAGGGCCCCTTGGTCATCTCCGAGCCGAGGAAGAAGTTGCGCCACACCGGCATCAGCGGGACGGTGGCCAGGTCCTGGTAGACGGTGGCGATGCCCCTGTCGAGGGCCTCGCGCGGGGTGTTCAGCCGTACCGCCTCGCCGTCGATGAGGAAGGCGCCCTCGGTGTGCTGGTGCAGGCCCGAGATGATTTTGATGAGCGTCGACTTGCCGGCGCCGTTGTCGCCGAGGACGCAGGTGACCTGGCCGGGGTGGACGGCCAGGTCCACGCCGTGCAGGGCGCGGACGTTGCCGTACGCCTTGCCGGCCGCGCGCAACTGGACGATCGGCTGCCCGTCCTCGGCCGTGCGGTCGGCCGCGGCGGGGGCCTGGGCCTTGTCCGTGCCCGTGTCCTGGACCTTGTCCGTCGTGTCGGCGGGCGCGGTGCTGTCGGCGCCGGTACCGGTGTCCGTGTCGGTGGAGGAGGTGGTGTTGTCGGTCATGGTGGGTTACCTCCGGGTTGCCTGGCGGCGGACCCACAGATTGACGAGGGCGGCGAGCAGGAGCATGACGCCGAGGAAGGCTTTGAACCAGTCGGGGTTCCAG
>NZ_LIPP01000101.1 GCF_001418335.1 Streptomyces aurantiacus | reverse complement strand
CACCAACGGCAAGACCACCACGACACGGCTGATCGCCGAGGCGCTGCAGGCCGCGGGGCCCGTCGTCTCGAACGCGCTGGGCGCGAACATGCCCGCCGGTATCACCTCGGCGCTGGCCGGCGGCTCCGACTCGCGGTTCGCCGTCATCGAGGTCGACGAGAAGTACCTCTCCGGGGTGGCGCGCGACACAGACCCGAAGTGCATCGCGCTGCTCAACCTCTCGCGCGACCAGCTCGACCGCGCCGCCGAGACCCGCATGATGGCCGAGCACTGGCGTGAGGGCCTGGCCGGGTCCAAGGCCGTCGTCGTCGCCAACGCCGACGATCCGCTGGTCGTCTGGGCCGCGTCCTCCTCGCCGAACGTGGTGTGGGTGGCCGCCGGTCAGATGTGGAAGGACGACGCCTGGTCCTGCCCGTCCTGTGGCGGTGTGATGCAGCGCCCCGGCGACGACTGGTTCTGCGGCGACTGCGGTTTCCGCCGCCCCACGCCGAGCTGGGCGCTCTCCGGTGATTACGTCCTGGACCCGCACGGTTCGGCCTGGCCGATCCACCTCCAGCTGCCGGGCCGCGCCAACAAGGCCAACGCCGCCTCGTCGGCAGCCGTCGCCGCCGTCTTCGGCGTACCGCCGCAGGTCGCCCTGGAACGCATGTACAAGGTCCAGGCCGTGGCCGGGCGCTACGACGTGGTGCAGTTCATGCAGCGCGACCTGCGTCTGCTGCTCGCCAAGAACCCGGCGGGCTGGCTGGAGACGTTCTCCCTGATCGACCCGCCGCCGACCCCGGTGATCCTGTCGGTGAACGCGCGCGGCGCTGACGGCACCGACACCTCCTGGCTGTGGGACGTCGACTACACCCAGCTCACCGGCCACCCGATCTTCGTTCTCGGCGACCGCAAGCTGGACCTCGCCGTTCGTCTGGAGGTCGCCAACCAGCAGTTCCAGGTCTGCGACAACCTCGACCAGGCCGTGCAGCAGGCACCGCCCGGACGCATCGAGGTCGTCGCGAACTACACCGCTTTCCAGGACCTGAGGCGTCGTGTCGGCAACTGAACCCCGGAGGACGAAGAGAATGAGTGACAACAGCCTGCGGCTGGTGTGGATCTACCCGGACCTGCTGAGCACGTACGGCGACCAGGGCAACGCGCTCGTCGTCGAGCGCCGGGCCCGCCAGCGCGGTCTGGACGTGGCCCGTCTCGACGTACGCAGCGACCAGCCGATCCCGACTTCGGGTGACATCTACCTCATCGGCGGCGGCGAGGACCGGCCGCAGCGCTTGGCGTCCGAGCGGCTGCGCCGCGACGGCGGTCTGGAGCGCGCGGTCGGCAACGGCGCGATCGTCTTCTCTGTGTGCGCCGGCTACCAGATCCTCGGCCACGAGTTCATCAACGACCTCGGCCAGCGCGAGCCGGGCCTCGGCCTGCTCGACGTGCACTCCACGCGCGGTGAGGGCGAGCGGTGCGTCGGTGACGTGCTGGGCGACATCGACGCGCGCCTGGGTCTGCCCCCGCTGACCGGCTTCGAGAATCACCAGGGCGTCACCCACCTCGGCCCCACCGCCCGCCCCTTCGCGAACGTGCGGCTCGGCAAGGGCAACGGCACGGGCGACGGCACGGAGGGCGCGTACAACGACACGGTCTTCGGTACGTACATGCACGGGCCCGTGCTCGCCCGGAACCCGCTGATCGCGGATCTGCTGCTCAAGCTGGCGCTCGATGTGAACGCGCTGCCGCCGATCGACGACCGGTGGTACGAGGCGCTCCGCTCCGAACGCATCACGGCTGCTCAGCAGCCTGCCTGACCTCACAGGGACAGCCCATCCGGCGATGTGTCCGCTCACCTGTGCGGGCACGTCCAGCAGGCGGACGCACAGTGTGGGCGCGCCCCCTGCCGCCGGTAGGGTGGCCGCGTCCAGCCGGACAGCGTGGTCCGGTTCCCGGCCCACGTTGAGAAGGTATTTCGGACTATGCGCATTGGTGTCCTCACGTCCGGCGGCGACTGCCCCGGTCTGAACGCCGTCATCCGGTCCGTCGTACACCGCGCCGTCGTCGACCACGGCGACGAGGTCATCGGCTTCCGGGACGGCTGGAAAGGCCTTCTGGAAGGCGACTACCTCAAGCTCGACCTCGACGCGGTGAGCGGCATCCTGGCTCGCGGCGGCACGATGCTCGGTTCCTCCCGGGTCCAGCCCGCGCATCTGCGCAACGGTGTGGAGCAGGCCCGGGGCCACGTCGAGGAGCTCGGGCTCGACGCGATCATCCCGATCGGCGGCGAGGGCACGCTCAAGGCGGCCCGTCTCCTGTCGGACAGCGGCCTGCCGATCGTCGGCGTGCCGAAGACCATCGACAACGACATCGCGGTCACGGATGTCACCTTCGGTTTCGACACGGCCGTGGGTGTCGCCACCGAGGCCCTCGACCGGCTGAAGACCACCGCCGAGTCCCATCAGCGTGTCCTGATCGTCGAGGTCATGGGCCGGCACACCGGCTGGATCGCGCTGCACTCCGGTATGGCCGCGGGCGCCCACGCGATCGTCGTGCCGGAACGGCCCTTCGACATCGCGGAGTTGACCGCGAAGGTTGGCGAACGCTTCTCCGCGGGCAAGAAGTTCGCCATCGTCGTCGTCGCGGAGGGCGCGAAGCCCCGCGAGGGCACGATGACGTACGACGAGGGCCGCAAGGACGTCTACGGCCACGAGCGCTTCGCGGGCATCGCCCGGCAGCTCTCCATCGAGCTGGAGGAGCGCCTCGGCAAGGAGGCCCGGCCGGTGATCCTCGGGCACGTCCAGCGCGGGGGTACGCCTACCGCGTACGACCGGGTGCTCGCGACGCGGTTCGGGTGGCATGCGGTGGAGGCTGTGCACCGGGGTGAGTTCGGCCACATGACCGCGTTGCGGGGGACGGACATCGTGATGGTGTCGCTCGCCAAGGCCGTGGAGACGCTGAAGACGGTTCCGGATGACCGGTACGCCGAGGCGGAGTGTGTGCTTTAGGGGAGTCGTCGGCTGCGGGTTCGTCGTGGCTGATCGCGCAGTTCCCCGCGCCCCTTCGGGGGCGCCCCCCGGTCGCCGACGTGACCGGGGGCGGTTCTAGTCTGGGTTCGGACAGACAGCGCTCAACCCGTACGAAACAGGAGCCGGCGGATGGATCACAGCGGGCACGGCACGACCATGGATCTGCCGCCGTTCACGCTGGGGCGGGGGCTCGAATGGTCCCCGGACCCGTTCTTCCTCGTCGCCTGCCTCGTGGGGCTCGCCCTGTACGGGTGGGGGGTGACGCGGCTGGTGCGGCGCGGTGACGCGTGGCCGGTCGGGCGGACCGTGGCGTTCGTCGTCGGCGTCCTGAGCGTCATGCTCGTGCTCTGCACCGGGCTCAACGAATACGGCATGGTCATGTTCAGCGTGCACATGGTGCAGCACATGGTGATCAGCATGCTGTCGCCGATCCTGCTCCTGCTCGGCGCGCCGATCACCCTCGCGCTGCGCGCGCTGCCGGCCGCGGGCCGCGACCGCAAGGGGCCGCGCGAGCTGCTCCTGATGCTGCTGCACAGCTGGTTCATGCGGATCGTCACGCATCCGGCGTTCACGATCCCGCTGTTCATCGCCAGCCTGTACGCGCTGTACTTCACCCCGATCTTCGACTTCCTGATGGAGTCCAGGACGGGCCACATCGCGATGATGTGCCACTTCCTCGCCGTCGGCCTGGTCTTCTTCTGGCCGATCATGGGCGTCGATCCCGGCCCGCACCGGCCCGGCTATCTGATGCGGATGCTGGAGCTGTTCGCCGGCATGCCGTTCCACGCGTTCTTCGGCATCGCGTTGATGATGGCATCCGAACCGATGGTCGAGACGTACAAGAACCCGGTCGCGTCGCTGGGCATCGACGCGCTCGCCGACCAGACCGCGGCGGGCGGCATCGCCTGGGCCTTCAGCGAGATCCCGTCCGTGCTCGTGCTGCTCGCGCTGCTCTTCCAGTGGCACCGGTCCGAGGAACGGCAGGCACGGCGTTCGGACCGGGCCGCCGACCGTGACGGCGACAAGGAGCTTGAGGCGTACAACGCCTATCTGGCCTCGCTCGCCGCACGCAGTCGCTGAGCTTCTTTATGCGGACACATTTGGTGGTCCGTGCTGCGATTCGCGCCGACGGGGGCACCATGGAGAGGGACGAACCATGAGGAGGGTGTTGCGATGCCCGGTTCAACGAAGACCATGGGAGTACTCACCGTCGGCAGCCTGGTGATGATCACCGGCTACACGGTGGCGCTCGGCAGCAGCGGCTGGCTGTGGTTCGGCTGGGTGGTGCTCGGCCTGATCACACTGGCGATGGTGGCCTCGCGCCCCACCTGAGACGCCCCGCGACCGGTCCCCCGGGAAAGATCTGCCGAGCTTGAAAGCTCGGCAGATCTTTCCCGGGGGTCGTTCGCGGGGCTCATTCGCGGGACAGTCCTCCCGCCGAGTGCACGCCCGGCTGGTATTTCGGCAAGCGGGCGGTGATTTTCATGCCCGCGCCCGGGGCGGTCTCGATGACCAGGCCGTAGTCGTCGCCGTACACCTGCCGCAGGCGGTCGTCGACGTTCGAGAGACCGATGCCGTCCGAGGAGCTGGCCTCGCCGGCCAGGATGCGGCGCAGCCGGCCGGGGTCCATGCCGGGGCCGTCGTCCTCGATGACGACGAGCGCCTCGGCTCCCGCGTCCTGTGCGCTGATGCTGATGCGGCTCTCGAACACCTTGCCCGTGCCGCCTTCCAGGCCGTGCTTCACGGCGTTCTCGACGAGCGGCTGCAGACAGAGGAAGGGCAGGGTCACCGGCAGCACCTCGGGGGCTATCTGCAGGGTGACCGCGAGCCGGTCGCCGAAGCGGGCCCGGACCAGCGCCAGGTAGTGGTCGATGGCGTGGAGTTCGTCGGCCAGGGTGGTGAAGTCGCCGTGCCTGCGGAACGAGTAGCGGGTGAAGTCGGCGAACTCCAGGAGGAGTTCGCGGGCCCGCTCGGGGTCGGTACGGACGAACGACGCGATCACCGCGAGCGAGTTGAAGATGAAGTGCGGGGATATCTGGGCCCGCAGTGCCCTGATCTCGGCCTCGATCAGCCGCGTACGGGACCGGTCGAGATCGGCGAGTTCCAGCTGGACCGACACCCAGCGGGCGACCTCTCCGGTGGCCCGTACCAGCACGGCGGACTCGCGGGGCGCGCAGGCGACGAGCGCCCCGTGCACCCGGTCGTCGACGGTGAGCGGTGCGACGACGGCCCAGCGGAGCGGGCAGTACGGCTCGTCGCAGGTCAGCCGGAAGGCCTCACCGCGGCCGGTCTCCAGCGGGCCGCCGATCCGCTCCATGATCTGCTCCCGGTGATGCTCGCCCGCGCCTTCCCAGGCCAGCACGGTGTCCTGGTCGGTGAGGCAGAGCGCGTCGGTGCCGAGCAGGGTGCGCAGCCGCCGCGCGGACTTGCGGGCCGTCTCCCCGGTCAGGCCCGCACGCAGCGGCGGCGCGGCGAGCGAGGCGGTGTGCAGGGTCTCGAAGGTGGCGTGCTCGACGGGGGTGCCGAGGCCACCGGGGTTCGGCGAGCGCGCGGTGCGCCTGCCGTACCAGAAGCCGGCCGCCAGCAGCGGGAGCACGGCCACACAGAATCCCGCCAGGAAACCGCTCATGCCCTGACTCATGCCTTGACCTCCGTGCGTACCTGTCCCTGGGCCAGTTCCTCCGGCAGATGGAACCGGGCGAGGATCGCCGCCGTACCGGCCGGCACCCGCCGGGGCGTGGCCAGTGATACCAGCACCATCGTGAGGAAGCCCAGCGGCACCGACCACAGCGCGGGCCAGGCGAGGAGCGCGTGCAGTGCGCCCGTCCCCGGGAAGCCGGCCATGGTGGCCGCGACGGCGAGGAGCGCCGAGCCGCCGCCGACGAGCATCCCGGCGGCGGCGCCGGGCGGTGTGAGCCGGTGCCACCAGATGCCGAGGACGAGCAGCGGGCAGAACGACGAGGCGGACACCGCGAAGGCGAGCCCCACGGCGTCGGCGACCGGCAGTCCGCCCACGAGCATGCTCGCCGCGAGCGGCATGATCATGGCGAGGACCGTGCCGAGCCGGAAGTGCCGTACGCCCCGGGAGGGCAGCACGTCCTGGGTGAGCACGCCCGCCACCGCCATGGTCAGACCCGACGCCGTGGACAGGAAGGCGGCGAAGGCCCCGCCGGCCACCAGCGCGCCGAGCAGGTCCCCGCCGAGCCCGCCGATCACCCGGTCGGGCAGCAGCAGTACGGCGGCGTCGGCGTCCCCTGTCAGGGTGAGCTCGGGGGCGTACAGGCGCCCCAGTGCGCCGTAGACCGGGGGCAGCAGGTAGAAGGCGCCGATCAGGCCGAGCACGACGACGGTGGTGCGGCGGGCGGCCACGCCGTTCGGGCTGGTGTAGAAGCGGACCACGACGTGCGGCAGCCCCATGGTGCCGAGGAAGGTGGCGAGGATCAGCCCGTACGTGGCGTAGAGCGGGCGTTCCTCGCGGCCCTCGGCCAGCGAGGTGGACATGCCGCCGTTGCCGCCGCGGTCGGCGACGGGCACGGGGTCGCCCTTGGTGAAGGCCAGCCGGGTGCCCTCCTCGATGCGGTGGACGCCGGTGGGCAGCCGCAGCCGCTCGGCCTCGTACCGGACGCCGTCGACCGTGCCGTCCGCGGTGACGGTCAGCGGCCCGTCGAGCTTGAGGTCGAGTCCGGCGTCGACGCGCACGACCCGGTGCTCGCGGAATCTGGCCGGTTCGTCGAAGGCGTCGCGCGGGGCCCCGTCGTCCTGCCAGGCGAGGACGAGGAAGAGCGCGGGGACGAGCAGGGCGGTGAGCTTGAGCCAGTACTGGAAGGCCTGCACGAAGGTGATGCTGCGCATGCCGCCCGCGGCGACGGTCGCCACCACGACGACCGCGACGATGACGCCGCCGAGGGACTTGGACGCCCCGGTCAGCACGTTCAGCGTCAGCCCCGCGCCCTGGAGCTGGGGCAGCAGGTACAGCCAGCCGACGCCGACGACGAAGGCTCCGGCCAGCCGGCGCATGCCCTGCGAGGCGAGACGTGCCTCGGCGAAGTCGGGCAGGGTGTACGCGCCGGAGCGGCGCAGCGGGGCCGCGACGAAGATCAGCAGGACGAGATAGCCGGCGGTGTAGCCGACGGGGTACCAGAGCATGTCGGGGCCCTGGACGAGGACGAGGCCCGCGATGCCGAGGAAGGAGGCGGCGGAGAGGTACTCGCCGCTGATGGCGGCCGCGTTCAGCCGGGGGCCGACCGTGCGCGAGGCCACGTAGAAGTCCGAGGTGGTGCGGGAGATGCGCAGCCCGAAGGCGCCCACGAAGACTGTCGCGACGACCACGAGGGCGACCGCCGGTACGGCGTAGTTCTCGTTCACGGACTCAGCGGTCCTCGACGAGGCGGACGAAGTCCTTCTCGTTGCGGTCGGCGCGGCGCACGTACCAGCGGGCGAGCAGCACCAGAGGCGGGTAGATGCAGAAGCCGAGCACGATCCATTCGAGGCTCGAACTGTCTCCCATCACGGTGAACACCAGTGGCAGCGGGCCCACGAGGAGGATGAGCACGGCGAAGACGGTGAGCGCGGCCCGCAGTTGGCTGCGCATCAGGGAGCGGACGTAGGTGTGCCCGAGTGTGGTCTGCTCGTCGATCTCGGTCCGCGGCCGGTAGCGGTTCAGCGGGCGCGTACGGCGTGGCGGGCCGGTGACGACGACTCGCCGGTCGGTGGGGTCGTGGGGCAACTCCGGGCTCCTCAGTTCGCGGTCCCGTCAGCTCGCAGTCCGGTCAGCTCGCGGTCCGGCGCATCAGCAGGTCCCGCAGTTCTCGTGCGTGACGGCGGCTGACCTGGAGTTCGACCGAATCGACCAGGACGCTCACCGTACCCGCGTCCAGGCGGAGTTCGCTGATGTGACCGAGAGCGACGAGATGACGGCGGTGGATGCGGACGAAACCGCGCGCGTGCCAGCGTTCTTCGAGGGTGGAGAGCGGGATGCGGACGAGGTGACTGCCCTGGGCGGTGTGCAGCCGCGCGTAGTCGCCCTGGGCCTCGACATGGGTGATGTCCTCGACGGCGACGAAGCGGGTGACTCCGCCGAGTTCTACGGAGATGTGGTCGGGGTCGGGTTCGTGCACGGGTATCAGGGGGGCGGCGTCCATCTGCTCGACGGCCCGGCGGACGGCCTCGGCCAGCCGCTCCCTGCGGACCGGCTTCAGGACGTAGTCGACGGCCTTGAGGTCGAAGGCCTGGACGGCGAACCCCTCGTGGGCGGTGACGAAGACGACGAGCGGCGGCTTGGCGAACCCGGCGAGCAGCCGCGCCATGTCGAGGCCGTCGAGGCCGGGCATGTGGATGTCGAGGAAGACGACGTCGATGCCCTGGTCACCACCGGGGCCGCTCTCCAGGGCCCGGTTGATCCGGCGCAGCGCCGCCGTGGCGTCGCTCGCGCCCTCGACGCTGCTCACCCGTGGATCGGCTTCCAGCAGATAGAGCAGCTCTTCGAGGGAGGGCGGTTCGTCGTCGACGGCGAGGGCGCGCAGCATGAATCCGGAGTGTAGGAGCATTTCGTACGCCTGCACATGCGGTGGGCAAGGCCGCAGCCGCCGGACGGTCACTGGTCCGCCGCTGAATCACCGCTGGATACAGTGCCCGCATGAGATCCACGTCCGCGTCCTTTGACGAACTCGACCGGAAGATCGTCACGGCTCTGATGGCGAACGCCCGCACGAGCTTCGCCGAGATCGGGGCGGCGATCGGTCTTTCCGCCACCGCGGTCAAGCGCCGGGCCGACCGGCTGCGGGAGACGGGTGTGATCACCGGGTTCACGGCGACGGTGGAACCGGCCGCGCTCGGCTGGCGTACGGAGGCGTACGTGGAGGTGTACTGCGAGGGGGCGGCGCCGCCGCGGCGGCTCGCCGAGGTGGTGCGCAACCATCCGGAGATCACGGCCGCGATGACGGTGACCGGTGGCGCGGACGCGCTGCTGCATGTACGGGCCCGGGACGTGGAGCACTTCGAGGAGGTGCTTGAGCGGATCCGCGTGGAGCCGTTCATCCGCAAGACGGTCAGCTTCATGGTGCTGTCGCATCTGCTGCCCGAGAGCCCGGAGGCGGGGGCGAACCAGCCGGCTCCGGAGGCGTGAGCACGTCGGGACGCGCGAGGGCGTGAGCACGTCGGACCTGAGTACGTCGGGCCTGAGTACGTCGGGCCTCGGGCGGTCGGCCCTTCTTTCACCCTGTCGGGTCCACCACGCATCAAACGTGCGTCGAACCGGCCGAAGACGCAGCATTTGTGCGGTGGCGCGCAATCCCTGATTCTTGCCGCGCCTCTCCCCCGCTTCCTACCGTTGAGGCATCCCACTCAACACCTCAGGAATGCGGAGGAACCGCTCTGTGCCCATGAGTCGTGTGCCGCGCCCCAGGCGATTTCTGGTCTGCGAACCCAGACACTTCGCCGTGCAGTACGCCATCAATCCCTGGATGCACGAGGACACACAGGTCGACGTGGAGCTGGCCCGAGGCCAGTGGGCGGAGCTGATCCGCGCCTACCGCGCCCACGGCCACACCGTCGACAGCGTGGAACCGGTAGCCGGTCTGCCCGACATGGTCTTCGCCGCGAACTCGGCGCTGGTCGTGGCCGGCCGGGTCTTCGGCTCGCTCTTCCACGCACCGCAACGCCGCCCGGAGTCGACCGCGTACGAGACGTGGTTCAAGAACGCGGGCTTCGACGTCTACCGTCCCGAGTCGGTGTGCGAGGGCGAGGGCGACCTGGTCCTCGCCGGCCGCCATCTCCTGGCCGGCACCGGATTCCGTACGGAACGGGCCGCCCATCACGAGGTGCAGGAGTTCTTCGGCGTCCCGACGGTCAGCCTCACGTTGGTGGACCCGCGCTTCTACCACCTCGACACCGCGCTGTTCGTGCTCGACGACGGACCCGGGGCGAACATCGCGTACTACCCGGAGGCCTTCTCCCAGGGCAGCCGCGAGGTGCTGCGCCGGCTCTTCCCTGACGCGGTGGTCGCGACCCACGAGGACGCGATGGTGTTCGGGCTGAACTCCGTCTCGGACGGCCGGCACGTCTTCATCGCGCCGCGCGCCGAGGCCCTCGCGGGCGAGCTCGCCCGGCACGGTTATGTTCCCGTCCCCGTCGACCTGTCGGAGTTCCAGAAGGCCGGCGGCGGCATCAAGTGCTGCACCCAGGAGATCCGCTCATGACCGTCGCACCCAGCCGTTCCCCGCGCTCGTCCGCCGAGCTCATCCGGGCCGAGGAGCCCGTCCTCGCGCACAACTACCACCCGCTGCCCGTGGTCGTCGCCCGCGCCGAGGGCGCCTGGGTCGAGGATGTCGAGGGCCGCCGCTACCTCGACATGCTGGCCGGCTACTCGGCCCTCAACTTCGGGCACCGCCACCCGGCCCTGATCGAGGCCGCGCACCGCCAGCTCGACCGGCTGACGCTGACCTCGCGCGCCTTCCACAACGACCGGCTGGCCCGGTTCGCCGAGTCCCTGGCCCGGCTGACGGGTCTGGACATGGTGCTGCCGATGAACACGGGCGCCGAGGCCGTGGAGAGCGGCATCAAGGTGGCTCGCAAGTGGGCGTACGACGTGAAGGGCGTCGCACCGGACCGGGCGACCGTCGTGGTGGCCGCGGACAACTTCCACGGCCGTACGACGACCATCGTCAGCTTCTCCACCGACGAGACGGCCCGCGCGGGGTTCGGGCCCTTCACACCCGGTTTCCGTGTGGTCCCGTACAACGATCTCGCCGCGCTCGAAGCGGCCGTCGACGAGACGACGGCGGCGGTGCTGATCGAGCCGATCCAGGGCGAGGCGGGGGTCGTCATCCCGGACGACGGCTATCTGCGGGGCGTGCGCGAGCTGACCCGGCGGGCCGGGTGTCTCTTCGTCGCCGACGAGATCCAGTCGGGCCTCGGGCGCACGGGCCGCACCCTGGCCGTCGAGCACGAGGGGGTCGTCCCGGACGTGCTGCTGCTCGGCAAGGCACTCGGCGGGGGCATCGTGCCGGTCTCCGCGGTGGTCGCGCGGCGCGAGGTGCTCCAGGTGCTGGGTCCTGGCCAGCACGGTTCGACGTTCGGCGGCAACCCGCTGTCCGCGGCGGTCGGTTCGGCCGTGGTGGAACTGCTGGAGACCGGTGAGTTCCAGCGCAGGGCCGAGGAGGCGGGCGTGGTGCTGCGGGAGGGTCTGACGGCTCTCGTCGGCAAGGGCGTACGCGGCTTCCGGGCGCGCGGGCTGTGGGCGGGCGTCGACATCGACCCGGCCGTCGGTACGGGCCGTGAGATCAGCGAGTCCCTCATGCGCGAGGGCATCCTCGTGAAGGACACGCACGGCTCGACGATCCGGCTGGCCCCGCCCCTGACGATCACCGACGAGGAACTGCGCACGGCACTCGGCGCGCTGGAGACGGTGCTGCGGCAAGGCGTCTGACGGCCGAGCGGCCGCTCGGCCCGCTCGGCCCGCTCGGCCGGGTGCGGGTCGGATGGCCGGGTGCGGGTCGGTGGGGGTTGAGCGCGCAGTTCCCCGCGCCCCTGAAAAGCATGCCTGCTTCCAGGGCGCGGGGAACTGCGCCGGCGTCGGCCGAACGGCCCGCACAAGTCCGATCGGGGACGGTTACAGGGGGCGACGCCTGCACATACACTGGCGTCCCGCAGCACACCTCTTGACCAGCTAGAACGCAGCGGTTGGGCCTGATCCGGCGAAGCGAGGAGCGACCCGTTGTTCTATTACGTTCTCAAGTACGTGATCCTGGGACCGCTGTTGCGCCTGGTCTTCCGGCCCCGGATCGAGGGTCTGGAGCACGTACCGGCAACGGGAGCGGCGATCGTCGCGGGCAATCACCTGTCGTTCGCGGACCACTTCCTGATGCCCGCTGTCCTCAAGCGGCGCATCACCTTCCTCGCCAAGGCCGAGTACTTCACGGGCCCCGGCGTCAAGGGCCGGCTGACGGCGGCCTTCTTCCGCAGCGCAGGCCAGATCCCGGTGGACCGCTCCGGCAAGGAGGCAGGTCAGGCGGCGATCCGCGAGGGCCTCGGCGTGCTGAGCAAGGACGAGTTGCTCGGCATCTACCCGGAGGGCACCCGTTCGCACGACGGCCGCCTCTACAAGGGCAAGGTCGGGGTCGCGGTGATGGCGCTCAGGGCCGAGGTGCCCGTCGTCCCGTGCGCGATGATCGGCACCTTCGAGGCGCAGCCCCCCGGCCGGAAGATCCCGAAGGTCCACCCCGTGGCGATCCGCTTCGGCAAGCCCCTCGACTTCTCCCGCTACGCCGGCATGGAGAACGAGAAGGCGATCCTGCGCGCCATCACCGACGAGATCATGTACGCGATCCTCACCCTCTCCGATCAGGAGTACGTGGACCGGTACGCGGCCGACGTGAAGGCGGAGGAAGCCGCAGCGAAGGCGAAGGCCCGCAAGTTCCCGCGGATGCCGCTGCGTTGACGCTCCGCGAGCGCCGGAGGACATGAGTGGGGGGCGGCCGTGACACGGCCGCCCCCCACTCCTTCAACTGCCGGTGGTCCCTTTCGACTGCCGGTGGTCGTTACGGCTTGGGCGTGGCGTGCGGCGCGCACGTCACGTCGGCCGCGCCGACCTTGCCGGTGAGCAGGTAGGTGTCCACCCGCTCGTTGACGCACGGGTTCGTCAGTCCGGTCACGCCGTGCGAGCCCGCGTCCCGCTCGGTGATCAGGCGGGAGCCCTTGAACCGCTTGTGCAGTTCGACGCCGCCCTCGTACGGCGTCGCCGCGTCACGCGTGGACTGCACGATCAGGACGGGCGGCAGGCCCTTGCCGGTCTTCACGGTCGGCGGGGTCTGCTGCTTCGCGGGCCAGGTCGCGCACGGCAGGTTCAGCCAGGCGTTGGCCCACGTCATGAACGGGTAGTCCTTGTGCAGCGCGGTGTTGTCGCGGTCCCACTTCTTCCAACTGGTGGGCCACTTGGCGTCGGTGCACTCGACGGCCGTGTAGACGGCGTTGCCGTTCTCCGCGGAGATGTTGCCCGCTGTGTCCGACAGGTCGGGAGCCGCGGCGTCGACGAGCGCCTGGGTGTCACCGGCGACGTACTTGCTGAAGACCGTCGCGACCGGCACCCACGACGAGTCGTAGTACGGCGCGCTCTGGAAGAAGCCGATGAGCTCGGCCGGGCCGACCACCCCACCGATGGGGTTCTTCTTGGCGGTGGCGCGCAGTTCCAGCCACTGGGCCTGCACCTCGGCACGCGTGTCGCCGAGGTGGAAGGCCGCGTCGTTCTTGGCGACCCAGTCCTGCCAGTCCTTCCAGCGCGTCTCGAAGGCGACGTCCTGGTCGAGGTTGGCCTCGTACCAGATCTTCTCGCGCGACGGGTTGACGACGCTGTCCGCGACCATGCGGCGCACGTGGCTCGGGTACATCGTGCCGTAGACGGCGGCGATGTACGTGCCGTACGAGACACCCAGGAAGTTGAGCTTCTTCTCGCCGAGCGCGGCCCGGATGACGTCCAGGTCACGGACGGTGTTGGGGGTCGTCATCTGCGGCAGCATGTCACCGCTGCGCTCGGCGCAGCCGGCCGCGTACTCGGCGGCGAGCCCTCGCTGGACGCGCTTGTCGGCCTCGGAGTCCGGCACCGGGTCCAGCTTGGGCGCCTTCACGAACTCCTGCGGGTCGGCGCAGGAGATGGGCGCCGAGTGACCGACGCCGCGCGGGTCGAAGCCCACGAAGTCGTACGCCTTCGACGCGTTCACCCAGAGCGGGTTCTTCGTGGTGACCCGGAGCGGGAAGCGCAGTCCGGAGCCGCCGGGGCCGCCCGGGTTGTAGACGAGGGCGCCCTGCCGCTCCGCCTTCGTGCCGGTGTTGCCGACGCGGTCGACGGCGAGCTTGATCTTCTTGCCGTTGGGCTTCGCGTAGTCGAGCGGCACCGTGACCCAGCCGCACTGGACGGGCTTGGCGATCCCCCAGTCGGCGGGACAGTCCTGCCAGTCGATGCCGGCCTTGGCCGCGCGAGCGGCGGCGATCTCGGCGCCCCGCGCCTGACTGTCCTGACCGTGGCTGTTCTGGCCCTGGCTGCTCTGGCCGTGGCTGCGCTGCCCCTGGCGGATGTCCGCGCTGGCCGTCGGGGCCGCGACGGCGCCGGCTATGAGCGTCGCGGTGACGAGCGCGCCGGCCGAGCCGAACGCTGTCACCCTTCTCATACCTCTCAAGAGAGTTCTCCCCCTACTGTCGTCGTGCTCCGTACGGGGATCCTTTCGGCTGTGAGGTCCCTGAGAACAGGGGAGACGTGTCTTCTTTGCCAATCCGATAACCGGAACAGCTCTGTCCGTTCAGCGGTCAGGTCCGTTCCCGCCGCCACGTCAGCCGAGTGAGCGCAGGGCCTCGTCGAGGGTGCGGCGCAGGTGCAGCGCGTCGGGGGCGAGGGCGGTCACCAGGGCGCCGGGCCCGGCGAGCGGGGTGAGCGCGGCGTAGGGCCCCAGCAACCGCGGCTCGACCGGCTGCCGCGCGAATTCCGGCCGTACGACGAGGAGTTGGCCGAGTGCGCGATGTCCGGCGAGCACGGCGGGACCGTCCCACCCGCCCGGCGCTCCGGGGCCGCTGGAGAGCTCCTGGTCGAGCAGCGGGCGTCCGTCGAGCAGGACGGTGAGCCGGCTCGTGAGCCGCCCGGGCTCCTCGTTGGCCCGCCCGAGGACCTGTTCCTCGCGCAGTGTCAGCCGGGCGCCGGGCGCGAGGGCGACGCGGGTCGTCAGGTACAGCTCGCTGCCGTTCGCGGAGATCAACTGCTCGGGGAGCCAGCGCAGTTCGCCGTCCTCGCCGACCGAGAGGCGTACGTCGTAACGCGCCTCCCCCTTCGCCTGTCCCGGCAGCGCGATGGTGGCCGCCGCCGATCCGACGTGCAGGGATGCCCCGTCGGCCACGTCGGCCGTCACCGTGAAGTGGTCCCCGCCCAGGGGCCCGCTCATCGCGCCGACCAGCATGACCTTGGCTTCGGAGCCGCTCGCCCGGGTCCGCCGCACGGCGAGCGGGCCCTGGCTCTCCAGGGTGGGGAGCGCGGTGCCGCCCCGCCCGTCAGGCCGGGCACCGATCCGCGCGACGGCCCGCACGCCGGCCACGCCGACCGCTCCGGCCATTCCCTCCGCTCCGGTCGTCACGCCGCCCACGCGGTGAGCTGCTCCCGCACCCAGGCGACGACGTCCTTGACCCCGTCCCCGTCCTCGGCCCGCAACGACTGGAACACCACCGGCAGTTCGGCCCGCTGCGCCTTCGCGTCGGCGGCCATCCGTCCGAGGTCCGAGCCGACGTGCGGGGCCAGGTCCGTCTTGTTGACCACGAGCAGATCGGCGGTGGTGACACCGGGGCCGCCCTTGCGCGGGATGTCGTCCCCGCCGGCCACGTCGATCACGAAGATCTGCGCGTCCACGAGTCCCTTCGAGAAGGTCGCCGTCAGATTGTCGCCCCCCGACTCGACAAGGATCAGGTCCAGTGGTCCGACCTCGTCCTCCAGATCCTCGACCGCTTCGAGGTTCGCGGAGATGTCGTCACGAATCGCCGTGTGCGGGCAGGCCCCGGTCTCGACGGCGGTGATCCGCTCGGGCGGCAGCACGGCCTCACGCAGCAGGAACTCGGCGTCCTCGCGCGTGTAGATGTCATTGGTGACGACCGCGAGCGCCAACTCGTCGCGCAGCGCCCGGCACAGCGCGGCCACGGTGGCGGTCTTCCCGGACCCGACGGGCCCACCGAGCCCGATCCGCAGGGCCCGTCGCCGACCGTCGGGCCGGTGAGCGTCGGCGCTGACGGCCGCGGCCCCGTCGTGGGAGTGGTGATGATCGAGATGCATAGGAGACGGCTCCCTCTGTATATGAGTTGGCCCCTTCAGCCCGTCCGGCGTTCGAGGACGAGGCCGTTCAGGCCGCTAGGGGCTTCTGGGGGCGCAGCCCCCAGAAGCAACGGGAAGGGTAGGGGCGGCGGGGGCGGGAAAACCCTAAGAGGCAAACAACCGCACAGCCCAAGCGGCATGCGCCTCCGCCCCGATCTCCAACAGCGGAGCGGAAGCGGCAGGCAACGCAGCGACCCCGCCCCCCACCGCACACCGCGCGGCCTCGACCGCCTGACGCGCGACCCGGTCGAGCTCGGGAGTCAGCCGCGCCAGCACCCCGGTCGCGTCGAACGGGTCAAGGCTGAGCAGCCTCACCGTGGCACTCGCCGGCCCGCTCACACTCTCGTACACAGCGCAGTACGCGGCGTCCTCCGCCCCGAGCCCCGCGGCCCTGGCCGCCAGCCCGAGGACGACCGGCTGGTGGGCACCCTTGGGGAACTCCTGCGCCAGCGCGTCGAGTTCGGGCGAGGGCCAGGTCGCCCGCGCGGCCCGCATCAACTGCCGGCCGAGCTTGCGTGCGGCGACGCGCAGTGCGGGCGACGGCGTACGGGCGTCCGCGGCGCCGTCGAGTTCCACCGGGTCGAGCCCGAGTGCGGCGCCCGCGGCGAGTGAGGCCGATACCAGCCCCGTCGTGTGCAACCGCCCCCGGCAGAACTCCTCCAGACTCCCCGCCCCGGTGATCCGGCCGGCCTTGACCGCCGCCTCGGCCCCGCCGGAGTGGGCATGCCCTCCGGCGGGGAACCGGCCGTCGGCCAGCACAAGCAACGCAGCACGCGACATGACGAGCCCCAGACGCACAGTCGGAGTCAGAATCGGAGTCAGAAGAGGAAGTACCGTTGGGCCATGGGCAGTTCGGCGGCGGGTGTGGCCTCCACCAGTTCCCCGTCGATCGTGACGGCGAAGCTGTCGGGGTCGACGCGTACCTGGGGCCGCGCGTCGTTCTCCCGCATGTCCGCCTTGGTCACCCCACGCGTCGACTCGATCGGAACGAACCGCTTGCCGAGCCCCAGCCGCTCCGGCAGCCCGTCCTCGATCGCGATCGGTGCCACGAAGTTGAACGAGTTGGACGCGGGGGCCCGGCCGATCGCCCCGAACATCGGCCGCGGCAGGATCGGCTGCGGGGTGGGGATGGACGCGTTGGCGTCGCCCATCTGCGCGTACGCGATCTGCCCGCCCTTGACGACGAGGTGCGGCTTGACCCCGAAGAACGCGGGCTCCCACAGCACCAGATCGGCGAGCTTGCCCGTCTCGACGGAGCCGATCTCACGGGCGAGGCCCTGTGCGACGGCGGGGTTGATCGTGTATTTGGCGACATAGCGACGTACCCGGTGGTTGTCCGCCCGGCCGTCACCCGGCAGCGCGCCCCGGCGCCGCTTCATGACGTGCGCGGTCTGCCAGGTCCGCATGATGACCTCCCCGACGCGTCCCATCGCCTGGGCGTCGGAGGAGATGATCGAGATCGCGCCGAGGTCGTGCAGGATGTCCTCGGCCCCGATGGTGGTGGGCCTGATCCGGGACTCCGCGAAGGCCAGGTCCTCGGGCACGGCGGCGTTCAGGTGGTGGCAGACCATCAGCATGTCGAGGTGTTCCTCGGCGGTGTTGACGGTGTAGGGCCGGGTCGGGTTGGTCGAGCTGGGCAGCACGTGCGCCTCGGAGACCACGGTCATGATGTCCGGCGCGTGCCCGCCTCCCGCCCCCTCCGTGTGGTACGCGTGGATCGTGCGCCCCGCGATGGCGGCAAGCGTGTCGGCCACGAACCCGGCCTCGTTAAGGGTGTCCGTGTGAATGGCGATCTGTGCGCCGGTCCGGTCCGCGACGGTGAGCGCGGCGTCGATGACGGCGGGCGTGGAACCCCAGTCCTCGTGGAGCTTGAGACCGAGCGCGCCGCCACGCAACTGCGACAGCATCGCCTCCTGGGAGACGGTGTTGCCCTTGCCGAGCAGCCCGAAGTTGAGCGGGTACTCCTCCATCGCCTCCAGCATCCGGGCCAGATGCC
This sequence comes from Streptomyces aurantiacus, assembly GCF_001418335.1. Taxonomy (GTDB): domain Bacteria; phylum Actinomycetota; class Actinomycetes; order Streptomycetales; family Streptomycetaceae; genus Streptomyces; species Streptomyces aurantiacus. Next base: position 12,418 of record NZ_LIPP01000101.1, on the reverse strand, counting down.
AGGGGCCCGGCGTGACGGTGGTGGCCTTGGACCCCTCGGCGGGTCCGGTGCCGCCGCCGACGAGGGTCGTGATGCCCGAGGCGAGGGCCTCGTCCGCGATCTGGGGGCAGATCAGATGCACATGGGCGTCGATGGCACCGGCCGTCAGGATGCGTCCGTTGCCCGCGATGATCTCGGTCTCCGGACCGATCACCAGATCCGGGTGTACCCCGTCCATGGTGTCGGGGTTGCCCGCCTTGCCGATGCCGGTGATCCGGCCGTCGCGGATTCCGACGTCGGCCTTGACGATCCCCCAGTGGTCGATGATCACCGCGCCCGTGATCACCGTGTCCGGGGTGCCGTCGGCGCGCGTGGCGCGTGCCTGGCCCATGGACTCCCGGATCACCTTGCCGCCGCCGAACACGGCCTCGTCACCGGCGCGTCCGGGGCCGCCGGAACGATCCTCCTCGATCTCGACCAGCAGGTCGGTGTCGGCGAGCCGGATCCGGTCGCCGGTGGTGGGGCCGAACAGATCGGCGTACGCGGCACGTGAGATGTCAGGCATCGAGGGCACCTCCGGTCTCGCCGCGCAGGCCCGGCACGACACGGGCGCCGGCGATCGGAACGAGTTCGACGTCGACGGGGATGCCGGGCTCGAAGCGGACGGCGGTGCCGGCGGCGACGTTGAGCCGCTTGCCGTGTGCGGCGGCGCGGTCGAAGTCGAGACCGGGGTTGGCCTCGGCGAAGTGGTAGTGGGAGCCGACCTGGACGGGCCGGTCGGCCGCGTTGAGGACGGTGAGCCGGGTGACGGCGAGGCCTTCGTTGAAGGCGACGGACCCCTCGGCGAACAGGATCTCTCCGGGAATCATGACTGCCGCTCCCCCGTCAGACGATCGGGTCGTGGACGGTGACGAGCTTGGTGCCGTCGGGGAAGGTCGCCTCGACCTGTACGTCGTGGATCATCTCGGGGATGCCTTCCATGACGTCCTCGCGGGTGAGGATCTCGCGCCCGGAGGCCATGAGCTCGGCCACGCTACGGCCGTCCCTGGCTCCTTCGAGGATGTGCGCGGTGATCAGGGCGACGGACTCGGGATGGTTCAGCCTCAGTCCCCGGGCCCGGCGTTTCTCGGCCACATCGGCGGCCACATGAATGAGCAGCCTCTCCTGCTCGTGCGGCGTCAGTTGCACGGCGTCCCACCTCACAGTCCTCGCTCCGGACCGTGCGGGGTCCGGCTGCCGCAGCCACCACGACGGGTTCCAGCCCAGTACGCGGCTGCGGTACGCGGCCGGACCGCGCGACTTTGCGCGCTCCCGGCCCCGAAAACCCCTGGTGACGTGGTGGTGCAGGCTAGTTGCGCGGGATTTCAGGGACGTTAACCGCCCCGTGGAGATCCAGCGCGCCGACCCCTTCGGCCATCCGGCTCACCGACCTCGCTCCCGACCCCCACCCCTCGGCTCCCGGCAGCGTCGCCCCGGCTGCCGTCGCCCCGGCTGCCGTCAGCGCGGGGTCGTCAGCGCGGGGTCACCATGCTCATCAGTCCCCGCAGACCGTCCTGGAGCACCTCCCCGGGCGAGGCGCCGAAGAGTGCCTGCTGGACGGCGAACCCCTGGGTCGCGGCGATCAGGGTCCTGGCGACGTGCTCGGCGGGGATGTCCGCCCGCATCACCCCGGCCTCCTGATAGCCCTCGACGACCGTCACCCAGGCATCACGTACCGAGTCGAAGCCTTCGCGCAGCACCGCCGACAACTCGCCGTCGCGAAGGGTCTCCGTCCAGACCTGGATCATGAGCCGAGGAAAGGACTCCTCTCCTTCCCAGGTCAGGCCGTACTTCCCGGTGCCCCCCGCCCCGAGGACCTGGGTCATGACCCGGCCCACGAGTACGTCGGGCATCGGCGGCGGGGTGTGCCGTGCGGCCTCCTCGAAGGCCTCGCGGATCCGGCCGAGGACCTCGGTGACGATGGCGGTGATCAGCTCGTCCTTGCCGCTGAAGTAGCGGTAGACGGCGCCGGCGGAGAGGTTCACCTCCCTCAGCACGTCCTGCATCGACGTGGCGTGGAACCCGTTGCGGGAGAAGCAGCGGGCCGCGCCGTCGAGGATCTGCCGGCGACGGGCGTCTAGGTGTTCCTGGGATACGCGAGCCATGCGCAAAAAGTAAAACGAACATTCCTTCTTGACAAGCCCGGACACCGGAGAGACAGTGGGCCCGATCCTAAAACGAACGATCCTTCTTTTTCAGAATCGAGGGAAGAAGCATGCCCCCCGCCTCCGCCAGGCCCACCCCGGCGACGTCACCGGCCTCGCCCCAGCCACCACACCAGGCGTCGCACCAGCCGTCCCAGCAGCGGTCGCAGGCGTCGCACCGGCCCCAGCCGTCAGCCCAGTCGCACCGCCGCCACATCGCGGCGGTCGTGCTGCTGGTCCCGGTCCTGGCGGCCCTCGCGCTGTGGGCCTTCGCCTGGCCGGCGGCCCGTACCGCTCCTCACGACCTGCCGCTCGGTGTGGCGGGTCCGGCGACCGCGACCGCACAGGTCCAGAAGCAGCTCGAAGGCAACGAGGGGGCCTTCGAGATCCACCGCTACGCGGACGAGGCCGCCGCACGGGACGCCATCGAGGACCGGACCGTATACGGCGCCGTGGTCGTCACCGAGCAGGGGCCCGAGTTGCTCACCGCTTCGGCCGCGAGTCCGCTCGTGGCGCAGTCGCTCCAGCAGGCCGTGACCCGGCAGGCCGGCGGCGCCCCGGTGAAGACGGTGGACGTCGTACCCGCCTCTGCGGACGACCCGCGTGGCTCGGTCCTGACGTCGAGCGTGCTGCCCATGACGCTGGCCGGTATCGCCGCGGGAGCCGTGGTGACCCTGCTGGGGCTGCGGGGCCGGCGCGCGGTGGCCGCGCTGGTCGGTGCGGCGGCGGTGGTCGGTACGGTGGCCGCCCTGATCGCGGGCAACTGGCTGGGCGCCTTCACCGGGAGCTGGTGGTCCGAGGCGGTCGCGCTGGCCCTCTCGACGCTGGCCGTGAGCGCCGCCGTCGCGGGTCTCGCGGCCCTGATCGGCGCGCCGGGAATCGGGCTCGGCGCGTTCGTCATGATGATGATCGGCAACCCGTTCTCCGGTGCGAGCTCCGCACCCGAGATGCTGCCCGCGCCGGTCGGCACGATCGGTCAGTGGCTGCCGCCGGGAGCCGGCGCCTCACTCCTGCGGTCGGTCTCCTTCTTCGACGGAGCCGCCGCGACCGGCCCGGCGATGACGCTGACCTGGTGGTCCGTCGTGGGCCTCGGAGCGGTCCTGCTGGGCAGCGCACTCAAGCGACGCAAGGCGGCCACGGCCCCCGTCGAGGCCGCGCCGAAGCCCGCGCTCACGAGCTGACCACGGGAGCGCCTGGGCGCCTGGGCGCTGGTCACTGACGGAGCCGGCCGCCCGCACAGACCGACCGTGCATCCCCCGCCGTAGCGGACGGGGGGTGCACGGTCTTTTCACGCACCGAGCCCACCCCACCAGGCACACATCTCAGCCCGCCACTCCCCAGGGGCGCGGGAAACTGCGCGACCAGCCACAGGCAACCCGCACCCGGCAAGGCTCCGCGGCCACCCCACCTCTACGCCGCCACCTAGGACGCCCCCGGCCCCCTGCGCTCCGCCGCGATCCCGAACCGCTGCCGTTCGCGAGGAGCGGACGCGACCTCGTGGACCCCGGAGACCGAGCTGATCACCTGCTCGTCCCCCACCGCGTCGAGCTTCTCAAGTCGCTCCAGGTCAGCGGCCGACACCAGGGCGACGAGGGGCTTTCCGTGCCGCGTCACGACGACGCGCTCCGCGCCGTACACCACACGGTTGATCAGGTCGGCGAGCTCAGCCCTGGCTTGCGTCACCGGAATCTCGTAGGCCATGCTCCCCAGCCTATGCAATGTCTACCTGGTCCACCGAGGTCCGTGGCGACAGCAGATATAGAGGCCAGAGGCTCTCGCGCGCTCCCGTGCGCTCTCGTTTGTGAGAGATGCGTGAGACGAGGTGAGACGAAGAGCTGTCCGGTCGCACTGCATCCTGACGGGTCTCCGGTGCAGCGGAGCGCCCCGCTCGACCGGCCCTGCGCAGAACTCCGGCCGGGCGGGTGCTTGCCCGTCGACGCCCCGGAGGCTGGGCGGAGATCGGCCCAGCTCCATATCGGCAAGCCGGTTTGAGGTTCCTGCGCTGGGATGCACAGGGGGGCGGCGGTCCGTGAGTGCTCTTCGAGAATCCGCGCGATGCTCGCGGCGTGGGAGCAGGGGACATCCGGGCTGTCAACGGCGCGGTGCGCGGCTATTGAGGCCCTGCTCTCCGGTGAGCAGGACATGTTCGTCGCCGCGTGCGCCAGCCCGCTCAACGGCCCGCACGCCCCGACGGGAACCTTGTGTCCGGCCCGCCCTGAGTGTGTCTGCTATGTCCGCTCGCCGCGTTCGCGCCCCGTCACCTGCTCAACCTGCTCAACCTGCTCAGGCTCAAGGAGTACTTCTCCCGGCAGGCCCAGCAGATGACCACCGCGCAGTTCCTGCGGATCTTCGGTCCGTACACGGCCCGCCTGGACGAGGACATCCTGCCCGGGTTCGGCCCGGCCGCCATCGAGGCCGCCACCCGGCAGAGCACCGAGACTGCCGCCTTCTTGCCGCTGCACCCCGAAGTGCGCTCGCTTCCCACCCAACCGGCCGCGAGTTCCCCAGGGAACTGCGTCCCGCCGCTGGGCATCCGCAGGCTGCTGCTTGTCCTGCGGGGCCCTCCGCCTGAGCCACGTCGCTGCTGTCAGCAGGAACGTGGTGCCGGTGGCGACATGGCTGTCCGTCCAGTCCGGGCCGACAAGAGTCTTGGCGATGTGATGCAGGTGGGTACTGCCGCCCAGACGTGCGTTCACCTCGTTGAACCATACGTTGCCGACCTGGTCGATCACGGCGTCGATGTTGGCGCTGACCAGCACGTAGAAGATCGCCGCGAACAGCGTCTCATCGCCGTCCGGAACAATCCGACTCCACGTACCCCGCCCCATGAACGGACCGACGAGCTACCACCACACAGAACACCGTCTTAGCCCACGAACGGCGCGAGAGGAACGCCGGGCGGCATGTTGTAGGGCGTGACCACCTGGATAGCCGAGGGCAGGAAGGGACCTTCGTCGGGAAGGGCCTTGTGGGCACGCATGATGGTCTGGCAGGCGCGGCGCATGTCCTGGCGCAGGTCGTGGTGGAGCACGGCGGAGAGGCGGCGTTCGCGCAGGAACCGGGTGTTCTCGTGGTCCAGGTCGTGGGCGACGAACACCGCGCACTCCCGCCCGAGGGCGTCGAACGCGTCGAGGGTCGCGGCATTGCCGCCCCCGGCCGAGTAGACGGCGATGACGCCCTCGTCCCGCTTGAGGGCTTCCAGGACGAGGTCCCGCTGGGTGGCGTCCAGCCCGTCGCTGTCGGTGACCTCCACCAGGGACCTTCCGGGCTGCGCGATGCGCATCGCGCTGCGGAAGCCCATCTCGCGCTCCTCCTCACCGCGGAAGGAGCCCCGGCTGATCGTGGCAAGCACGTTGCCGGGCCGGTCACCGAGCCACTGACCGATGAGGAAGGCGGCGGTGGCGCCCGCCGCCCGGTTGTCGATACCCACGTACGCCATGCGCGCACTGCTGGGCAGGTCGCTCACCAGCGTGACGACGGGGATGCCCGCCGCGACCAGCCGGCCGACGGCGGCGCCGATCTCCGGCAGGTCCGGGGCCTTGAGGATCACCCCCTGCGAGCCGCGCTTGGCGATCTTGTCCAGGGTCGCGATCAGATCCGAGGCGGGACAGGTCTCCCGGAAGTGGAAGCGCGACCGCACCACGGCGGGGTGCAGGGAGGGCAGTTCCGCCTCCAGGGCGTCCCGTACGGCGGTGGAGAACCGCTCCGGCGTCTGCATCACGATGTCGATCATGAACGTACGCCCGCCGATGCGTACCTGGGTCCGCTGGCGGTCCAGGTCCTTGATCGCCTGGTGCACCTCCATGACGGTGCTCTCCCGTACGCCGCCGCGGTCGTTGAGGACCCGGTCGACCGTGGCCTCGCTCAGACCGGCCTGACGGGCGATCTCCCTGATGGGATATGGATGTCGCATGGCGGTCCTCGGAAGCAGGATGACGGACTTTTGATGGGTCTCTGCGGATTGAATGACGGGCTTTCGTTCATAAGAATGGCAGAAAAGCACTCATGGCGAAAGGACCGGGAATGCCCCCCACCGAGGCGGGATCTGCGACGTGGCTCAGCGAGGGCGACTGCGATCTCGACGAGTTCCGCTCGTTGACCGAGCAGCGTACCGAGCGGCACGCGTACCCCTCGGCCGAGCGGACCGAGCAGAACGTCCTGGTGTACGCCGGCGACCGGATCCGCGACCTCTCGGTCACCCCGCAGGGGCGCCGGGAGGTGCAGGCCGAGCTGGTGCGGGCCCTGCTGGACGGGCCCGGTGTCGTGGTCCTCAAAGGCGCGTTCACGGACCCCTCCGTCGTGGACGCGGCCTCCGGCGCCTTCAACGCGCTGATCGAGGAGGAACGTTCCAGCGGCGCGTCTCGCGGCGACCACTTCGCCAAGTCCGGCGCCAACGACCGGGTGTGGAACGCCCTGGACAAGATGGCCGTGCGCGCGCCGGAGGTGTTCGCGGACTATTACGCCAACGACATGCTGGCGCTGGTCTCCGAGGCCTGGCTCGGCCCCGGCTACCAGGTGACCTCGCAGATCAACGTGGTGAACCCGGGTGGCGCCGCGCAGCGTGTGCACCGCGACTACCACCTGGGCTTCCTGTCCCAGGAGCGGGCTGCCGCGTATCCGGCGCACGTCCACCGCCTCTCGCCCGTGCTGACCCTGCAGGGCGCGGTGGCGCACGGCGACATGCCCGTCGAGTCGGGGCCGACGCTGTTCCTCCCGCACTCGCAGAAGTACGAGCCGGGTTACCTGGCCTGGCGGCGCCCGGAGTTCATCGCGTACTTCGAGGAGCATCACGTCCAGCTTCCGCTGGAGAAGGGCGACGCGGTGTTCTTCAACCCCGCGCTCTTCCACGGTGCGGGGCACAACTATTCGGCGGACACCAAGCGCATGGCGAACCTGCTGCAGATCTCCTCCGCGTTCGGCCGCGCCATGGAGTCCGTGGACCGGGCTGCCATGGCCGACGCCCTGTTCCCTGTGCTGCTGCGCCGCAAGGAGGAGGGCGCCGCGGAGAGCTGGCTGCGCCGCGTGGTCGCCGTCACGGCCGAGGGCTACCCCTTCCCCACCAACCTGGACCTCGACCCGCCGGTCGACGGTCTCGCTCCGCCCTCCCAGGCGGACACCGTCTGGCAGGCCGTCGCTGAGGGCTGGGCCCCCGACCGGCTCCGCCAGGAACTGCAGGCGAGCGCGAAGCGCCGCCGGAGCTGAAGGAGAACAACGCACTCATGGGACTGCTTGAGGACAAGGTCGTCCTCGTCAACGGCGGCAGCCAAGGCGTCGGCGCGGGCATCGTCCAGGCCGCCGTACGCGAAGGCGCGACCGTCGTCTTCACCGGACGGCGAGCCGACATCGGCGAGAAACTCGCCGCGGACACCGGCGCCCGCTTCCTCCGCGTGGATCTGTCGGACGCCGCACAGGCGCGCGACAGCGTCGTCCGGACCGTGGACGCGCACGGGCGCGTCGACTGCCTGGTCAACGCGGCGGGGCTCACGTCACGCGGTTCGCTGCTGGACACCACGCCGGAGCTGTTCGACGCGCACATCGCGATCAATCTGCGGGCGCCGTTCTTCGCGATGCAGGCCGCGGTCGCCGACATGACGAGCCGCAAGACACCGGGCACGGTCGTGAACATCATCTCGAACTGCGCGCACGGCGGCCCGCCGCATCTGGCGCCGTACTCCACGGCGAAGGCCGGCCTCGCGGGGCTGACCCGCAACGCGGCCCACGCACACCGCTGGGACCGCATCCGCATCAACGGCCTCAACATCGGCTGGACGGACACCGAGGGCGAGGACGCCACCCAGCGTGCCTTCCACGGCGCGGGCGACGACTGGCGCGAACAGGCGGCGCAGCAGTTGCCGATGGGCAAGCTCGGACAGGTCGACGAGATCGCCGACTTCGTCGTCCTCCTGCTCTCCGACCGCAGTGGTGTGGTGACCGGCTCGGTCATCGACTGGGACCAGACCGTCTTCGGCGGGCTCGACTGAACCGCCCCCTGGGCTGAAGGAGCAAAATTCTCATGCGTATTGGCATCATGGGGCTGGGCCGGATCGGCGCGTTCCACGCGGAAACCCTGTCCGGACTCGAAGCGGTCGACTCACTGGTGGTCACCGACCCGGTCGCCGCGGCGGCCTCCTCGGCGGCGGAGCGGTTCGGCGCCACGGCGGTGGACTCCCCCGCCGCGGTGCTGGCCGCCGGCGTGGACGGAGTGGTGATCGCCGCCGCGACCAACGCACACCCCGAGCTCATTCTCGCCGCCGTCAAGGCGGGCATCCCGGTCTTCTGCGAGAAGCCCGTGGCCCTCGGCATCGAGGAGAGTCTCGACGTGCTGCGCGCAGTGGAAGGCGGTGGCGTCGAGGTGCACATCGGCTACAACCGGCGCTTCGACGCAGGCTGTGTCGCCGCGCGCGCGGCCGTGGTGAGCGGCGAACTCGGCCCGCTGCACACCGTACGGTCCACCACCCTTGACCCCGCGCCGCCGCCCCCCGCGTACGTGGCGGTCTCCGGCGGCATCTTCCGCGACTGCAGCGTGCACGACTTCGACATCGTGCGCTGGGTCACCGGCCGCGAGGTCACCGAGGTGTACGCGACCGGCGGCAACCGGGGCGCCGACTACATCGCGGCGACGGGCGACGTCGACACCGCCTCCGCGCTGCTCACCTTCGACGACGGCACGATCGGCGTCATCTCCAACTCCCGGCACAACGCCCGCGGTTACGACGTCCGCCTGGAAGTGCACGGCATGCAGGACAGCATCGCCGTGGGCCTGGAGGACAAGCTGCCGCTGCGGTCCGTCGAGCCGGGAGTCACCTTCCCCGCCGGCCCCCCGCACCACTTCTTCATGGACCGCTTCGCCGCCGCCTACCGCGCCGAACTCAGCGCGTTCACCGAGGTCGTGGCGGGCTCCCGCCCCTCCCCCTGCACCGTGGCCGACGCCCTCGAAGCGAGCTGGATCGCCGAGGCCTGCACGCTGTCGCTGCACGAACACCGGCCCGTACGACTGGAAGAGGTGCGCAAGGCATGACGGACGAACCCCTGCGGATAGGCGTGCTGGGCGCGGCCCGCATCGCCGAGCTGTCGATCGCGGGACCGGCCCGCGCGACCGGCCACCGCATCGTGGCGGTGGCCGCCCGCGACCGCTCCCGCGCCGAGGCCTTCGCCGCCGAGCACGACGTCGAACGGGTCCTGGACTCGTACGCCGACGTCGTCTGCGACCCCGCGGTCGAGGTCGTCTACAACCCGCTCGCCAACGGTCTGCACGGGCCCTGGAACCTCGCCGCGCTCGCCGCGGGCAAGCACGTGCTCACCGAAAAACCCTCCGCGAGCAACGCCGAGGAGGCCGTCGAGGTCCGGGACGCCGTCGCGAAGGCCGGCACCGTCTTCATGGAGGGCTTCCACTACCTGTTCCACCCGGTCACCCGGCGCCTGCACGAGCTGCTGGAAAGCGGGGAACTGGGCGAACTGCGGCACGTGGAAACCACGATGCTCATGCCGGCGCCCGAGGACGACGACGTGCGCTGGTCGCTTCCGCTGGCCGGCGGCGCGCTCATGGACCTCGGCTGCTACAGCCTGCACGCCCAGCGGATGCTCGCCCCCTGGGCGGGCGGCGCACCGCGGCTCGTCGCCGCGCGCGGCGGCGAGCGAAGCGAGATGGGGGCACACCCGGACGGAGTCCGGGGGACGCCGGGCGCGCCCGGAGTCGACGAATGGCTCGACGCCGACCTGGAATTCCCGAGTGGGGTCACCGGTACCGCCCGCTGCCACATGGCGTACCACGAGTGGGAGATGAGCTGCCGGATCGTGGGCTCACTCGGTGAGGCCACAGCGGTGAACTTCGTCCAGCCGCACCTCGACGACCGGGTCCTGGTCCGCACGGCCTCGGGCGAGCGCACCGAGATGCTCGGCCGCCGGTCCTCGTACACCTACCAGCTCGAAGCCTTCGCGGCCCATCTGCGCCGGGGCGCGCCGCTGCGCCTGGACGCCGATGACGCGCTCGCCACCATGCGCCTCATCGACGACTGCTACCAGGGGGCCGGGTTCTCGCCCCGACCGCGAACAGTCCTTCCGGACACGGCGTGAACGCGGGCTGAGCAGAACGGGAGTGGGCGGTGCCGTTTCGGCACCGCCCACTCCCGTTCTGCTCCCGTTGTGCGATCCATACGTCTGCAGGTCTGCCGTCTACCGGTAGAAGTCGGGCCGCTCGATCAGGTCGACCCCGACGCGCCGGCCCTCCCGCTGGGCCCGCACGCCCGCCTCGCACACGGCAGCTGCCGCGTAGCCGTCCCAGGCGCTGGGCCCGGTGACCTCACCGCGCCGGGTGGCGTCCACCCATGCCCGTACCTGGCGGTCGTACGCGTCCTCGAACCGCTCGATGTAGTCCGGCGTGACGCGGCCGCCCCACCGGCCGTCGGCGCTGAGCCGTGGTCCGTGCTCGTCACCGATGCCTACGACACCCCGCTCGCAGACGGCTTCGGCCCACACCTGGTATCCGTAGCCGCAGTGGCCGAAGATCTCGACATCGACAAGAGCTCCCGACTCTGTCTCGAACAGGACGAGTTGGGGGTCGCTCATGCCTTCGGGCGCCAGTGAGGACGGAGTCGGCTTGAGGACCGTGACCGCGGTGATCTCCTGATCGAGGAGCCAGCGGGTCACGTCCATCTCGTGTACCACCGAGTCGCTGATGAGCATCTCGGTCGTGAACCACGACGGCATGGAGGGGTTGCGGTGCCGGTGATGCATCATCAGTGCCCTGCCCAGCTCCCCGCCGTCCAGCAACTGCTTGAGCTTCACGTACTCGGCGTCGTACCGGCGCATGAAGCCCACCTGCAGCCGGCGGTGCCCGAGCCGCTGTTCCGCCTCCAGGACCCGTAGCGCGGACGCCGCGTCAGGGGTGAGCGGCTTCTCGCACAGGATCGGCAGGTCACGGCCGAGGGCTTCGAGCAGAGCCGCCTCGTGCGCGGGCCCGGGAGAGGCGATCAGCACGGCGTCCACGTCCTCCGCGGCCAGCGCAACCGCGGCTTCGGTGTACGCCGTGCACCCGTCCAGCGTGTCGGCGAGGGCCTTGGACCGCTCCCCGTCGACGTCCACGACAGCGGTCACCCGCGCTCCGCTGATGACGTGATGGAGCCTTCGGACATGATCGGCCCCCATCTTGCCGGTGCCGATGACGGCTACCCCGAGTACTCCCTGAGGTGACATATGACCTGCGTCTTTCCTGTGCCTGAGGATCAGTTGCCGTTGGACGAGGGTCAGTTGCGCTGCGCACCGACCTGAAGCTCCGCCGCTTCGGGGAGTTCGTCGACGTCGACGCCGCGGACCTGGGCCAGTTCGTGCTTGAGTGCGGCGAGTTCGGCGCCGCCGGCCATGTGGTTGGTGAGTTCTTCGAGGGTGACGTCGGCGCGCGCGGCGGAGAGTTCCATGGTGCCCAGGCGCAGGACGCTGAAGTGGTCGCCGACCATGTAGGCGTGGTGGGGGTTGTGGGTGATGAAGATGACGCCCAGGCCGCGGTCGCGGGCGGCGGCGATGTACTTGAGGACGACGCCGGACTGCTTGACGCCCAGGGCGGCGGTGGGTTCGTCCAGGATGAGGACGCGGGCGCCGAAGTAGACGGCGCGGGCGATGGCCACGGACTGGCGCTGGCCGCCGGAGAGGGTGCCGATGGGCTGGTCGAGGTCGTCCAGGACGATGCCCATGGCGCGCAGTTCGGTGTCCGCGGTCTGCTTCATGGCAGCGATGTCCAGGCGGCGGACGGGCCAGGGGCCCTTGGTCATCTCGGAGCCGAGGAAGAAGTTGCGCCACACCGGCATCAGCGGGACGGTGGCCAGGTCCTGGTAGACGGTGGCGATGCCCCTGTCGAGGGCCTCGCGCGGGGTGTTCAGCCGCACCGCCTCGCCGTCGATGAGGAAGGCGCCCTCGGTGTGCTGGTGCAGGCCCGAGATGATTTTGATGAGCGTCGACTTGCCGGCGCCGTTGTCGCCGAGGACGCAGGTGACCTGGCCGGGGTGGACGGCCAGGTCCACGCCGTGCAGGGCGCGGACGTTGCCGTACGCCTTGCCCGCGCCTCTCAGCTCGACGGTGGGTGTGCCGTCCGCCGGTGCGGTGTCCTTGGGGGCTGTCCCGTTGGGTGAGACCGACCCGTCGGCGGTGATGGGGTTGATGGTCATGGGTTACCTCCGGGTTGCCTGGCGGCGGACCCACAGATTGACGAGGGCGGCGAGCAGGAGCATGACGCCGAGGAAGGCCTTGAACCAGTCGGGGTTCCA
>NZ_LIPP01000100.1 GCF_001418335.1 Streptomyces aurantiacus | reverse complement strand
GAGAGCGACACCCCGGCCGCCATCCTCTCGCCCACCCCCACCGCCCTGAACGCCCTGCTCACGGCAGTGAAACGCGTGGCAGCGACCTCCCGGACGTGACAGCTCAGCGCAACGCGTGCCCCGTCGTCTCGTCCACATGGTCGGGTACCTCGTCGTGACGGTCGCCGACCGTGGACGTGCCGGTCGGTTCGAGGAGGAGGATCTCGGTGGGACCAGGGGCGTACGGCTTGTGCTCGGTGCCGCGCGGGACCGTGAAGACGCTGCCCCTGGGCAGGACGACCGTGCGCTCGCCGGTCGCCTCGCGCAGCGCGATGTGCAGTTCGCCGTTCAGGACCAGGAAGAACTCGTCGGTGTGGTCGTGCACGTGCCAGAGGTGTTCACCCTCGATCTTGGTCACGCGGACGTCGTAGTCGTTGACCGACGTGACGATACGAGGGCTCCACAACTCGCTGAAGGAGTCGAGGGCCGCGGAGAGCGCGACGGGCTCAATAGGTGCAACAGGTTCATTGGCGATCGAGTGGTTGACCATGGACTCATCGTGGGCGTGACGGGCCCCGCGCACGAGTGCTAGAAATCGCACATGCCGCATGGATCCTCGCAGCACCCCACTCCGTTCTCGTCCCCGGGCCGGCGGCCACACCGCGTCGCCGTGATCGTCGACGAAGGCATCAACCCCTTCGAGGTCGCAGTCGCGACCGAGCTGTTCGGGCTGCCCCGCCCCGAGCTCGGGCTGTCGTCGCCCCTGTACGAGCTGACGCTGTGCACGCCCACTCCCGAGGTCCGGATGAACCACGGCTTCTTCACGCTGAGCGGGGTGGCCGGGCTCGACGCCGTGGACACCGCGGACACCCTTGTCGTACCCGGCCGCCCCGACAACGTCGTGCCGCGCGGCGAGGACGTGCTCGACGCCGTCCGCCGCACCCATGCGCGAGGCGCCCGCATCGTGAGCCTGTGCACCGGCAGCTTCGCGCTCGCCGAGGCCGGGGTGCTCGACGGGCGCCGCGCCACCACCCACTGGCTCTGGGCAGACCTCTTCCGCAAGCTCCACCCGAAGGTCCTCCTGGAGCCGGACGTCCTCTTCGTGGACGAGGGGGACGTGCTGACCGCGGCAGGCAGCGCGGCGGCCCTCGACCTCGGGCTGTACATCGTGCGGCGCGACCACGGCGCCGAGATCGCCAACGCCGTATCCCGGCGGCTGGTTTTCGCCGCCCATCGCGACGGCGGGCAGCGCCAGTTCGTCGAACGGCCGGTGCCCGACGTGCCGGACGAGTCGCTGGCACCGCTGCTCGCCTGGGCCGGGGAGCGGATCGGCGAGCCCTTGACGGTCGCGGACCTCGCGACGCGCGCGGCGGTCAGCCCGGCCACGCTGCACCGCCGCTTCCGCGCCCAGCTCGACACGACGCCGCTCGCGTGGCTGACGGGCGAACGGGTGGCGCTGGCCTGCCGGCTCATCGAGCGCGGCGAGGAGCGGCTCGACATCGTGGCGCGGCGCAGCGGCCTGGGCACCGCCGCCAACCTGCGAGCACGGCTGCGGCGTGAGACGGGGCTCAGCCCGTCGGACTACCGGCGGCGTTTCGGGCCTGCCTCCGGGGAAGCCGTAAGGACATGAAATTCCTCGTGCGCGACCGGCTCCTGGGCATCGGTGACGACTACTGGATCGAGGACGAGAGGGGCCGCAAGGCCTTCCTCGTCGACGGCAAGGCGATGCGGCTGCGGGACACCTTCGAGCTGAAGGACCAGCAGGGGCGCGTGCTGATCGACATCCACAAGAAGATGCTCGCCCTGCGGGACACGATGGTCGTCGAGCGGGACGGCGAGCCCCTGGCGACCATCCGGAGGAAGCGGCTCTCGCTGCTGCGCAACCACTACCGCGTCACCCTCGCCGACGGCACCGAGCTCGACGTCAGCGGCAAGATCCTCGACCGGGAGTTCGTCGTCGAGTACGACGGCGACCTGCTGGCCCACATCTCGCGCCGCTGGCTGCGGGTGCGGGAGACGTACGGCGTCGAGATCGTACGGGAGGACGCGGACCCGGCGCTGCTGATCGCGGTGGCGGTGTGCGTCATCCACTTGGCGGAGAAGGAACGCGAGGAGGACTGAGGCGCCCTGTTTTCTTCAGCCCGTCCGGCGGTGGTGTCTTTCAGCCCGTCCGGCGTTTGAGGACGAGGCCGTTCAGGCCGATAGCGGGGGTCTGGGGGCGGCAGCCCCCAGAAACGGACGGGAAGGGTAGGGGCGGCGGGGGCGAAAAAAACCCGGTCCCACCCCCACCACGCCGGGACGGCTCACCGTCGAGGCGGCTCGACCCCCAGCAGCCGATCCTTCAGCACCGGGAACTGCTCCCGCGTGACCCCGACCCTCGCGGGGTCGAACTCCACGGTGAGGACCTCCTCCTCGCTCCCCGCCTCCGCGAGAACCTCCCCCCACGGATCGACCACGATCGAGTGACCGGCCTGCGGAACCCCCGCATGCGTCCCGGCCGTTCCACAAGCGAGCACAAACGCCTGGTCCTCGACGGCCCGCGCCCTGGCCAGCAGGGTCCAGTGCGAGCGCCGCCGCTCGGGCCAGCCCGCCGGGACGACGATCGTCTCGGCCCCGGCGTCGACGAGCCCACGGAACAGCTCGGGGAATCGGAGGTCGTAGCAGGTGGCCAGGCCCAGCGTGGTCTGCGGCAGGCCGACGGTGACCAGCTCGGAGCCCGCGCCCATCAGCACGGCCTCACCCTTGTCGAAGCCGAAGCGGTGGATCTTGCGATAGGAGGCGGCGAGTTCGCCGGAGGGGGAGAAGACGAGGGAGGTGTTGTACAGGGACCCACCGGAGCCGCTGCCTACGCCGGTCCCGGAGCCGGACCCGGAGCCGTCACCCGCGGCGGAGCCGTCATCGGAAGCCGCCCGTTCGGGAATCGACCCCGCGTGCAGCCACACCCCCGCATCGCTCGCCGCCTTGGCCATCGCCTCGTACGTCGGCCCGTCGAGCGGCTCGGCCTCGGCGTCGAACGACTCGAAGGCGAAGGCTCCCGTCGTCCAGAGTTCGGGCAGAATCACCAGGTCGGAGCCGGTCTGTTGCCGTACCAGCGAGGCCACCCGCTGCCTGCGGGCGTCGACCGATTCGGCGTCGTCCACGGCGATCTGGAGGAGAGAGGCGCGCACACTACCACCGTCCTGGCATTCGAGCCTTTGATACGGGCCTACGATCGTCACACGAAAGCACTGCCGGGGTGCCTCACAGCAGCGTAACTTAGCGTCCCAAGACACCCGCTGCCTGTGCACTGCCCGCGACCAACCGCCCGAGGGGTCCCGTTCCGTGAGTCTGCATCCCAGCCTTCAGTCCTACGCCGACGCCTGGACCCACTCCATCGACGCGATATCCGATCTGGTGTCGCCGCTGGTGGAGGGGGAATGGAACCGGCGGACTCCATGCCCTGGCTGGTCGGTGCGCGACCTCGTCTCCCACATCATCGGTCTCGACTGCGAGATGCTGGGCGACCCGCGGCCGATCCACACGCTCCCCCGCGACCTGTACCACGTGACGAACGAGCACCAGCGGTACATGGAGATGCAGGTCGACGTCCGCCGGCACCACACCGCTCCGGAGATGACCTCCGAGCTGGAGTACACGATCATCCGCCGCAACCGTCAGCTGCGCAACGAATCACGGCAGCCCGACACACTGGTGCGCGGCCCGCTCGGCACCGAGGTCACTCTCGAACAGTCCATGCGCAACCGGGCGTTCGACCTCTGGGTGCACGAGCAGGACCTGCGCACCGCACTCGGCCGGCCGGGCAACCTCGACTCGCCGGGTGCGTACATCGCCCGCGACGTACTGCTCAGCAGGCTTCCCAAAGTCGTCGCCAAGGACGCGGGCGCACCGCCCGGCTCGGCGGTCGTCTTCGACATCCACGGCCCCGTCGAGTTCCTGCGCACGGTCCGCGTCGATGCCGACGGCCGCGGTTCGATAGACGGCTCCCCGTCGCTCGGTCCGGCCGCCACCCTCACCCTCGACTGGGAGACGTACTTCCGCATGGCCTGCGGCCGGGTGACCCCGGAGGCGGTCTCGGACCGCCTCAAGACAGAGGGCGACCCGGAACTGACAGCGGCGATCCTGAGAAACTTCACGGTCACACCGTAGGAACCCGTGACCCCTGGGGGCCTGCGGGGACCGCCCGTGACCCGTGGGCCCCCTGCAGCCCCAAGGGCCAAGGGCTACACGGGCACGTGCACCGTCTCCACCCTGCTCGCGACCAACCGCTCCCGCTCCCGCCGAACCGCCTGCTTGCGCAACCGCAGTATCTGGCTGAGGCCGAGGGCCTGCAGCACGAACACCGCGGAGAAGGCCACGGTGTAGCTGCCTCCGGTGGCGTCCAACAGCACCCCGACCGCGAACAACGTCGTCATGGAGGCGACGAAGCCGCCCATGTTCGTGATGCCGGAGGCGGTCCCCTGCCGCTCGGGCGGATTCGCGGGGCGCGCGAAGTCGAAGCCGATCATGGACGCGGGCCCGCAGGCGCCGAGGACCGCGCACAGCACGATCAGCATCCACATGGGCGCCCGGTCGGCGGGGTACGCGAGCGTGGCCGCCCACACGACGGTCGTCGCCACCACCGTGCCGAGCGCCAGCGGCAGCCGCGCCGCATGGTGCCGGGCGACGATCTGCCCGTACACCAGGCCGACGAGCATGTTGGAGAGCACGACGAGCGTGAGGAGTTCGCCGGCCGTCGCCCGTGACAGGCCCTGGGCCTCGACGAGGAACGGCAGCCCCCACAGCAGCAGGAACACCATCGCCGGGAACTGCGTCGTGAAGTGCACCCACATCCCGAGCCGCGTCCCGGGCTCCCGCCAGGACGCCGCGATCTGACGGCGTACGTACGCGGCTCCCTGGTGCGGGAAGGGCTCCGGCTGGTGTCCCTCGGGGTGGTCCTTCAGGAACACCAGCATCAGGACGAGGACGACGACACCGGCGAGCGAGCTGCCCGCGAACGCGGCCGTCCAGCCGACTCCGTGCAGCAGCCGGGCCAGTACCAGCGTGGAGACGAGGTTGCCCGCCATGCCCACCAGGCCCGCGAGCTGCGCGACCACCGGGCCGCGGCGGGCCGGGAACCAGCGCGTGCCGAGGCGCAGCACGCTGATGAAGGTCATCGCGTCACCGCAGCCGAGCAGCGCGCGCGAGGCAAGGGCCGTTCCGTACGTCGGCGAGAACGCGAAGCCCAGCTGTCCGATCGTGAACAGTACGGCGCCGAGGGTCAGCATCTTCTTCGTACCCAGCCGGTCGACCAGCAGGCCGACGGGTATCTGCATGCCCGCGTAGACGAGGAGCTGGAGGATCGAGAAGGTCGACAGCGCGGAGGCGTTGACGTGGAAGCGGTCGGCGGCGTCGAGACCGGCCACCCCCAGCGACGTACGGAAGATGACCGCGACGAAGTAGACGGAGACGCCGACGGCCCAGACCATGACGGCTCTGCGGCCACCCGGCGGGTCACCCGGGAGGGACAGCGCGGACGACGAGGACGAAGACGACGAGGATGAGGAGGAGGACGATGACGGTGACGAGCTCATCGGACGTCTCCCCGGGCCAGGTTGGAGAACCAGCTGACGTGGCGGTGGACCAGGGAGACCGCCGCCTCGGCGTCGCCCGAGCGCAGCGCGTCGAGGATCTCCTGGTGCTCGGCGAGCGTCTTGGTGATCCGGTCGGGGTGGGCGTTCATCACGGCGACACCCATCCTCAACTGCCGGTCGCGCAGCTGGTCGTAGAGGCGGGAGAGGATCTCGTTGCCCCCGCTGCGGACGATCTCGGCGTGGAAACAGCGGTCGGTGACGGCGGCTCCGGCCCGGTCCCCGGCGGCGGCCTGCTCCTGCTGCTGCGCCAGAAGTTCGGTGAGGCGCTCGATGAGCGCGGGTGAGGCCGGTACCGCCTTGCGGATCGCGTGCGCCTCGACGAGCTGCCGGGTCTCCACCACGTCCGCGATCTCCTGCGCGGAGACGGGCAGCACGAGGGCGCCCTTCTTCGGGTAGAGCCGGATCAGGCCCTCGACCTCCAGCTTGAGCAGTGCCTCGCGCACCGGTGTCCGTGAGACGCCGACGGCGTCGGCCAGCTCGCCCTCGGTGAGCAGCGTCCCGCCCTCGTAACGGCGCTCCAGCACCCCCTGCTTCACATGCGTGTAGACGCGCTCGGCGGCGGGAGGCTGCTTCACGACCCGCCGGTCGCTCTGCCGGTCGGACGCGGACTGCCGGTCGGGCGCGGACTGCCCGTCAGGTGCGGTCTGCCGGTCGGGCGCGGGGGCGGCGGGGGACGGGGCTGAAGGCATGCGCACAGCATAGATACAACATGTACGCATGGTCGCGGGCGGTCCAGGATGCGGACCGGGTAAAAAGTGGCACCCCAGTTCGGCAACCGCACATCCTTTTGTGCTAATCACATGTCTCAGGAGAAGGGGCCACTGCCAAGTGGCCGTTTTCTCAGGGCATTTGGCACCAGCTCGGTGCTTTCAAACGTAATCGGGGTATTCGACTTGATAACCGGCATAAAGGGTATGCGCGTCCGCAGAGCTGCCGCAGTGGTCATCACCACCGGAGCCGTGCTCGCGACCGGAGCCCTCAGCACGGCGCCCGCGCAGGCCCTCACAAAGCCCACGATCGCCGCCAAGGGCGGGTTCGTGATGAACAACGGCACAGGTAAATCGCTCTACACCAAGGCCGCGGACACCCGCCGTTCCACCGGCTCCACGACGAAGATCATGACCGCGAAGGTCGTGCTGTCGCAGTCGAACCTGAACCTGGACGCCAAGGTCACCATCCAGAAGGCGTACAGCGACTACATCGTCCGCAACAACGCCTCGTCGGCCCGGCTGATCGTCGGCGACAAGGTCACCGTCCGCCAGCTCCTGTACGGGCTGATGCTGCCGTCCGGCTGCGACGCCGCGTACGCGCTCGCCGACAAGTTCGGCTCCGGCTCGACGCGTGCCGCCCGGGTGAAGTCGTTCATCGGCAAGATGAACAAGCAGGCCAAGGACCTCGGCCTGACGAACACGAAGTTCGACTCGTTCGACGGCATCGGCAACGGCTCGAACTACTCGACGCCGCGCGACCTGACGAAAATCACCAGCAGCGCCATGAAGGGCGCCAACTTCCGCGCGATCGTGAAGACGAAGAAGTACACGGCGAAGACCGTGACGAAGACCGGTGGCACGCGCACGATGGCGGCGTGGACCAACACCAACGGTCTGCTCAGCAGCTACTCCGGTGCGATCGGTGTGAAGACCGGCTCCGGCCCGGAGGCCAAGTACTGCCTGGTCTTCGCCGCCACGCGCAACGGCAAGACGGTCGTCGGCACGGTTCTCGCCTCGACGTCCATCGCGGCCCGCGAGTCGGACGCGAAGAAGCTCATGAACTACGGCTTCGCCAGCTGAACGGATCAACTGACTGCGCAGTTCCCCGCGCCCCTGAAAAGGGGCGCGGGGAACTGCGCGACCAGCCCCCACCGGCCCGCAGCCGAGCACCCGAGCCACCTACCGCCCCGCCTACCGCCACCTATCCCCAGGTGATCAACCGTTTCGGCTGCTCAAGAACCGCAGCCACGTCGGCAAGAACCTTCGAGCCCAGCTCCCCGTCGACCAGCCGGTGGTCGAAGGACAGCGCGAGGGTCGTGACCTGCCGAGCCTTGACCTTCCCCTTGTGCACCCAGGGCTGCAGCTTGATGGAGCCGACGGCGAGAATCGCGGACTCCCCCGGGTTGAGAATCGGCGTGCCCGTGTCGACGCCGAACACGCCGACGTTGGTGATCGTCACCGTGCCGCCCTGCATGGCCGCCGGTGAGGTCCTGCCCTCGCGGGCGGTGGCGACCAGCTGTCCGAGGGCTTCGGCGAGCTGGGGCAGCGTCTTGGCGTGGGCGTCCTTGATGTTCGGGACGATCAGGCCGCGGGGGGTGGCCGCCGCGATGCCCAGGTTCACGTAGTGCTTCTGGACGATCTCCTGGTTGGCCTCGTCCCATGAGGCGTTGATGTCCGGGTTGCGCCTGATGGCGACCAGCAGGGCCTTGGAGATCAGCAGCAGCGGGTTCACCCGCAGCCCTTGCAGCCCGTACTTGTCGGACCGCTTGAGCTCCTCGACCAGCTTCATCGTGCGTGTCACGTCGACCGTCACGAACTCGGTGACATGCGGCGCGGTGAAGGCCGAGCCGGCGACCGCGGCCGCGGTCGCCTTACGGACACCCTTGACCGGCACACGGGTCTCCCGCACACCGTCGTACGAGGCGGAAGGAACGTACGAGGCCGACGGGGCGACCTGAGCCGCGGCCGGGGCGCCGACGGGAGCCTGGGGCGCCGCGGTGGCCGCGGGCTCCTGGACGGGGGCCGGGGCCACCGCCGCGTGCACGTCCTCGCGGGTGATGATCCCGTCCGGCCCGGAGGGCGTGACCGCCGCCAGGTCGACCCCGAGGTCCTTGGCCAGCTTGCGCACCGGAGGCTTGGCCAGCGGGCGGGCCGTGGGCGCCGCGTGTCCGTTCAGCTCGCTCTGGATCGCCTCGGCCGCCGCCGCTGCCGCCTCCGGCTGCTGGACCGGCACACCCCTGCGGGGGCGGCGCTTGGTGGAGGACACCGCGACCCCGTACCCGACGAGGACCGGCTTACGGCCCTCCGGCTCAGGCTCCGCGGCGACCGGGGCCGAAGTCTCGGGCGTCGCGGGCGTCGCGGGCGTCGCGGCGGGAGCCGGCGCCGGAGCCGAGGCCGGTGCCTCCGGCGTCGCGGCCGGGGCGGCTCCGCCGGCCACGTCCACCGCGATGATCACCTGGCCGACGTCCACCGTCGTCCCCTCGGCGAAGCGCAGCTCGTGCACCACCCCGTCGTAGGGGATCGGCAGCTCGACGGCGGCCTTGGCGGTCTCGACCTCGCACACCACCTGCCCGTCGGTCACCGTGTCACCGGGCTTGACGTACCACTTGAGGATCTCCGCCTCGGTCAGCCCCTCGCCCACGTCGGGCATCTTGAACTCACGCAGCCCCGAGGCCGTTTCAGTCATCGTCGTCACGACCTTCTCCTCAGTACGCCAGCGAGCGGTCGACGGCGTCGAGCACCCGGTCAAGGCCCGGCAGGTACTCGTCCTCCAGGCGGGCCGGCGGATACGGGGCGTGGTAGCCGCCGACCCTCAGCACCGGTGCCTCCAGGTGGTAGAAGCACCGCTCCGTGATCCGGGCCGCGATCTCCGCGCCCGTCCCCAGGAACACCGGCGCCTCGTGCACCACGACCAGGCGGCGGGTCTTCTCGACCGAGACCTGGATCGAGTCGAAGTCGATCGGGGACATCGACCGCAGGTCCACCACTTCGAGGGACTTGCCCTCCTCCTGAGCGGCCGCCGCGGCCTCCTGGCAGACCTTCACCATCGGCCCGTACGCGGCCAGCGTCAGGTCGCTGCCCTCGCGGACTACGCGCGCCTTGTGCAGCGGCCCGGGGATCGCCTCGCGGTTGACCTCGGCCTTGTCCCAGTAGCGCCGCTTCGGCTCGAAGAAGATCACCGGGTCGTCGCTGTGGATGGCCTGCTGCATCATCCAGTAGGCGTCGCCCGCGGTCGAAGGGGAGACCACCTTCAGGCCCGCCACGTGCGCGAAGAGCGCCTCGGGAGACTCGGAGTGGTGCTCGACCGCGCCGATGCCGCCGCCGTACGGAATGCGGATGACCACGGGGAGCTTGATCTTGCCGAGCGCTCGCGCGTGCATCTTCGCGAGCTGCGTGACGATCTGGTCGTACGCCGGGAAGACGAACCCGTCGAACTGGATCTCCACGACCGGGCGGTAGCCGCGCAGCGCGAGCCCGATCGCCGTGCCGACGATGCCCGACTCGGCGAGGGGGGTGTCGATGACCCGGTCCTCGCCGAAGTCCTTCTGCAGGCCGTCCGTGACCCGGAACACACCGCCGAGCTTGCCGACGTCCTCGCCCATGATCAGGACCTTGGGGTCCGAGTCGAGGGCCGTGCGCAGCGATTCGTTGATCGCCTTGGCCAGCGCCATCTTTTCCGCGGTCATCGCTACTTGCCCTCCCCTTCATCTGCGAACGACGCCTGGTACGCGGCGAACTGGGCCCGCTCCTCGTCGACGAGCGCGTGCCCGTCCGCGTACACGTTCTCGAAGATGGCGAAGCGGTCCGGGTCCGGCATGGCACGGACGACTTCGCGTACTCGTTTGCCCAACGCCTCGCTCTCGGTCTCCAGTTCCGCGAAAAATCCCTCGTCCGCGTGGTTTGAGGCTTCGAGGTACGTGCGCAGGCGCAGGATCGGGTCCTTCGCCTCCCATGCCTCGCGCTCCTCGTCGGCCCGGTACTTGGTCGGGTCGTCGGAGGTGGTGTGGGCGCCCATGCGGTACGTGTACGCCTCGACGAGGGTCGGCCCCTCGCCCCTGCGGGCCCGCTCCAGGGCCCACTTCGTGACGGCGAGGCAGGCCAGTACGTCGTTGCCGTCGACGCGGACGCCCGGGAAGCCGTAGCCCTGCGCGCGCTGGTAGAGCGGGACGCGGGTCTGGCGCTCGGTGGGCTCGGAGATGGCCCACTGGTTGTTCTGGCAGAAGAACACGACGGGCGCGTTGTAGACCGCGGAGAAGGTAAACGATTCGGCGACGTCTCCCTGGCTGGAGGCGCCGTCCCCGAAGTACGCGATCACGGCCGAGTCGGCACCGTCCTTGGCGACGCCCATGGCGTAACCGGTGGCGTGCAGCGTCTGCGAGCCGATGACGATCGTGTACAGGTGGAAATTGTTGCTGTTCGGGTCCCAGCCGCCGTTGTTCACGCCGCGGAACATGCCGAGCAGGTTGGCCGGGTCGACGCCGCGGCACCAGGCGACGCCGTGCTCGCGGTAGGTCGGGAAGACGTAGTCGTCCTCACGGGTCGCCCGCCCGGAGCCGATCTGGGCGGCCTCCTGGCCGAGCAGCGAGGCCCACAGGCCCAGCTCGCCCTGCCGCTGCAGGGCGGTCGCCTCGGCGTCGAAGCGCCGGGTGAGCACCATGTCGCGGTACAGCCCGCGGAGCTCTTCAGGAGTGATGTCGGCTACGTACGCATCAAATTCGCCATTCTTGACGCGCTTCCCCTCGGGGGTCAGCAGCTGTACGAGGTCCGGCTGGGCGCCCGGCGGCTTCTTCGCAGCGGTGCGCTTGCTACCGGCGCTGCGTCGCGGCTTGCGCGCGGCAGTGCTCTCCACGGTCACGTGTGCTCCTCCGTCGGTCCGGCCCCCGGGGTTGCCGGGAACTGGGGTCCCCCAGCTCGTCGAGAGCCGGGGGAGCGGCTCGCCTGATCTCCGTACCCGTGCACGGGGTGGGTGCCCTCGGCCGGGAACAGGCGTGACAGGTGCCCCGGCGAGCGCCCTGCAACAATCACGTTACCCAGTGCTCCACATTTCTGTGAAACCCCTCCTGACCTGCGTTTTTGCTCGGTCTTCCAAGTACTTTCCACTTGGGCTTCCAAGCATTTCGCAGATGTCGGGAACAGTCGCTGGTCACAGCACTGGTCACAGCCTCGCAGGGGGCCGGAACACCGGCACGTTATCCCGGCCACCCCGGGGACGGGAAGGGTTCGACTGGCGCGGGCGGAAAGATCCTGTGTGAAACTGACCCCGTGCGCGAAGAGGGAAAAATCAGCGTATTCCTCCTCGACGACCATGAGGTGGTCCGCCGGGGAGTGCACGAGCTGCTGTCGATGGAGGACGACATCGAGGTGGTCGGCGAGGCCGGCACGGCGGCCGACGCGCTGGCGCGAATTCCGGCCACGAGCCCCGACGTGGCCGTCCTGGACGTACGACTGCCGGACGGCAGCGGGGTCGAGATCTGCCGCGAGATCCGCTCCGAGGACGAGTCGGTCAAGTGCCTCATGCTGACCTCCTACGCCGACGACGAGGCCCTCTTCGACGCGATCATGGCGGGTGCCTCGGGCTACGCGCTCAAGGCGATCCGGGGCGACGAACTGCTCGCGGCGATCCGTGACGTGGCGGCCGGCAAGTCCCTGCTCGACCCGGATGCGACCGCCCGTGTCCTGGAGCGGCTGCGCGGCGGAGGCGGCCCCAAGGGCGACGCGCGGCTCGCCGAGCTCACCGACCAGGAGCGCAGAATTCTCGACCTGATCGGCGAGGGACTCACCAATCGCGTGATCGGCGAGCGACTGCACCTGGCCGAGAAGACCATCAAGAACTACGTCTCCAGCCTGCTGGCCAAGCTCGGCATGGAGCGGCGTGCGCAGGCTGCCGCCTATGTGGCCCGGCTGCAGGCGGAGAAGCAGAGCTGAGCTAAGGGCTGTCCCGTAATGCCGTGACAGGCAATAGCGGGAATGGGACGGCACGCGCGCGTGGAGCCCGATTTCCGGATTCCACGCGCGCGTGCCGGTCACGTGACGGTCAGAAGGTGAGGCGGCCGGGTCAGCCCTCGGCGCCGGCGGGATCCCCGCCCGTGCCCCCGTCGCTGTCCGGCGACTCCGGCTGACTCTGCTCGCCCGTCGGAGTCGACTCGCCGTCATCCGTCTTCGTCGGAGTGGGTTCCTTGCTCGTCGTCTCGTTCGTGGGCTCGGTGTCGGTCGGCGAGGGTGTGTAGCTGGGGGACGGTTGGTAGGACGGGGTGTAGTCCGAGGAGTTGCCCGTGTCCGTGTCGTCCTCCGTCGTCTCCTCCGCCGTCTCTTCCTTCTCGGTCTCGCTCGGGGTGGTGTCCTTCTCGGTCTCCGAGACGGTCGGCGACTTCGTCGGGTCGGCCCCGCCGCCGTTGCCGTTGCCGCCGTTCAGCGCCAGCGCCACGCCTGCCGCGATCGCGATCACCGCGAAGACCGCCAGGATCCACAGCTTGCCGCGGCCGCTGCCTTTGTTGCCGTTGCCCTCGAACCCGCCGTCGTCGCCCCCGCCCGGGGACAGGAACGGTGCCGGGATCTGAGTGGTGCCCTGGTCGCCGGGGTGCGGCAGCCCGGCCGCGCCCGCGAGACCCATCGCCGGGGTGCTCAGACCCTCGTGCGCGTCCACCGGGCCGGTGTTCCAGGTGCCGGTGTGGCCACCCTGGTCGTACAGCATCTGCAGCCCGTACTGGACGAGTCCGCGCATCTCCTCCGCGGTCTGGAACCGGTCGTCCGGCTCCTTCGCGAGCGAGCGCATGACCAGGCCGTCGAGCTCCGGCGGTGTCGCGTCCGAGACCTCGGACGGGGGCACCGGGATGTCCTGGACGTGCTGGTAGACCACCGACAGCGGGGTCTCACCGGTGAACGGAGGCCGCAGCGCGAGCAGTTCGTAGAGCAGACAGCCCGTCGCGTACAGGTCGCTGCGGTGGTCGACCGCCTTGCCGAGCGCCTGCTCGGGGGAGAGGTACTGGGGCGTGCCCATGACCATGCCGGTCTGGGTCATCGTCGACTGGGCGCCGTGCAGGGCGCGGGCGATGCCGAAGTCCATCACCTTCACGGCACCGGTGTCGGTGATGATCACGTTCGCGGGCTTGATGTCCCTGTGAACGATGCCGTGCTGGTGTGAATAAGCGAGCGCCTCCAGCACACCGGAGACGATGATGAGCGCCTGCTCGGGCCCCGGTGCCTCGGCGTTGAGGAGGAGGTCACGAATCGTGTGGCCCTCGACGAGCTCCATCACGATGTACGGAACGACCTGGTGGGGGAGTACGTCCTCGCCGGAGTCGTAGACCGCCACCACCGCGTGGTGGTTGAGGCCGGCGACCGACTGGGCCTCGCGTGTGAAGCGGGCCTTCGAGACCGGGTCCTCGGCCAGGTCGGAACGGAGCAGTTTCACCGCCACGGTCCGCCCGAGACGGACGTCCTCCGCCGCGAAAACCTCGGCCATGCCACCCCGGCCGAGTCTGTGCGTCAGCCGATACCGGCCGTCCCCGACCAGCCCGCCGTTACCCCACAACTCCGGCGCATCCGACATTCCGCCGCCAGTCGCCTCGGGGTCGGACGGGCCCTGAGCGCGCTGCTGCTGTGCCATCAGTCCTCGCCGTCGTTTCTGTCCACACCGGTCGACGTAGTACGCGCGGTGGTTGTTACGGTCTCCGTCGGGCCACGCTACAGCCTCCACGCGAAGCGCCGGTCCGCGATGGACCCGGTCGTCGAACCCGCGGGCGGTCCACGGGTGCACATTGTGTGTACCGGCGGTACGGCACCTGTAACGCTTCCGCGACTCTTCCTTCGCGTACGGTCACGGAACGGGCACCGAGCTTGACGTGTCAGTGCCCTCCGGCAGACTTGGCCGGGAATAGCACCCAGTGATCTCCAGAGATCACCAGAGATTTCACCAGAAAACGCATCACGAACAGCACCAGAGATCACCGACCGCGGGAGCCACACCAGCAGCTTTCGCCCGCGTGACGGCGCACTGCCGATGGGGGACGCAGAAAGATGAGCCAGGACGGCGCACATGGCCGGTATGCGGGGCGCGCGGTTGCCGGCGGGCGCTATCAGCTGCGCGACCTGCTCGGCGAAGGCGGCATGGCCTCGGTGCACCTCGCCTACGACTCGGTGCTCGACCGACAGGTCGCGATCAAGACACTGCACACCGACCTCGGACGTGAGCAGGCCTTCCGCGAGCGGTTCCGCCGCGAGGCCCAGGCGGTGGCCAAGCTCACGCACACGAACATCGTCTCGGTCTTCGACACCGGCGAGGACGACTTGGACGGGGTGACGACTCCGTACATCGTCATGGAGTACGTCGAGGGCCGCCCGCTCGGCTCGGTCCTCGACCAGGACGTCACGCAGTACGGCGCCATGCCCGCCGACAAGGCCCTGAAGATCACCGCGGATGTGCTGGCCGCTCTGGAGATCAGCCACGAGATGGGCCTGGTCCACCGCGACATCAAGCCGGGCAACGTCATGATGACCAAGCGCGGCGTGGTCAAGGTGATGGACTTCGGCATCGCCCGTGCCATGCAGTCCGGTGTGACGTCGATGACCCAGACCGGCATG
This sequence comes from Streptomyces aurantiacus, assembly GCF_001418335.1. Classification (GTDB taxonomy): domain Bacteria; phylum Actinomycetota; class Actinomycetes; order Streptomycetales; family Streptomycetaceae; genus Streptomyces; species Streptomyces aurantiacus. Next base: position 6,541 of record NZ_LIPP01000100.1, on the reverse strand, counting down.
GTCGTCGGCACCCCGCAGTACCTCTCCCCCGAGCAGGCCCTCGGCCGCGGCGTCGACGCCCGCTCCGACCTGTACTCCGTCGGCATCATGCTGTTCCAACTGGTCACCGGGCGGCTGCCGTTCGAGGCCGACTCGCCGCTGGCGATCGCGTACGCGCACGTCCAGGAGACTCCCGTCCCGGCCTCCTCGATCAACCGCGCGCTGCCGCCCGCCGTGGACGCGCTGATCACCCGCGCACTGAAGAAGAACCCGAACGAGCGTTTCGTCAGCGCCGAGTCGATGCGTGACGAGTGCCTGCGCGTGGCCCAGTCCTTCCAGGCCGCGCCCCCGAGCATCGTGCCGGGCGTGCAGACGTCCAGCGGAGCCGGTGTGGCCTCCGCGGTGTTCCCGCCGGTCGACCAGTCGGCCCAGGCACCGCAGGGCAACGTACAGACGCCGTACCAGCCCAACCCCTACGGTTCGCCGACACCGGCCCACCCGCAGACGCCCGCTCCGTCGTACGGCTATCCGCAGCAAGGCATGCAGCAGGGCGGCTACCCGACCCCGGCCCAGAGCGGCGCGTACGCGCCGCAGCAGGGCCTGCCGACCCCGCCGCCGTACACGATGTCCCCGCCGTCCCCGCAGACCGTGCAGTCACCGGGCTCCCCCGGCGGCGGCCGCAAGAGCAACATGCCGGTGATCGTGGGCTCGATCGTCGTCGCGCTCGTCGCCGTCGGCGGGCTGATCGCCGCCCTGACGATGGGCGGCGACGACGACAAGAAGGCGGACGGCGCCCGCGCGTCGGCTTCCGAGGAAGTGGCCGGGCACAGAGGCCCGGACACCACGAAGACGATCGACAAGACCGAGTGCACGGAGCCCAAGGAGTCGGACAACGACGCCGATAAAATCAGGGTCCCGGACTTCGCGTTCAAGAACATCGAGTCCGTGAAAGCGTGCTTCCAGGCCGCGGGCTGGCCGTACGAGTCCAAGCCGGTGGACGAGAACGCCTACGGCGAGGGCACGGTCATGAGCCAGATCCCCGAGGCGGACGCGGACGTCGACCCCGGCAACATGCCCAAGATCCAGCTCTACGTGTCGACGGGCAACCCGGCCTGATCCGGCCGTTTTCGGAGTTGTCCGCGCTGTTCGCGCGTCGAGAGTTCCTACAGGTAGGGACCGCCCGAGCGGCCGCTCACCTGCGGGTCCAGCTCGTCCTCGCCGCCGGCGCCCGGGGGCAACGCCCGGCGCATCTGCTCCAACTGGGCCCTGGCCGCCATCTGCTGGGCGAACAGGGTGGTCTGGATCCCGTGGAAGAGACCCTCCAGCCAGCCGACCAGCTGCGCCTGCGCGATCCGCAGTTCGGCGTCCGAGGGAATACCGTCGTCCGTGAAGGGCAGGGAGAGCCGCTCCAGTTCGTCGACGAGGTCGGGAGCGAGTCCGTCCTCCAGCTCCTTCACCGAGCTGGCGTGGATCTCCTTGAGCCGTACCCGGCTCGCCTCGTCCAAGGGAGCCGCACGCACCTCCTCAAGCAATTGCTTGATCATGCTCCCGATGCGCATGACCTTGGCGGGCTGTTCCACCATCTCCGTCACCGGGACCTCACGGGAGTCCTCGTCTCCACCGCCACCGAGAGCCATCCCGTCCTGGCCTACGACCAGGATCTGTGGGTTCTCCGGCGACCTTTCGTTCCTCGGCATCTCCATGCCGCCATTCTCTCGCATCCGCACACTTCACCACCCTGGTGCCCCCTCCTGAGGGTGATCCACCCTGTACGGGCCGACGCTCCGCGTCAGGCGGACGAAGGCGGCGGCTCCGTGGCCACGGCCTCCGCGAGCCGCAGCAGACGGGCCTCGCAGTGGTCCAGCCAGCGGATCTCGGCCTCCGCGCGGAAGATCAGATGCTCCAGGACGAGCAGCTGGGCCACCTCGTCACGATGCGCGGGCGCCTCCGCGAGGGCCCGGGCCCTGAGCCGGGTGTACGTGTGCATGGTCTCCGACAGATACCGCCGCTGTGCCTCCACGATCGCCCGTACGTCGACTCCGGGGGCCCCGACCGCCATGGCCAGTTTGATGGCCAGCTCGTCACGCGGCAGGTTCGAGCGCTCCACCGGGCGGATCAGCCAGGACCGCAGCTCGGCCCGGCCGTCGTCCGTCAACGCGTACAGCACGTGTCCCGCCTCGTCTGTGCCCTGCTGCACGACCAGGCCGTCCCGCTCCAGCCGGGCGAGGGTCGTGTAGACCTGGCCGATGTTCAGCGGCCAGGTCGACCCGGTGCGCGCCTCGAACTCGGTGCGCAGCCGCGCACCATAGCGGGGGCCGCGCTCCAGGAGCGCCAGCAGACCATGGCGTATCGACATAACCGATCTGTACCCCGTGCACCTGTGTACGCCAAGCACATCACCGAGGGTGACGTGAGACCGGGAAACCGGAGTCTTGCGGTGACAGAGCGTCGAGGTTCGGGATGCCGACGCGGGCGTCCCGTGTGAGGCTGATGCCGTTGATCTTGGCTCCTCCGTACCGGGAGGGGGTCACCGACGTGACTCCATGGCTCCGCACCTTCCGCACCCTCCACGTGACCGGCCTGCTGCTGCTCCTGCTGGCAGGCCCCGCACACACGCCGTACGCCGCCGCGTACGAGCCCGTCCCCACCGAGTCGCGCGCCGGCAGCCGGGCGGGTGAGGGGCGGGAGCGTCCCGGACGGGAGGCGCCTCCGACGGACGAGACCAGCGCGCCCGCTCACCCGGACGGCCCAGCAGGCCGGCGGAACCCGGAGCGTCGGGAGCAGGGGGCTTCCGTCGTGCCCGAGGCGTCCCGGAACCCCGCTCGGCCGTCCGAGCCGCCGCCCGCCCGTCCCGCTCGCCCCGCCGACGCGCACGAGGCCGCCGACCGCCCCGTGCGCGCCTCGGAACCCGTCCTGCGGGTGCTGCCCCTGGGCAGCGGACTGGTACTCATCGGCCTGGGCCTGGGCCTCGCGCTCCTCGCCCTGCGCGTACGGCGGAACTGAGACGCGCCCCGAAGGGGCGCGGGGAACTGCGCGACAAGCCCCCACCGAACCGGCACCCACAACGCGACCCCCGGAACCCCCACAGCCCGCACGCGGGAGCGGAACGCGCTACTGAAGCGTCAGCAGCACCTTGCCGATGTTGCCGCTCTCCTCCAGCACCCGGTGGGCCGCCGCAGCCTCGCTCATGGGCAGCTCCCGGTCGACCACCGGACGCACATGTCCCCCGGCGACCAACGGCCAGACGTGCTCCCGTACGGCCGCGACGATCGACGCCTTCTCACCGGCCGGGCGGGCACGCAGCGAGGTCGCGGTGACGGCGCCCCGCTTGCCGAGAAGCATCGCGATGTTCAGCTCGCCCTTGATGCCGCCCTGCATACCGATGATCGCGAGACGCCCGTTGGGGGCGAGGGCCTGGACGTTGCGGTCGAGGTACTTGGCGCCCATGTTGTCGAGGATGACGTCGGCGCCCGTCCCGTCGGTGGCGGCCTTGATCTCCTCGACGAAGTCCTGCTCGCGGTAGTTGATGAGCACGTCCGCGCCCAGCTCGGCGCAGAAGTCCAGCTTCGCCTTGCTGCCCGCGGTGACGGCGACCTTCGCCCCGACGGCCTTGGCCAGCTGGATCGCCATGGTGCCGATACCGCTCGCTCCGCCGTGCACCAGGAGCGTCTCGCCGGGGCGGAGGTGGGCGATCATGAAGACGTTGGACCAGACCGTGCAGGTCACCTCGGGCAGCGCGGCCGCCTTGTCGAGGTCGACGCCCTCGGGCACCGGCAGCAGCTGTCCGGCCGGGACGACCACCTTCTCGGCGTACCCGCCGCCCGAGAGCAGCGCGCACACCTCGTCCCCGACGGTCCATCCCGAGGTACCGGGTCCCAGCGCGGCGACCCGCCCGGAACACTCAAGGCCGGGGTACGGGGACGCGCCGGGCGGTGGGTCGTAGAAGCCCTGCCGCTGGAGCAGATCGGCACGGTTCACCGCGCTCGCCACCACCTCGACCAGTACTTCGCCCTCGCCGGGCACCGGCTCCGGGACGTCGTCCCACACCAGCGCCTCGGGCCCACCAGGTTCAGGAATCGTGATCGCTCGCATGCGGGTGAGGCTACTCCCGACAGTCGTCCGCGCGGGGATTCAGTCCTGCGACAGCGGCTTCATGTCCGGTGCGATCTGAGTGTGCGGGCTGACCCGCGCGATGGTGATCAGACGGTCCGTCAACTGGACCTTCCCGATGGCCGGATCGTCGTAGCCGAGCACCCGATGTCCTCGTACGACACTCACCACCAGATCCTCGATCTCGCGGACGCTCTTGCCGACCTCGGCCTTTATGACGGGCCGTTCGGTGATGTCGAGTCCGCTGCCCTGCTGGATGAGGTCCTCCATGACCATGCCCGCGCTGGGGCTGAGCACGGAGAGCCCGAGGAGCCGGCCGGCCGCGCTCGCGCTGGTGATGACGGCGTCGGCACCGGACTGCTTCAGCAGCGGTGCGTTCTCCTCCTCGCGCACGGCGGCCACGATCTTCGCCTTGCGGTTGAGCTGCCGGGCCGTCAGCGTGACGAGGACGGCGGTGTCGTCGCGCTGCGTCGCGATGATGATCTGCCGGGCGCGCTGCACCTCCGCCCGGAGCAGTACGTCGCTGCGCGTGGCATCGCCGACCACACCCGCGTAACCGTCCGCCGTCGCCGCGTCGATCACCTTCGAACTGGGATCGACGACCACGACCTGTTCCTTCTTCAGCCCCGTCGCGCACACGGTCTGGATCGCCGAGCGGCCCTTCGTGCCGAACCCGATGACAACGGTGTGCTCCCTCAAGGTGGTCCTCCAGCGGTTCAGTCGCCACTCCTCCCGGGTGCGTTCGGTGAGGACCTCAAGAGTGGTGCCGACCAGGATGATCAGGAAGAGCACGCGCAGCGGCGTGATCAAGAAGATATTGGTGAAGCGGGCGCCGTCACTCACCGGGGTGATGTCGCCGTATCCGGTGGTGGAGAGAGTGACGGTCGCGTAGTAGAAGGCGTCGAGCAGGTCGACCGGACCGTCGGAGTTGTCGGTGTAGCCGTCGCGGCCGAAGTAGACGAGCAAGGCCGTACCCACCAGGACCAGCAGCGCCATGACGACACGTTTGGTCACCTGCAGCAGGGGGCGTTCCACGCGTTGGCGCGGCAGCTTCACCCGATGGGTGGCAAGGCGTTCGCCCGCCTGACGCGCGATCGCGTCCTGGCCCGGAAGTTTCACGTGAAACACACCTCGATCCCGGCCATGGCCCAGGGCAGGTCGAGAATCTCCAGCTCCTGGCCGGGCCCTGCGCCACCGGGCGGGACGACCGCGAGCGCGTCGGCCACGGCGATGCCCCGCAGCATGGCCGGTCCGTTGTAGTGCAGCGGTACGGCCCGGTCCCCGCGCAGGACGACAGGGATCAGCCGGGTGTCGTGCGGGTGACCGTGCACGGCGTCCTGGAGGGGCAGCGTGTACGGCTCCGGGGCCGCGCGGCCCGCGAGGGTGCGCAGCAGGGGCTCGGCGAGCGTGAGGAGGCCGGAGACGGCGGCGAGCGGATTGCCCGGCAGTCCGACGAGGTGCTGGTTCTCCTTGAGCCGGGCCAGGAGCATCGGGTGGCCGGGGCGCACCTTGACGCCGTCCACCAGGAGTTCGGCGCCGAGGCGGCGCAGGATGGGATGGACGTGGTCGACGGGACCGGCGGCGGTGCCCCCGGTCGTGACGACGAGGTCGGCGTCGGAGTTCTTGAGGGCCTTGCCCAGGGCTTCGGCGTCGTCACCGAGCCTGCGCACGGCGATGACCTCCGCGCCGAGCGCGCGCAGCCAGGACGGCAGCATCGGGCCGAGCGCGTCCCGGATCAGCCCGTCGTGGGGCAGGCCCTCGGTGAGCAACTCGTCGCCGAGGACCAGGACTTCCGCACGCGGCCGGGGATGGGCGGCGACGGTGTCGTACCCGGCGGCGGCTGCGAGGCCGAGTACGGCGGGGGTGACCAGCGTGCCGGGCGGCAGCAGGGGCTCGCCGGAGCGGCACTCCTGGCCGCGGGGACGGATGTCCTGGCCGTGCACGACGTGCCGGGCCGCGTACAGCCGGCCCTTGTCGTCGGTGCGGCCGTGCTCGCTGCGGATCACGGCGGAGGCGTCCTGCGGGACGCGCGCGCCGGTGGCGATCCGGACGGCCTCGCCGTCGGTGAGCGGCCCCGGCCCGTCGTGCCCCGCGAGTACTCCCTCGGCCCGCACGCTCCACGGGCCGGGCCCGGCGACCGCCCAGCCGTCCATCGCGGACGTGTCGAAGGACGGGAGGTCCGTGAGGGCGGCGAGCGGGGCCGCGAGCACGAGGCCCAGCGCGGCGTCCAGCGTGACGGAGACCGGAGTGTCCGGACGGCGGGGGGCTCGCCCGGCGACGGCGCGGGCCCTCGGCCAGGGGGTGGCGGTGTGGTGCTCAGTGGTGCGGTGGTCAGCGGGGCGGTGGTCAGCGGTGTCGTGCCCGGTGGTCGGGTGTCCGGTGGCGTCCTTCCGGCTTCCGTCCTGCGGAGCCGGAGCCGGAGCCGGAGCCGGGGACGGGGACGGGCCGGGGC
>NZ_LIPP01000010.1 GCF_001418335.1 Streptomyces aurantiacus | reverse complement strand
CAGAGACACGCCGCAGGCAACGCCGCCTTCGGCCGCCGCCACCCCCGTACCCCCCGCGCCAGCAACCACGCGGTCGCCTCCTCCGGAGGCATCGCCGCGGCCACGAGCCACCCCTGCACCGCGTCACACCTGAGATCCCTGAGCCGCTCCCACGTCTCGTCGTCCTCGACGCCCTCCGCGACGACCAGCAGCCCGAGCGAGTGCGCGAGGTCGACGGTGCACCGCACGATCTCGGCGTCCTCGGTGTCCACCGCGAGCCTGGCCACGAACGAGCGGTCGATCTTCAGCTCGCTCACCGGCAGCCGCCGCAGGTGCACCAGCGACGAGTACCCGGTCCCGAAGTCGTCGAGCGACATCTTCACGCCGTGCGCGGTCAGCGCGGCCAGGGTGTCCGCGGCCCGCTGCGGGTCCTCCAGCAGCACGTGTTCCGTGATCTCCAACTGGAGCGCCCCCGCGGGGACCCCGTGCCGGGCGAGCCTCGCGGCCACCGATCCGGCGAACCCGGGTGTGTGCACGTCCCGGGGCGACACGTTGACGGCGACCGGGACCCGAAGCCCCTGCGCCCGCCAGCGCGCCACCTGGGCGAGCGCCGCCTCCAGTACGTACTCGGTCAGGTGCGGCATCAGACCTGACGACTCGGCGATGGCTATGAACTCGTCCGGCGGTACCTTCCCGCGCTCGGGATGCACCCACCGCACGAGCGCCTCAAGGCCGGCGACCTGTCCGTCGAACCGCACCTTCGGCTGGTAGTGCAGCTCTACGTCCCCCGCGTCGAGCGCCCGCCGCAGATCCCCCAGAAGACCGAGCCGGTCGGGAGTGTTGGAGTCCCGCTTGGACTCGTAGACCTCCACCCCCGTACGGTCCCTCTTCGCCTGGTACATCGCGACGTCCGCCCGCCGCAGCAGCCCCTCCGCGTCCAGCGCGTGGTCGGGGAAGACGGCGAGTCCGGCGCTGGCCTCAAGGACGAGCGTCAGCCCGTCGAGGTCGAGCGGCGATCCGAGCGCGGTCACCAGACCCCGGGCGACCCGCGTCGCGGAGGTCGTCGAGTCGGCGACGGGCAGCAGCACGGCGAACTCGTCCCCGCCGAGCCGCGCGGCCTCCGCACCGCGCGGCAGAGCGACGCGCAGCCGGTCCGCTATCTGCAACAGCAACCGGTCCCCCGCGAGATGCCCCAGCGTGTCATTCACCGACCTGAAGCGGTCCAGGTCGATCAGCATCAGAGCGGAACGCGCACCGATTCGCTCGGCGTCGTCCAGTGCCCGCCAGGTGCGTTCGAGCAGCCACTGCCGGTTGGGCAGTCCCGTGAGGGGATCACGCAGTTGCTCCTCGGCCCGGGCACGCGCTATCCAGAGCGTGGAGTCCAGAGCGATGAGCGGCACGGCGAAGAGCGGCAGGAGCACGGGGAGGGCGATCGCGACGACACAGATCAGCGGGGCGATACCGAGCAGCGCGACGGCGACAAGACCATGCCTGACCAGGGCCGTACGGGCCACGGTCGGCAGTCCTGCCGTACGGGGCGCGTGGAGGTACCAGAGCAGCGCGCGGCTCACGGCGAGATACGCCCCGGCCACCAACACCACCTGCGGCACGCTGTAAACAGTCCAGGTCTCCGGTTTCCAGGGCGTCTCGACGGACGGCGCCCGTCCGAACGCGGCCAGCATCAGCGCCCCGGCACCGATGCCGATGATGTCCACCGCGCCGTGCACGATGCCCTGGCGCCAGCGGTGGCGGCGGGCTATGCCGACGAGCACGACGACGGTGAGGCTGACCATCCCGGCCGGCACCCATCCGTACAGCAGCAGGACGGCGAGGGTCAGGGCCGCTCCCGAGCCCGTGCCGCCCCACCAGCGGGAACGGCCGAGCGCGACCAGATGGCCGACGATGACACCGACCAGGACGGCCAGCGCCCAGCCGACGGAGCCGGACGGAAAGAGCGCGTGGCTGCCGCTGAAGGCATGGTAGAAACCCGCTCCCAGCACGAAGCCGGCGCACACGACGACCACCACCGGCAGCCCGGGCCAGGACATCCGCCGCTCGGCCTCCTGACCAGGCATTTGTGAGTAGGGTCCGGGGGCGGCGGTGCGGCGGCCGGAGCCGCGCCCGTCCGCCACGACGGGCCCCCCGGCGGTGTATCCCGGTGCCCCGGACCGCTGCGCGGGCCTGGCTCCTCCGAGGCCCGCCCCGAATTCCCGGCTTCGCTCCAGCAAGGGGTGCCCCCATCGCCGTACACCGGTCATCCAGCGCGGGCGCAGCCGTGAGTCCGGGGCGGCGCTCTCGGTCGGTTCCATTCCCGTCCCTCTCACAGCCGGCGGTGCCCACGCCACGCGGCCCCGTGCACGGCTAGTCCATCAACGGCACCGCGTCTGAAGACCTTTCCCCGGCTCCTGAAGAGCAAGGGAATGCCCCCACCGCAGCTGGGCACGGCAGGCGCACACCTCAACAGTAGGCCGCAGAAGGCTTCTACGGGCAGCGGTCGTCTACGGTTGCCCGAATACGACCCGGCCACCCGTATGCATCTGGTATGCGCCGAACGGGTGGTCTTCAACCGCTACTCCTCGGCCGGAAGCGCGACTTCGGCCGCTGCTTCCGGTCCTTGTTCGAGCAGCACGGCGAAACCATCTTCGTTCAGAACGGGCACCTTGAGCTGCATGGCCTTGTCGAACTTCGAACCAGGATTGTCACCCACAACAACAAAAGACGTCTTCTTCGAAACAGCACCGGTCACTTTCGCGCCCCTGCTCTGCAGTGCCTCCTTCGCCCCGTCGCGGGTGTGACGGTCCAAAGTGCCGGTCACGACGACGGTGAGCCCTTCGAGCGGGCGGGGCCCCTCGTCCTCGCCGGAGCTCTCCTCCTCCATGCGGACGCCGGCGGCCTTCCACTTGCGCAGGATCTCCTGGTGCCAGTCCACCGTGAACCACTGCTTCAGCGAGGCGGCGATGGTGGGCCCAACGCCCTCGACGGCGGCGAGTTCCTCCTCCGTGGCCTGCTCGATGCGGTCGATCGAGCGGAACTCACGGGCCAGTGCCTCGGCCGCGACCGGGCCCACGTGACGGATGGACAGGCCGGTGATGATGCGGGCCAGCGGGCGCTCCTTGGCCGCGGCGATGTTCTCCAGCATCGCGACCGCGTTCTTCCTGGGGGCGCCCTCCTGGTTGGCGAAGACCGTGGCGATCTTCTCCTCGCCCGTCTTCGGGTCCCGCTTGGGGAGCCCGCTGTCCTGGTCGAGAACGTACGCCTTGATGGGCAGCAGGCGCTCGATGGTGAGGTCGAAGAGGTCGCCCTCGTCCCCCAGGGGCGGCTCGGACGGCTCCAGCGGCTTGGTGAGCGCGGCGGCGGCCACGTATCCGAAGTTCTCGATGTCCAGGGACTTGCGGCCCCCGAGGTAGAAGAGGCGCTCGCGCAACTGGGCGGGGCAGGCGCGGCCGTTGGGACAGCGCAGGTCGATGTCCCCCTCCTTGGCGGGCGCCAGCGGTGTGCCGCACTCGGGGCACTCGGCGGGCATCTCGAACTCCCGCTCGCTGCCGTCGCGCAGGTCGACGACCGGTCCGAGGATCTCCGGGATGACGTCGCCGGCCTTGCGCAGCACCACCGTGTCGCCGATGAGGACGCCCTTGGCCTTGACCACGTCCTGGTTGTGCAGCGTCGCGAACTCGACCTCGGAGCCGGCCACCGTGACGGGCTCCACCTGCGCGTACGGAGTCACACGGCCCGTGCGGCCCACGCCCACCCGGATGTTGATCAGCTTGGTGTTGACCTCCTCCGGCGCGTACTTCCACGCGATCGCCCAGCGGGGCGCGCGGGAGGTCGAGCCGAGGCGGCCCTGGAGGGGGATCTCGTCGAGCTTGACGACGACGCCGTCGATCTCGTGCTCCACGGAGTGGCGGTTCTCTCCGTAGCGGGCGATGAACTCCCGCACCCCGTCGAGTCCTTCGACGACCTCCCCGTAGCGGGTCGTCGGCAGGCCCCACTCGCGCAGCAGCCCGTACGCGTGCGAGAGGCAGTCGATGTCGAAACCCTCCCGCGTGCCGATGCCGTGCACCACCATGTGCAGCGGGCGGGTCGCCGTGACGCGGGAGTCCTTCTGGCGCAGTGAACCCGCCGCCGCGTTGCGCGGGTTGGCGAAGGGCTTGTCGCCGGCCTCCACCAGGCGGGCGTTGAGCTCCTGGAACTTCTCCATCGGGAAGTAGACCTCGCCGCGGATCTCCACGAGGTCGGGGATGCGCTCGCCGTGGAGACGGTCCGGGATCTCCGCGATCGTGCGGACGTTGGGCGTGATGTCCTCGCCCGTGCGGCCGTCGCCGCGGGTCGCCGCGCGTGTGAGGCGCCCGTGCTCGTAGGTGAGGTTGACCGCGAGGCCGTCGACCTTCAGCTCGCACAGGAAGTGGTACGCGGACGTGCCGACCTCCTTGGCGACGCGGTCGGCCCAGGCGGCCAGCTCCTCGTCGTCGAAGGCGTTGTCCAGGGAGAGCATGCGCTCACGGTGCTGGACGGCCGTGAAGGTCGTGAAATCAGCCGCGTCCGCCCCCGAGACCTTCTGGGTCGGCGAGTCCGGGGTGCGCAGCTCGGGATACTCGTCCTCCAGGGCCTCCAGCGTGCGCAGGAGCTTGTCGAAGTCCGCGTCGCTGACGACCGGCGCGTCCTTCCTGTAGTACCGGAAGCGGTGCTCCTCGATCTGCTCGGCGAGCTGCGCGTGCTTCTCCCGTGCCTCGCTGGGCGCGGGCCCCGCAGCCGCCGCAGCGGCCGGGGCGGTCTGTGCGTCGTTGTCGCCGGCCACCGTGTCGTCCTCCCGTTACTCTGAATGCTCTCGACTCTGACTACTCTGGGTTGTCCGCGAGTGATCTCGCCGCCCGGACGCAGTGGGCGAGCGCCCTGCGCGCGTACTCGGGGGAGGCGCCCGCGAGTCCGCACGACGGGGTGAGGGTGACCGCGTCCGTGAGAAGCCCCGGACTCAGCCCCAGCCTGCGCCACAGCGTCCTGACACCCATGACGCTACCGGCAGGGTCTGACAACGGGCCGTCCGTGCCCGGCACGACACCGGCGAGGAGCCTGGTGCCTCCTTCTACTGCTTCCCCGATCGCGTCGTCGTCACGCTCGGTGAGGAGTGCGAAGTCGAAGGAGACGGCCGCCGCCCCGGCCCGACGCAGCAGTGCGAACGGCACGTCGGGGGCGCAGGAGTGCACGACGACGGGGCTGCCTTCCTGTACGCCGATGACGTCCCGCAGGGTGGCCTCGGCGACCTGCCGGTCCACGGCCCGGTGGGTGCGGTAGCCGCTCGCGGACCGCACCTGGCCGCGCAGGACGCCGATCAGCGAGGGCTCGTCGAGCTGCAGGACGACCTCGGCGCCGGGCACGCGGCGCCGTACGTCGGCGAGGTGCTCGCGCAGGCCCTCGGCGAGCGATCCGGCGAGGTCGCGGCAGGCTCCGGGGTCGGAGAGCGCCACCTCGCCGTTGCGCAGCTCCAGGGCGGCCGCGAGGGTCCAGGGGCCGACCGCCTGCACCTTCAGCGGTCCCTCGTAGCCCTGGGTGAACTCCTCCAGGGCGTCGACGTCTTCGCCGAGCCAGGACCTGGCCCGCTTGGTGTCCCGGCCCGGCCGGTCCCCGAGACGCCAGCCGCTGGGCTCCACGCGCGCGTACAGCTCGGCGAGCATCCCGGCTGTTCGGCCGATCATGTCCGCGCCGGGTCCGCGGGCGGGCAGTTCCGCCAGGAACGGCATGCCGGACTCCGGGCCTTCGAAGGTCCCGGCCACGGACTTGGCGGCCTCCCGGGCGTCCCCGCCCGGCATCGACCCGATGCCGGTGGCGGGGCCGGGCCTGAACTCGCTGTTTTCGCTCACCGGGGCAGCCTACGGAATCGCCGGGCCGGGCATCGACAGGCTTCCGTACGGCGGCCCGCGCGGGGCCTGTGGCTGTGACGGGGGCCGTGAGGGTGACCCGCTTGGGCGCCCGCGCGACGGCCGGTCAGCGCCCCGGGCGTACCGTCAGGTCGTTGACCTCGGCGTCCCTCGGCAGGTCCAGCGCCATGACGATGGTCGTCGCGACGGACTCGGGGTCGATCCACTTCGAGGGGTCGTACTCCTTGCCCTCCTGCCGGTGGACCTTGGCCTGCATGGGGCTCGTGGTGCGGCCGGGGTAGACGGAGGTGACGCGGACGCCGTTCGCGTGCTCCTCGTGGCGCAGCGAGTCGGCGAGTGCCTTCAGGCCGTGCTTGGACGCGGCGTACGCGGACCATTCATGACCGGCGTTCAGTCCGGAGCCGGAGTTGACGAAGACCACGTGGCCCTGGGCGAGCCGGAGCTGGGGCAGGAAGTGGCGGGTCAGCTCGGCGGGCGAGACCAGATTGACGTTGAGCTGGTGGTGCCAGGTCTTGGGGGTGAGGTCACCGACCCGGCCGAGGTCGACGACGCCCGCGATGTGCAGGAGCGAGTCCACCCGGTCGGGCAGCGTCTGGTGGGAGAACGCCCAGGAGAGCCGGTCCGGGTCCGCGAGGTCGCCGACGAGGGTCCGGGCCCCGGGGAACTCGGCGGCCAGCTCCTTGGCGCGGCCCGCGTCGCGCGCGTGCAGCACGAGGTCGTCCCCGCGCGCGTGGAGGCGGCGCGCGACGGCCGCGCCGATGCCGGAGCCGGCCCCGGTGATCACATGAGTAGCCATGCCGTCATGTTCCCAGCACCCGGGCGTCAGCTTCCGCCCCGTCCTCTCACTGCGTGCCGAGGCTCTCCTCCAGGTAGGCGAGCGCCCCCACGGCCTCCTCCGCGAAGAAGACCAGATCGGTGAGCGGCACGGGCAGGAAGCCTTCGTCCTCCATGCGCCGGAACTGCTTCTTGAGGCCGTCGTAGAAGCCCGCGGTGTTGAGCAGGACGACCGGTTTGTCGGTGTGCCCGTGCTTCTTCAGTTCCAGGATGTCCGTGGCCTCGTCGAGCGTGCCCGTCCCGCCGACCATGATGACGACGGCGTCGGCCTTCTCCAGGAGCAGCGCCTTGCGCTCGGCGAGGTCCCGGGCGACGACCATCTCGTCGGCGCCCTTGCGTGCCTTGGCGACGAGGAACTCGACGGAGACGCCCACCAGCCGCCCGCCCGCCTCCTGCACCCCGTCGGCGACGACCTTCATGAGCCCGACGTCGGAACCGCCCCACACCAGCGTGTGCCCGCCCTTGCCGAGCAGTTCGGCGAACTCGCGGGCGGGCCGGGTGTATCTCTCGTCGAGGTCGGCGGCGGAGAGGAAGACACAGATGTTCATGGCTCCACGCTAGGACAGTCTCACCACCGGAACGGCCCGAGGCGCGAAATTGGCCCCGCAGCGGGGAAGAACCCGACAGCATCCCGCGCTGTACCGGACAGAACCTCAAGCCGGACAGAACCTCAAAACCGCAGCACCGTTACCCGAGGAGAGCGAGAAGCCGTGACCGCAGGCCACCGCATCACCGTCGAGCAGGGCACCGAGCACGTCCGCGTCGTCCACGGGGGGCAGGTGCTCGCGGAGAGCACGCGGCCCCTGTTGCTGCACGAGACGGGGCTGCCCGTGCGTTACTACCTCCCCCCGGAGGACGTCCGCGTGGATCTGCTGACCACGTCGGACACCAGCACCCACTGCCCCTTCAAGGGCGACGCGTCCTACTGGTCGCTCCCGGACGCCCCCGACCTCGTCTGGGCATACCCGGACCCGAAGCCGGAGGTCGCCGAGATCAAGGACCACTTCTGCTTCTACGAGGTGGAGACCGTCCCTGCGAGTTGACCACACCCGTTGACACCATGCGCTGACACCAGTTCATGCCACCGGACCATGCCACCACACCTGACTGCTAACGTGGTGGCATGTCTGTGCTGACGCTCCGCATTCCGGATGAACTCGATCCGTCGATAAAGGCCGCAGCCAAAGCCGCCGGACTCTCGCTCAACGCGTACATCGTGCGCTCGGTCCGACGGCAGTCGGTCATCGACGCCGCACAGCAGCTCGCGGCGCTCGGACTCGGCGACGACCTGTGCGGGGACGGGGACTCGCTGTGAAGCGGGGAGAAGTCTGGACGCTCGACGACGGGCGGAACGTGCTGGTCATTTCACTCGACGGGCTGGAGGGTGCGTACGGCGCGGTGCTCGCGATCGTGCTGCACCCCGCCGGCCGGTTCCCGGACACCGCGATGTCCGTGACGATCGAGGAACCGTTGCCCTGCACCGCGGTGGCGGTCAACATTCAGCAGTTGAGGACCACCCGCTTCGAGGAGGCGAAGCCGCACGGCTCCGTCGACCCGGCGACCATGGAGCGGGTGGACCAGGCGCTCCGAGCGGTCCTCGACCTTTGACTTGCTCCTCGGGCTGAAGTCCGAGGATTCTGGCCTTCTCGATCGTTTCGGGCGGTCGACGGAACCGGAGGCCGGGGCAGCCTGGCCCGCCTCTTCGGGCACCCATCGTGCCCCGAGGCTTCCTGACCGGGCACCGGTACGACGTTTAACGTCCGAGAGTGAGCCTTTGGACTTCTCTGGAACCCGCCTCCGCGACTGTGGACCCGGGTGGCAGTACGACTGTACGGCTGCGTCTGCGCAACACCGGTGACGTGGTGGACGAGTACCGCTTCGAGGCGGTCGGTCCTCTCGCGCCGTGGGCGGTGGTGGAGCCGCAGCTGCTGCGGTTGTATCCGGGGACGACGGGCTCGGTGGATCTGACGTTCTCTCCGCCGCGGACCCCGGACGCGACGGCGGGTCCCAACGCGTACGCGGTGCGGATCACGCCGACCGAGCATCCGGAGGCGACGACGGTCCCGGAGGGCAACCTCACGATCACCCCCTTCACGGAGGTGCGGGCCGAGTTGGTGCCACCGACCGTGAAGGGACGTTTCCGCGGGCGTCCGAAGCTGGCCGTGGACAACCTCGGCAACACGAAGGTCACCGCCTCCGTCAGCGGAAGCGACAACGGCGACCAGCTGTCGTACGACATCCACCCGTCCAACGTGCAGATCGAGCCGGGCCGTGCGGCGTTCGTGAAGACGACGCTGAAGCCGCAGCAGATCATCTGGTTCGGCTCGAAGGAGTCCCGGCCGTACACCCTGGCCGTCCAGCGGTCCGGAGTGACACCCCTGGACGTCGAAGGCACGTACATCCAGCGGGGCTTCCTGCCGCGCTGGCTGGCCACCTTCCTCGGCATCTTCATGGCGCTCGCGATCACGTTCGTGATGCTGTGGATCGCCTACAAGCCGCAGGTCCGCAGCGCCGCCACCGAAAAGCTGGAACAGGCAGGCATCAGCACCCTGGCGCCCTCCCCCTCACTGTCCCCCGAAGCACCGAAGGCGCCCTCCTCCGACGCCGCAGCCCCCTCGATCCCGGCCGCGGACGAGTCGAAAGCCGCGGGCGGAGGCGGGGCAGGGGGCGGCGGTTCCAAGAAGGAGGAGACCAAGGCTCCGGAGAAGACCGCGGCGACCGCCGTCAAGAAACTCGCCGCGCAGGACCCGGGCGGGCGGCACATCTGCTACCGGGCCTTCGTGTCGGGCAAGGGCTGGACGGACGCGGCGTGCGACGGACAGACGGCCGGCACCGTGGGCCAGGAGACGCCGCTCAAGGCCGTCAACATCGCCGTGTCCGGCACCAAGGGCACGACCAGCCGCGCCTACGTCCCCAACCCCGGGTCGGCCGACGACGAGGGGCACTACCCCGACCCGTTCTCGAACGCCGCCGACGGCATCGACAACTACGTCGGCAGCACCAAGAAGGACGCCCCGAATCTGCTGGGGTTCAGCATCAGCGTCGACGGCGGCGCCGGCAACGTCTGCCAGAACGCCCATGTCCACGTAGACGCCTGGCTCGGCCTGCAATGCGACGAGCCAGGCGCCGGGTACGCCTTCACCTACGCCGGCGCCCACAAGAACGACTCCTGGATCGAGGCGTTCCAACTCACGGTGGCCTGAACCCTGAACCGTTGACCGGCAGCCCGTTCACCGGCAAGTGCGGGCCGCCCGCGCACAGTTCGCGGGCGGGTCTCCTCGTCGGGGCGCCCTCAATCAGGACGCGCTCGGCCTGTACGTGACTGAGGACGTACTCTCACCCTTCCTCAAGGAGAGGGGCGTCCTGCCGCTGGATATCCGAAGACTGCTGTTTGTCCTTCGGGGTTCTCCGCCTGAGCCATGTCGCTGCGGTCAGCAGGAATGTAGTGCCGGTGGCGATGAGGACAACGGTGTCGGGAGTTGTGACGGTGAGGAGGAGGCCAGTGGCGGCAGCGCTGAGGCCGTAGCCGATGCCGCTGCCGGCGTACAGGACGGAGTAGCCGACGGGGTGAAGGTCGGCGGGCAGTTGTTCGCGGAGGGTGAGGTTACGGGTGATCAGTACGGCTGCCTGCAGGAGACCGGTGAGAGCGAGAAGAGCGGCGATCACGGTCCAGGCGGAGGCGAGTGCGGTGGCGGCGACGCCCACGATCATGAGGACGAGCAGAAGGGTGCTCTGACGTTGCACACTGCCGGGCCAGGTGCGCGCGCCGTAGACGAGGCCGCCGAGGATACTCGCGAGGGCGAAGCCGGTGAGGATCGGGCCGCTGTAGGTGACGGGCAGCTCCCGGTACTGGAGCAGGGCGGGCAGCGTGAGTTCGATGCTGGCCAGCAGGTACATGGCGGCGATGCTGGTCAGGTAGACGGGCCAGGCTGTCAGGGCTTGCTTGAGCGGGGCGCGCTGTCCGTCGTCCGTGGCGCCGGTTTTGTCGGGCAGCAGCCACAGCGCGGCGGTGGCGGCGCACGTGGCGAGCGCGGCGAGGAGGAACGGGGTCTGCGGGGAGAACTGGAGCGCGAGTACGGACACCAGGGCCGGTGAGGCGGCCCAGGCAGCCATGTTGAGCGTGGACTCCAGGCTCAGGGCGGCGTGAAGACGCTTCCTGGGTGCGAGGTCCTCTGCCATGGTGCGCAGTGCGCCGGGTGCGGCGGCTGCGGCGGCGCCGGCGATCGCGGCGAGGATCACGGCGAGCACGGTGCCGGGGGTGGGAAGGAAAGCGAGCAGGGCGAAGGCGACGGCGGACAGTCCGAGTCCGACGGCGATCTCTCGACGGTAGGGGCGCGTGCGCAGGCGCATGCTGAGAAGCGGGGCGCCTGCCGCTTCCGCGATGGCGTACGCGGCGGCCATCGCGGCGCCGCCGCTGTATCCGGCGTCCGTACCACGCCCGTAGAAGAGGAAGGCGAGCGGCGCCATCGCCACCGGCAGGCGGCTGGCCGTGACGACCGCGGCCCAGATCGAGACGTGCTTGGTGAACAGGCCGCGGTACGCCACGCGTAGGGATCCCTAACTGTCGTACTGGACCAGGAGACCGGTCAGTTGGTCTTCGAGGTCGCTGGCTTCATCGTGGTTGTGCGCCAGGACTACGTACTCGATGTTGCCGGTGGCGGCGGTGTCGTCGGAGGCGATGACGATGCCATGACCGTGCCGGGAATCCCATGCGAGCCCGTGTTCTCGCATGGCGCGCAGAAGACGGGCGAGCGCGGGTGCCCGCACGTTGAACCTGCTGATCAGGACATGGCTGTCCGTCCAGTCCGGGCCGACAAGAGTCTTGGCGATGTGATGCAGGTGGGTACTGCCGCCCAGACGCGCGTTCACCTCGTTGAACCATACGTTGCCGGCCTGGTCGATCACGGCGTCGATGCTGGCCAGACCGCGATAGCCCAGGCTCTGCAGGAAGCGGGCCATCCGCAGGGCCTCGCTGGTGAAGTGCTCCCACGCCGGTCCGGGCACGCTCCGGGGCGGCAGTGCGAGTCCGGCGAGGACCGGCGGATGCCGGTCGGTACGGAGCTGCCCTCCGTTGAGTACGACAGCTTCGCCGTGTTCGGGGCAGTCCACCTCGACGTACACGGACGTGCAGTCCGGGTGGAACACCTCCAGGACGATCTCTCCCTGCGGCGCATGGGTGGTGGTCAACCCGGCTTCCTTGAGCACCTGTTCGTCATCGGCCGGATCGCCGAGGACGATCGTGCGCTGGGCTCCTGT
Source organism: Streptomyces aurantiacus (assembly GCF_001418335.1). Lineage (GTDB taxonomy): Bacteria > Actinomycetota > Actinomycetes > Streptomycetales > Streptomycetaceae > Streptomyces > Streptomyces aurantiacus. The sequence continues at coordinate 85,031 of NZ_LIPP01000010.1, read as the reverse complement.
GCCTTCCAGGTCCGGGTCGGTGGTGATCACGGTGTTGCCGTGGCCGCCGACGGCGCGGTCGCGTTTGAGGATGACGGCCGGGTGTGCGGCCAGGAGCCGATGCAGCGTGCGCAGCAGATCCTCAGTGGTGCGGCACGGTATGCCGTCGGGGACGGCGAACCCGGCCCCCGCGGCCAGGGCACGGAAGACGACCTTACTGTTGAGCAGTTCCGCACCGCCTTCCGCGACGAACCGTGATCCGGTGACGAGGCCGAGCTCACGCGCGAACACCTCGGCGCCCCGGTCGTGGATGTACGGACAGAACTCCCAGTCAGGAGTGACCAGTTCCCTCAGACGGCCGAGGATCTCCTTGGAGTGAAGCAAGTCCTGGGTGAGCAGGTCCGCGTCCGGCGCGATCACATGGATGAGGGCCGGGGAGATACCCGTGTGCTGGGCGACGTGATGCAGGAAGTCGTCAGGCACCGGTCGTGGCAGGACGAGGGCGTCGCCGTCGCGCATCAGCCACACCAGGCGCTTCATCGCGAACAGGATGCCGTCGAAGTCATTCTGCGTGAGCAGGTCCATGCGGTCGACCATGTGCTCGGTGCAGGCGTTGCCGAGCCAGAGGCAGGGCATCAGAACTCGGCCTTTCCGCCGATAGCGTCCAAGTACCACACCTGCAGGAACCCGTTGTCGTCGACGCGGGCATTGTCGGGAAGCTGCCAGCCGGGGACCCAGGACATCCTCTCCTCGTACCGGTAGGCGGTCTGTATCAGCATCCGGTTGTGCTCGTCCCGGCCGATGATCGACCCTTCGTACAGCGGCACCTTGCCGACATCCGTCATCAGCGTGAAGTGGGGGCGTACGCGGCCGGACGTCAGCCCCGACGCTCCCAGCCGGCGGTGCAGTTCGAGGCCCTCCTCGACGGACGTGCGATGGTGGTCCATGCCGCGGATCGGGACGCAGTGGAACAGGTAGTGCGCCTCGATTCCCATGGAGCGCAGCTCATCGAAGAGCCCGACGAGGGTGTCGAGGCCATCGTTGAGCCCGCGCAGCAGGACCGTCTGGTCGTAGATGCGTGCCCCGGCCTCCTGGAGCACCGTGTACGCCTCCCTGACCTCGGGAAACAGCTCGCCTTTGTGGTTGATGTGCGTGGCGATCTCGACCCGGAACGTCGAACGGCGTCGCAGTGCGTGCTGCATACGGGCATCGACCCGACGCGGGTCCTGGAGGGGCACCCTGGTAGCGATGCGCACGATCTCGACCTGGGGTGCGTGTTCTTCCAGCGCGTCCAGCAGCCATTCGATCCGGTCGACCAGGATCAGCGGGTCGCCCCCGGTGACGAGCACTTCACGAACATCCTGGTTCTCCGGAGCCGTCCCGCAGTAGCGGGCAATGAGTTCCAGATCCTCACGGGAGAGCGTAGCGGTGTCGTACTGGCCGCGGATGCACCAGCGGCAGTGGGCTGCACAGATCGTTGTGGGCTCGACCAGCAGGGTCCGCCGGTACAACTTCTCGACGCCACGCACTTCACGCCCCTCGAAGAGGGTGCTCATCTCCGACTGGTAGTGACGGGCGACCTCGAAGGTCTGCTCGACAGCCTCGGAAGGGTCAACGGCGTACTGGATGTCGAGGAACGGGAGCGATCCACCGGCTTCCTCCATCTTCTTGCGTAAGTACGGGGAGATCTTCTCGGCGAAGACGCCGTTCTTGGCTCCGGCCATGGTTGTAGGGCCTGTCCTCTCAGGATCGCTGAATGGGAAAGGGCGCCTCGCCGTTGGTCAAGGGCAAGACGTGCAGGCCCACTGAACCGGATTGGGTGTCCCGGTTCGGCAGCCTGATGGTGCGGCAATCACCGCGCAGTATCAGGTTGATGACCGGAAGTTACCGGCGGCCCATCAGAACACACGTCCGATGCATCAGATATGGCGTAGCTCATGTTTTGTGGCGTTGAGGAGTTGAATGCAAGCAATAAGTGGCCGAGTGGGGCATTCGGACTGCCCAGACCCGGTTAAGCGTCCGGTCAGTAGGCCCGCAGCCGCCTCGCCGTCGCTTGCACGAGTTCAGTTCTGCCCCGACTCGGCACCGCAACCGCGCTGTTCAGAGCCGATTGGCAGCAACACGGGTTTTCGCAGGGCATCTTGGAAGAGCCAACGGCACGCATTTATCCGATTGCTCTGTGTATGACCCCACGGGTGGTTCGACTGCCGTCGCGATGACCTTGCCACGCCGCGCCTGAGCCACTCGCTCAGCAGATTGGACATCCCGGAGGCGTTGGCGCCGAAGACGCTGTCGTCGGGACGGGCGAGGTACCCGTCCTTCACGTGCTCGTACGTGGCCATGCGGAAATGACCGTGCGGATGCTCCGCGACAGCAGCCCATGACGGCCGTGGCGCCGCAGCCACCCCCGGACGATCAGACGGCCACGGCAGCCGTTCGCCGCGTCGTCGCGATCGTCGCCGAGCCCACCACGCGTGTGTCGTCGTACAGGACGATCGCCTGGCCGGGAGCCACACCCCGGACCGGCTCCGTGAAGGAGACCTCCAGCTGGCCGTCCACCAGCTCGGCCCGTACCTCGGTCTCGCCGCCGTGGGCGCGGAGTTGGGCGGTGTACGTGCCGGGGGCCGTCGGGGCCGCGCCGCACCAGCGCGGCTTGATCGCCGTCAGGGCGGAGACGTCCAGGGCGGCCACCGGGCCCACCGTCACCGTGTTGTCCACCGGCGAGATGTCGAGGACGTACCTCGGCTTGCCGTCCGGGGCCGGGGTGCCGATGCGCAGGCCCTTGCGCTGGCCGATCGTGAAGCCGTACGCGCCCTCGTGGCTGCCGACGACCGCGCCGGACTCGTCGACGATGTCGCCCTCCGCCTTGCCGAGACGGTTCGACAGGAAGCCCTGGGTGTCGCCGTCGGCGATGAAGCAGATGTCGTGCGAGTCCGGCTTCTTGGCGACGGCCAGGCCCCGGCGCTCGGCCTCCACGCGGATCTCGCCCTTGGTGGTGAGCGTGTCGCCGAGCGGGAACATCGCGTGCGCGAGCTGGCGGTCGTCCAGCACTCCGAGGACGTACGACTGGTCCTTGGCCATGTCGGAGGCGCGGTGCAGCTCGCGTGTGCCGTCCTCGTTCACCAGGACCTTGGCGTAGTGGCCCGTGCAGACCGCGTCGAAGCCGAGGGCGATCGCCTTGTCGAGCAGCGCCGCGAACTTGATCTTCTCGTTGCAGCGCAGGCACGGGTTCGGGGTGCGGCCCGCCTCGTACTCGGCGACGAAGTCGTCCACCACGTCCTCGCGGAACCGCTCGGCGAGGTCCCACACGTAGAACGGGATGCCGATGACGTCCGCGGCACGGCGGGCGTCGCGGGAGTCCTCGATGGTGCAACAGCCGCGCGCGCCCGTGCGGAACGATTGGGGATTCGCCGAGAGGGCGAGGTGCACACCGGTCACGTCGTGTCCGGCTTCCGCGGCACGGGCGGCGGCGACGGCGGAATCCACGCCACCGGACATGGCGGCCAGTACGCGGAGGGGGCGGGGGCGCTGCTGCGAGATCTCAGTCATAACCCTTCCAGAGTACGGGTTCCTCGGGAACCGAAGCTCACGGATATCCGTTCTTGCAGGCATGGGGGAGACGACGAACGACTCGGACCAGCTCGGCGGTGACTCGGACCGGCCCGGCGGTGACTCCGACCGGCGCATCGGGCGCCGCGCGCTGCTCATCGGCGGGGCCGCCGCCGCTGTGGGCACCGCCGCGCTGGCCGCGGACGAGTTGAGGCGCCTGTGGTGGCGGCTGCCGAGCGTGGACAAGCCGCGCGACGAGGGTGAGGTCGACTTCGGGGGTGCGCGCTGGGTGGCGGCGTCCTCGGCGAACTGGCGGCGGGCGGACCGGCCGGACGACTTCGTCATAGACCGCGTGATCATCCATGTCACGCAGGGCAGCTACGACAGCGCGGTGCAGGTCTTCCAGGACCCCGGCCACGGCGCCGCCGCGCACTACGTCGTCAGCCAGGGCGGCCGTATCACGCAGATGATCCGCGAGCTGGACGTGGCGTTCCACGCGGGCAACCGCGAGTACAACGAGCGCAGCGTCGGCATCGAGCACGAGGGCTTCGTCGACCGCCCCGAGGACTTCACGGACGCGATGTACGAGGCCTCGGCCCGCCTCACGGCCGGGATATGCGCCCGGTACGACTTTCCCGTCGACCGGAAGCACATCATCGGCCACGTCGAGGTGCCGGGCACGGACCACACCGATCCCGGTCCGCACTGGGACTGGGACCGGTACATACGCCTGGTGCGCAAGGCCGCGAAGCAGGCCGCCACCCGGTCGGCCGACCCGTCCACGCGCAGCGCGTAGGCATCCCGGGAGGCGCTCAGCTGAGTCCGGCCGTCCGGGCCCGTTCCACCGCCGGGCCGATCGCCTTCGCGACCGCCTCGACGTCCGCCTCCGTCGAGGTGTGGCCGAGGGAGAAGCGCAGGGTGCCACGGGCCAGGTCGGCATCGGTGCCGGTGGCCAGGAGGACGTGGCTGGGCTGCGCCACACCCGCCGTGCATGCGGAGCCCGTCGAGCACTCGATGCCCTGCGCGTCCAGCAGCAGGAGCAGCGAGTCGCCCTCGCAGCCGGGGAACGTGAAGTGGGCGTTCGCCGGAAGACGGCCCCCTTCCGCCGGGTCGCCGCCGAGGATCGCTTCGGGCGCGGCCTTGCGTACCGCGTCGACCAGGTCGTCGCGCAGCCGGCCGATCTCGTGGGCGAACCGCTCCCGCTGCTCGGCGGCGACCCGGCCCGCCACGGCGAACGCGGCGACGGCGGGTACGTCCAGGGTGCCGGAGCGCACGTGCCGCTCCTGGCCACCACCGTGCAGAACCGGTACGGGGCTGTACTCGCGGCCGAGCAGCAGCGCCCCGATGCCGTACGGGCCGCCGATCTTGTGGCCCGAGACGGTCATCGCGGCGAGCCCCGAGGCGCCGAAGTCGACGGGGATCTGCCCGAAGGCCTGGACCGCGTCGGCATGCAGCGGAATCCCGAACTCCGCTGCCACGTCCGCCAGTTCGCGGATCGGCATGACGGTACCGATCTCGTTGTTCGCCCACATGACGGTCGCGAGGGCGACGTCGTCGGGGTTGCGGACGATGGCCTCGCGCAGGGCCTCGGGGTGGACGCGGCCGTACCGGTCGACCGGCAGGTACTCGACCGTGGCGCCCTCGTGCTCGCCGAGCCAGTGGACGGCGTCGAGGACGGCGTGGTGTTCGACGGGGCTGGTCAGGACACGGGTGCGGGCCGGGTCGGCGTCGCGGCGGGACCAGTACAGGCCCTTCACGGCGAGGTTGTCGGCCTCGGTGCCGCCGGAGGTGAGAACCACCTCGCTGGGGCGGGCGCCCAGGGATTCCGCCAGGGTCTCGCGGGCTTCCTCGACCGTCCGGCGGGCGCGGCGGCCGGCGGCGTGCAGAGAGGAGGCGTTCCCGGTGACGGCGAAATGAGCGGTCATTGCCTCGACCGCCTCCGGGAGCATGGGGGTGGTCGCGGCGTGGTCGAGGTATGCCATGGTAAGCCCGATTCTAGGGCCTACCGGAGGGTGACTCCGCCGGGCGGGGGTGCCTTGACCGAGAGGCGAGGTCCCTTGGCGGGAACAATGGGCTCGGTTGCTCGACCGGTGCCGGGGCCGGGCCCCGCCGACCGGGCGGCAGCCGGAGTCCCGTCCGGGCGGCGCCCGTCTCAGAAGCTCCAGGACAAGGTGCTGTCCGCCGACATGAAGGCGGCCAGGACCAGGAGGTCGGCGACGCCCAGACCGAGCCCGAGGAAGGCGCGTCCGCGGCGGGTGGTGCCCCGGAAGAGGGCCGTCGAGGCGAGGACGACGGAGAGGGGGCCGAGGACGATGTTGAGGGCGAGCAGGCCGACGAGGCCGAGGACGAACGACGCGACGGCCATACCGTCGGCGTCACGGGCGGCGCTCCGGCGCCGCGGGGCGGCGGTGGTGAGTTCCATGTGTCTGCTCCCAGCAGGAAGTCGTACGCGGACGGGTGGGGTGGGGCTGCGTCAGCCGGAGGTCTGAGTCGGAGGTTTCAGCCAGAGGTCTCACGGCGTCGGCCGTGGCGCTCGCGGATCGCGAAGACGGCCAGCCAGACGCCGATGACCACGGCGGCGACGACGGTGAAGGAGAGCGGTGCGTGGGCCACGGTGCCCAGCACGACGCCCAGCAGCAGAAGTGCTGCGACGAGGAACAGCATGAGATGCCTCCCGTGGAAGTCCGGACTCGATACTTCGGGTGCGGTTTCGTTTTCGGTGAACGATTGTAGGTACAGTCGTTCACTGACTTCCAGCGTAGCGCGTCCGGCGGCTTTCCAATTACGGAGAACAGTTGTTAACTGCATGGCATGAGTCACAGTCTCGGCGTCCGGCAGGCCCAGAAGCAGAAGACCCGACAGGCGTTCCTGGACGCCGCGTTGGGCCTGCTGGAGGAGCAGAGCCTCAGCAGCCTGGGCCTTCGTGAGGTCACCCGAGCCGTCGGTGTCGCCCCGACCGCCTTCTACCGGCACTTCCACTCGACCGCGGATCTCGGCGTCGCCCTGGTCGAGGAGGCGCTGGGCAGCCTGCACCCGATGATCTCGGGAACGGTGTCCGCGTCCGGCGATCCCGGCCACACCCACGACGACAGCGACGAACGCATAGACCGTGCCGTCGCGCTGATCGCCCGTCACGTGCGCGGCCACCCGGCGCACATCCGGTTCGTCGCCCGCGAGCGCAACGGCGGTGTGCAGAAGGTCCGGGCGGCGATCGCCGAGCAGATGGACCGGTTCGCCGAGGAGGTGCGGGCCGAACTGGCCAAGCAGCCCGAGTCGGCCGGCTGGAGCGACGACGATCTGCTGATGCTCGCCGGGCTGTACGTCGATCAGATGCTGGTGACCGCCAGCGCCTTCCTGGAGGCGGCCCCGGAGGAAGAGGACCAGGTGGCCCGGGTGGCCAAACGCCGGATGCGGCTCATCAGCATCGGCCGCCGGCACTGGCTGGGCTGACGCCCGGCCGGCCTCTCGCGCCCACCCGGCGGCGGTAGCGGTCGCGGTCAGTCGAGCCGCACGCGCGCCAGTTGGCGGGACTGTGCGACGAGCCGGTCCGCGCTGTCCCAGACCTCGGCGTCCTCCTCCAGGAAACCGCCGGCGAGGTTGCGCGTGGTGACGGCGACCCGCAGCGGGCCCGGCGCCGGGCGCGAGCGCACGTGCACGGTCAGCTCGACGGTGGGCACCCAGCCGGACAGGCCGAGTTCGAAGGCGGTCGGCGGCAGCGCGTCCACCGCGAGGAGCAGCGAGAGCGGGTCCGCGTCGCGGCCGTCGGCGAGGCCGAACCAGGCCCGCATCTCCCCCTTGCCGGACGGCGATCCGAGGGCCCAGCCGAGCGTGCCGGGGTCGAGCTTGAGCATCAGCCGGTCGGCGATGGCGGAGACGCCGGGGACCGGTTCGGGGCTGTCCTCGGGTCCGAAGCACTGGTCGACCGGCGGGATCGCGGGCGGCTTCGCGCTCGTACGGACGTCGTCGGGCAGGCCGTCGAGGTCCCCGTACGAGGCGAGGACGCGGATGCGCTCCGTCTCGCGGCCCTCGTCGTCGTACTGGAACAGGGACGCCTGGCCGGTGGAGAGGGTGCGCCCGGCGCCTACGACGTCGGTACGTACGACCGCCGGGCCGGGCCGGGACGCCGTCAGGTAGTGCGCGGAGATCGTGAACGGGTCGGGGTGCGGCAGGGCGTCCGCGAGCGCGCGGCCGAGGACGGCGAGGAGGTAGCCGCCGTTGAGGGCGTTGCCGATCGTCCACCCGGCCGACAGGTCGATGTCGTAGACACCGGGAACGCTGGGGTCGCCGGGGGCGTCCGGCTCGCGTCGGGTGACCGCGGTGTCGCGGTCGAACTCGCTGTCGCCGATCCTGGCCTGTGTCGCGTGCGCGGAAGCTGCTTCTGGCATGCCTGCACGGTACAACAGGCAATTACTAAGCAGTAGCTTTTTGTGTTTCCTTCACATGAAGCAAGGGTCGGCGTGCAGCACCGGCTCAGTCCGGTACCTCCGCCGCCGTCGAGCGCCGGTGCCACGCCCGGGGCGCGCGCCAGTGGTACCGCATCGCCAGCAGCCGCAGCGCGAACGCGGCGAGGGCGGCGAGCGTCGAGGTGGCGGGGTTCAGCGCGTCGTAGTGGATGCACAGGACGACCGTCGAGGCGCCGACCAGGGCCGGCACGGCGTACAGGTCGCGGTCCCAGCGCAGCAGCGACGGCACCTCGTTGGCGAGGACGTCCCGCAGCACGCCGCCGCCGACGGCCGTCGCCAGACCGAGGGTCACGGAGGCGGTGAGGCCAAGCCCGTACTCGTACGCCTTCGTGGTGCCCGCGACGCAGAAGAGGCCGAGGCCCGCCGCGTCGAAGACGTTCACGCCGAGCTGGATCCGCTCCACCTCCGGGTGCAGGAAGAACACGAGCAGGGCGGCGAGGAGCGGGGTGAGGAAGTACCCCAGGTCCGTGAAGGCCGCCGGTGGCACGGCTCCGATGACCAGGTCACGGAAGAGCCCGCCGCCCAGCGCGGTGACCTCCGCGAGGACGGCGATGCCGAAGACGTCGAAGTTCTTGCGGACGGCCAGCAGCGCGCCGGAGATGGCGAAGAAGAAGATGCCGACCAGATCGAGTGTGTGCTGCACGGAAGGGGTGAAGAGTTGCTGGAACACCTCTATATTGTCACCCAACAGCGAGCCCCCGCCTTACATTACAAGGCGGGGGCTCGGTATTGCTTGCTGTTACTTACTTCTCCTTGGCCGGAGAGTCACCGGAGTCACCGGAGTCACCAGCGTCGCCTTCCGAGGTGGCCTCGGCGGGTGCCGGAGCGACCGTCTCGGCGACCTCCGCCGCGACCGCCGCCGACGTCTCCGCGGACTCCGCGAGGACCTCGTCGGCCACCAGCTCCGCCGCCCGCTTCGCGACGGTCAGCAGCACGGTGTCCTGCGGGGCCTGGTCCGCGAAGTTCTCGGGGTGGTGGCAGGCGACCTGCTGACCGGGCTTCAGCTCCAGGAGCGGCGGCTCGGTGGTCGTGCAGATCTGCGTGGCCTTCCAGCACCGCGTGTGGAAGCGGCATCCGCTCGGCGGCGAGATCGGCGAGGGCACGTCTCCCTGGAGCAGGATGCGCTCGCTCTTGGCCGACTTGCGCCGCGGGTCCGGGATCGGCACCGCCGACATCAGAGCCTTGGTGTACGGGTGCATCGGCGCCTTGTAGAGCGAGTCGCGGTCGGCCAGCTCCACGATCTTGCCGAGGTACATCACGGCGATACGGTCCGAGACATGGCGTACGACGGACAGGTCGTGCGCGATGATCACGTACGTGAGGCCGAGCTCCTGCTGGAGGTCGTCCAGCAGGTTCACCACCTGCGCCTGGATCGACACGTCGAGCGCGGAGACCGGCTCGTCCGCCACGACCATCTTCGGGTTGAGTGCGAGCGCGCGGGCGATGCCGATGCGCTGGCGCTGGCCGCCGGAGAACTCGTGCGGGTAGCGGTTGTAGTGCTCGGGGTTGAGGCCGACCACCGAAAGGAGTCGCTGGACCTCCTTCTTGATGCCGCCCTCGGGCATGACGCCCTGGAGCTTGAAGGGGGCGCTGACGATCGTGCCGATGGTGTGGCGCGGGTTCAGCGACGAGTAGGGGTCCTGGAAGATCATCTGGACGTCACGGCGCATCGGGCGCATCGCGCTCACCCCGAGGTGCGTGATGTCCTTGCCCTCGAACTCCACCGTGCCCGCGGTCGGTTCGAGCAGCCGCGTGATCAGCCGGCCCATCGTCGACTTGCCGCAGCCGGACTCGCCCACGACACCCAGGGTCTCGCCGGACTTGACCTCGAAGTCGAGGCCGTCGACCGCCCGCACCGCGCCGACCTGCCGCTGGAGCAGGCCCTTGCGGATCGGGAAGTGCTTCTGCAGCCCCGTCACCTTCAGGAGCGTCTCACCGGGAGCGGCGTCCTTGGTGAGGGTCGCGCCGCCACTCTGCGCGGAAGGGGTCACTGCTTTGTCCTCGCTCACAGCTTGGGCGCAATCTCTTCGGTCCAGATCCGGTCCCGCTGCTCCTGCGTCATGTGGCAGGCGGCCCAGTGCTGGCTGCCGACCTGGGCCAGCTCGGGGCGGACCGTGCGGGTGACGTTGTCCTTGGGGACGTCCGCGTACGAGCAGCGCGGGTTGAAGGCGCAGCCCGACGGCAGGTTGATCAGCGAGGGCGGGGAGCCCTTGACCGGGATCAGCCGCTCGGTCTGCTCACGGTCGAGCCGCGGCATGGAACCCAGCAGACCCCAGGTGTAGGGGTGCTTGGGCTCGTAGAAGACCTTCTCGGCCGGACCGCGCTCGATGCAGCGGCCGCCGTACATCACCAGGATGTCGTCGGAGAGTTCGGCGACGACGCCCAGGTCGTGGGTGATGACGATGACCGCGGAGCCGAACTCCTTCTGCAGGTCCCGGATGAGGTCGAGGATCTGCGCCTGGACGGTCACGTCCAGGGCGGTCGTCGGCTCGTCCGCGATCAGCAGCTCGGGGTTGTTGACCAGCGACATCGCGATCATCGCGCGCTGGCGCATACCGCCCGAGAACTCGTGCGGGTAGCTGTCGACGCGCTTGTCCGGCTGCGGGATGCCCACCCGGTCGAGCATCTCGACGGCCCGCCTGCGGGCCACCTTCTTGGTGACCTTGTGGTGGATCTGGTAGGCCTCCACGATCTGCTGGCCGATCGTGTAGTACGGGTGCAGCGCGGACAGCGGGTCCTGGAAGATCATCGCCATCTCGCGGCCACGCAGCTTGCGCACGTAGTCCGGGTCGGCGGAGAGCAGTTCCGTGCCGTCCAGCCAGATCTCACCGGAGATCTGGGCCTTGCGCTTGCCGTACTGGCCGGCCGTGTGCAGGCCCATGATGCCGAGCGAGGTCACCGACTTGCCCGAACCCGACTCGCCCACGATGCCGAGGGTCTTGCCCTTCTCCAGCGAGAAGCTGAGCCCGTCGACGGACTTGACCAGCCCGTCGTCGGTCGGGAAGTGCACCTTCAGGTCGCGGACTTCGAGGAAGGCGGAGGGCGTGGACGAGTCCTTGACGGGCTCACCCACCGCGGCTCCGCTCTTGCTGAGTTCGGTCATGAGAGCCTCACTCGGGGGTCGATCACGGCGTACAGGAGGTCCACCAGAAGGTTCGCGACGATCACCGCGAGCGAGGTGATCAGCGTGACACCCAGGATGACGGGCAGGTCCTGGTTGCGGATCGCCGAAAGCACCGCCTGGCCGAGGCCGGGGAGGCTGAAAGCGGTCTCGGTGAGGATCGCGCCGCCGATGAGGGCGCCGAAGTCCATGCCGAACATGGTGAGGATCGGCGTCATCGTGGAGCGCATGGCGTGCTTGCCGATGACGACGGGTTCCGTGAGGCCCTTGGCGCGGGCGGTACGGATGTAGTCCTCGCCCAGGACCTCCAGCATGGTGGCTCTGGTGATCCGGGCGTACATCGCCGCGTAGAGGAAGGCGAGGGTGACCCAGGGCAGGATCATGCCGCCGAGCCAGCCGGTGAAGCTGTCCGCCAGGGGCACGTACTGGCCGTCCATCCACTTCAGGCCGTAGACGAAGGCCGACAGGGACAGCATGGCGGTGAAGTAGATGGGGAGCGAGACACCGCTGAGCGCCACGATCATCGCGCCGCGGTCCCACAGGCTGCCGCGCTTGAGCGCGGAGAGCACACCCGCTCCGACACCGACGATGAGCCACAGTACGGCGGCACCGAGCGCGAGAGCCAGGGTCACTGGGAAGCGGTCGGTGAGCACCGGCCAGATGGCCTGCTCGCTGCGGAAGGAGTAGCCGAAGCAGGGAGCCGCGCACTGGGTGACGTCGCCGCCGGCCGCGTAGGTGCGGCCCGCGAAAATGCCTTTGAAGAACTCCCAGACCTGGACGAAGATCGGATCAGCCAGACCGAGCTTCTGCCGCACGGCCTCGATGGCCGCGGGGTCGGCCTGCTTGCCCACGAAGGCCGCTGCCGGGTCGACCCCCGCCCACTTGGGGACGAGGAAGAAGATGCAGAAGACCACCAGAATGATGACCACCAGCATCACTGCGGCGGCGAAGAGCCGCCTGATGAGGTATGCGAGCACTGCTCTCGGCCCGGCGGCGGTGCCGCGGGCCACCGGAGGTCTTCCGGTGGCCCGCGGGTCACGCCGCGCCGGCCTTCACCTGCCTTTCGTGCCGTATGGCGGGTGCGCCGGTCGGTGTTACTTCTTCAGGCCGAGGTTGACGAAGTCGTACATGCCGCTGTAGCCGTCGGACGTGTAGACGTTCGCCAGCCGGCTGGAGCGCCAGTTGATGAACTTCTCGAAGACGAAGGGCAGGTAGTAACCACCCTCCGAGACCTTGTGGTTGATCTCCTTGGAGATGTCGGCCTTCTTCGCGTCGTCGAGCTCCTTGGTGTAGCTGTCAAAGAGGCCGTCGATCGTCTTGTCGTCGATCAGCGCGAAGTTGTTGTTGCCGCTCTCAAGGATGTAGTCGCCGCTCCACAGGGGCAGACCGTAACCCTGGACGCTGGGGAAGTCCGGACCCCAGCCCATGATGATGATGCCGTAGTTCTTCTTCTTGACGTTGGCCGGGGCACCGATGATGCCGGTGGTCTGCGCGCCGTCGAACTGGTCGATCTCGACGTCGATGCCGACCTTCTTCAGCGAGGCCTGGAGGGACTCGGCTGTGGCGACCTCGACCGGCTTGTTGTTACGGACCGCGATCGTGGTCTTGAAGCCGTTCGGCTGGCCGCAGGCCTTGAGCTCTTCCTTGGCCTTGGCGACGTTGCCGTTCTTGTTCGTCGTGGCCGACTTGTACGGGTCGTAGTCCTGACCCTCGGCACCCGGCACCGACGGCGGCAGCATGTTGGTGCCGATGTCGCCACCGGCGACCGGGCCACCACGCGCGGTCTGCAGCGACTCGTGGTCCGCCCCGTAGATCACGGCCTTGCGGCAGTGCTCGTTGTCGAACGGCTTCACGCTCTGCGGGAAGACCGCGTAGCGGATGTAGCCGGAGACCGGGTTGTCCAGGTTCGCCTTGTGCTGCTTCAGGGCGGTGGTGCGGCCCTGCGGGGAGAGACCGGTCTGGCCGATGTCCAGGTCGTAGTCGCCCTTGATCAGGCGCTGGTCCATGTCATTGGCGTTGGTGAAGAAGTTGACCGTCACCTTGTCCGGGTACGCCTTGCGGACCGGGTCCGAGGACTGCTTCCACTCGGGGTTGCGGACCAGCGTCATCGCCTTGTTCGGCGTGTACGACTCGAACTTGTACGGGCCGGACGAGAACGGCTTCAGGCCGTACTTGGACTTGGTGTCCTTGTCCTGGCGGACCGGGGACGCCGAGGTCAGCGCGAGCATCTCCTCGAAGTCCGAGTTCGCCGCGGGCAGCTTGAAGACGATCGTCTTGTCGTCCGGCGTCTCGATCGCCTTCAGACCCAGCTTGTCCGCGGACTTGTCCTTGTACGGACCCTTGTACGTCTTCTTGGGGTCGAGCACCTGCTGGAGGTAGATCGGACCGCCGGAGAGCACGTCCTGCGCCCACACGCGCTCGATGCCGTACTTGACGTCCTTGGAGGTGATGGGCTTGCCATCCTCCCAGGTGGACCCGTCACGCAGCGTGTACGTGTAGGTCTTGCCGTCGTCCGAGATCTTCGCCGTGCTGGTGGCGAGGTCCGGGGTGACCTCGGCGCCCTTGGCACCGGGCTCCGTCGCGTTGGTCACCAGCTGACGGCTGTAGTACCGGGAGAAGTTCCACATGAAGCCGTAGTAACCGCGCGTGGTGTCCCACGAGTCGGCGTCCTGGGCGCCCGCGTACTTCAGCGTGCCGCCCTTCTTGGCGAGGTCGGCCTGGGCGACCTTGTTGTTCGCGGCGTTGAAGCCGGCCGCGCCGCTCTTCGAACCGCCGCCGTCGTCGTCGTTGCCGCCGCCGCACGCCGCCGTGGACAGCAGTGCAGCCACCACGGCTGCGGCGGCCAAGGCCTGCTTGCGCCGCCCTGTGGTGCGTTGGGTAGTCACTCGGATCCTCCGATGTATAGCGGCCCGTCGACAGATGACGGTGCCCTGGGGGTACGGCAGTTCAGCGGGAGCCCTTCGGGTCGAGCGCATCGCGTACGCCGTCGCCGAAGAGGTTGAAGGAGAGCACGGTGATGAAGATCGCCACACCCGGGATCACCATGTACATGGGGTCCGAGTCGTAGTAGTCGATCGCGGCGGAGAGCATCTGTCCCCACGAGGCGGTGGGCGGCTTGACGCCCACGCCCAGGAAGCTGAGCGCCGCCTCGGTAAGGATGTTGGTCGGGATCATCATCGTCGTGTAGACGATGATCGGAGCGACCAGGTTGGGCAGCAGCTCCTTGAACAGGATGTAGAACCGTCCGGCCCCGAGGCTTCGTGCGGCCTCCACGTACTCGCGTTCGCGCAGCGAGAGCGTCTGGCCGCGGACCACGCGTCCGACGTAGGGCCAGCCGAAGAACCCGATCACCAGGATCATGACGAACAGGCGCACGCCCGTGCCGGTCAGACCCAGCATCTCGTTCGGCATGACCGAGACCAGCGCGATGATGAAGAGCAGCTGCGGGAAGGCCAGCAGGCCGTCCATGACGCGGCTGACGGCGGCGTCGACCCAGCCGCCGAAGTAGCCGGCGAGTACGCCGAGGATCGTGCCGAGGACCACGGCGACCAGGGCCGACAGGAAGCCGACCAGCAGCGAGATCCGGGCTCCGTAGACGATCCGGGCGAAGATGTCGCGGCCGCTGACGGGTTCGACACCCAGGAGGTGGTCCCCGCTGATGCCGCCGTAGGACCCGGTGGGAGTCGAGAAGAGCGGGTCGATCAGGTCCTCGTGGTGTGACTCGGGATCCTGTCCGACCAAGTTGGTGATCACGGGAGCGAGCAGCGCGATCGCGATCAGCACGAGCACGACGATGCCGCCCGCCAGGGCCAGCTTGTCCCGCTTCAGGCGCTCCCAGGCGATGCGGCCGAGGGAACGCCCTTGTACCGCCTTCGCCCCGGCGGAGTCGGCAACGATCGCCGCCTCCTCGGCCGCGCTCGGTGCGGCTTCGGCCGTCGGCTCGTGCAATGGTGCCGTCATCGTGGCAGGGACCCCTCTCAACCGGCGGTAGCCGGCCCACGCTTGCCGCGGTAGCGGCGTGATCAGTCCGTCGTACACACAGAGGTTTAAACCCCCTGGACCGGGAGTCTTCAACGGCTCGGTGATCTGTAGCCAGACCTGACGGTGAATGGATGCGTAACCGTGATGCTGTCAAGAGGGTTCCGTTATCCGAACGCCGGGTAACGGGTGTCGGACACGGGACACTCGGGGCGAAAGGGGCCTTGCGGCCCATTTACCCGCGTAGATCGGGACATTACGCCCGAGGGACGGTGTGAGTGTGAGAGCAGAGGCCCCACTGGGTGGACTCGGCCCACCCGCATTCTCTCAGTACGCGCCGGGGAACCCGTAACCGCCCGCCGCCGGCGCCTGGACGGGGGCCGCGTGGGCCTCCCGGTCGTAGAACGGCCGGGCGTTGGCACGCAGCCACAGGGCCACCGGGTCGTACTCGTCCGACATCGCGACGGTCGACACCGGCAGACCGTCCGGTACGGCGCCGATGGACTGCTGCATCATCGCCCGCACCGAGTCCACCGCGGGCGGACTGGTGTCGTACACGTCGAGCCCGATGGCGAGATACGGCGCTCCGAGCGCGGGCTGCACCCAGGCGCGGCGCAGCGAGCGGACGGCGACGGTCCGGTGCGCGTTCTGCGTGAGCAGGGCGTAGAACTGCGGGATCTCGATGCCCGGCTCGGACAGCCGCAGCGGGCCCGCGGGCTGCCGTTCGAGGCCGGTGGCCAGGCGGCGCAGATCCAGCCAGGGGATGCCGACGCCGCCGCCCGGCGCGTGCGGGTTCAGCCACAGACCGAAGTGGTCGGGGTAGAGGGTGCGGGCGACGTCGAGCCCGTCGACCACCTCGTACGAACGGTTCCAGCCGCTGGCCGAGAGCTCCTGGGCGGAGGTCACGCACGGCGCGTAGCCGAAGCCGTCGACCGCCATGTTCCCGTACTGGGCGTCGGGCGAGCCCGCCTGGCCGTGCCAGAGCAGCATCCAGACCTGGCCGGACGACGGGGTCGCCAGTGCGCGAAGAAGCGCCTCGTAGGCGTCGTAACGCCCGGGCGTCACTTGGCGCAGCATGTGCTCGACCTGCCCGGTCGCGGCCGTGCCCGACGCGCTCACCTTCTACCGCCCCTTCGCGACATCCCTGACATCCCTGACGTACGGGTCATACGGCTCCTACGGCTCCCACTCGGCCGGGCACCGTGTTCGCTTGAACATCGCAGCACCCCGCCCGAGCCATGAAACCAGCTTAAGTGCCGATCCCGACAGCACGGTTGCGCTCCGCTTGGTTCCGTGTTGAGAGCTCGGGACGCTGTGTGATTGCTTGTCTGCGGGTTGTGTGTGGATTACTTGTCTGCGGGTCGTGTGGGGCTGGGCGCGCCGTTCCCCGCGCCCCTTCGGTGCGCGCCCCCGTGTTCAGTCGGCTCGGGTGTAGAAGGGGCGGACCTGGTGTCGCAGCCAGTCGCCCACCGGGTCCTGGGCCACGTCGAGGAAGACGAGGCTCACCGGGTGCGCCGGCGGGACCGATCCCAGCGCGCGGCCCAGGGCGTCCAACGGGAGCGTGCGCGCGTTCTCGTCCCAGTGGATCACCTCGATGCCGACGAACATGACGGTGTCGCCGCCCTCGATGCTCGCCAGGCAGCGCCGGGCGCTGCGCACGATGCCGGTCGCGGCGAACTCCGCGGAGGCCGCGGCCAGGAAGTCCACCGGGTCCTCCTGCCAGTCGGGCTGGAAGAGCCGGACCCGGCCGCCGCTCGCGGCCCCGTCCAGCTCGGTCCGGCCAGCCCGGCACAGCTCGGCCACGGCGAGGGGCGGCACCGGCATCCCGACCGTGCCGCCCGGGTTCAGCGCGATCCCCACCTGGGGCGGCAGACCGCGCGCGAACTCGACGGCGGGCGCCACCGTGTACGCCATGTGGTCGCCGACGACCTGCCGGAACTGCTGCTCGGAGGTGAAGACCGGCACGTACGCCTGGCCGTCGAGCTCGATCGTGGGCAGGTCGAGCGGGCCGCTGTGCGGGCCGCCGCCCTCGGGCAGCGGCACCCAGAGGAAGCTGCGCGCGGCCGTCTCCACGATCCGGGCGCCCGTCGAGGGCGACGGGGGGAGCCCCAAAGACGCGGCGAGCGCCGCCTCCAACTCGTTGCCGGGCCAGCCGGCATGAGGGTGGGGGTGCGCCTGCGCCGGAAAATCCTGGGCCGGAAAGTCCTGCGCCGCAGTGTTCTGCGTCGGAACGTGCTGTGCCGGAATGTGCTGTGCCGGGAAGTCCATCTCAACCGCCTGCTCGAACCGCCTTGTGCGGTTGACGAGGCTACGCGCCCGCGCGCCCGCCAACCGCATCCGAGAGCCACCGAAGCCGGGCTCGGTCGCCGAAGCCTGGCTCAGTCACCGAAGTCGATGCGCCGCAGGACGTCCGCCGCCGCCCGGTCGACGAGCACCGCGGAACCGCAGCCCTCCGGAAGATCGCCCTTCTCCACGGAACGCAGCAGCCGGGCGACCGCGCCGCGGTGGCGCGCGAACGCGTACCGCGAGACTCCCCGGCCGCGCTCGCGCTGACCGTCCAGGGCGGTGCCGGGATCGACGTCGAGCAGCAGCAGATGCAGCGTGCCGCCGCGGCGCCGGGCGTCCCGGGCCAGCCAGTTGCGCACCCAGGTCTGCGTACCGCAGTCGTGCACGACGACGCCCTCCCCGGAGCGCAGGGCCCGGCGCAGGCCCACGTAGTGCGCGGCGCGGACGAAGGGCCGGTAGACCGCGTACGGCAGGAAGCGGGAGAGGCGGGCGTCCCAGCGGTCGCGGGTGTCCTCCGAGTCGATGCGCCGACCGGTCACCGCCCGGCGCATCAGGGTCGACTTGCCGCTGCCCGGCAGGCCCGTGACCACCACCAGGTCGGCCGGGCCGAAGCGCAGACCGTGCGGGCTGTGCCCGGCGCGCGCCCGCAGATCGCGGACGACGGGCAGCGGAAACGGGCCGCAGGCCGCCCTGGCCGGGGCGGGGGTTTGCTCGGGCAGCGCGATGCCCGAGCCGGTCGCGTACGCCGTGGTCCTGTTCACCCTGATCGTCCTCCCCTGGGGTCAGCGGACCCATCCCCGTCGAGTGTAAAGAGAAGGTAATGCGCAGGTCTCGTTGTTTCTGTTCCCGTCCTGCCACAGTGCCGTCACAGATCACTGCCGGCGCCCCTGTCCCCTGTCCGGTACACCCCTGTCCCCTGTCCGGTACACCGCTGTCCCCTGTCCGGTACACCGCGCCGCCGCCCGCGGAGCCGGAGCGTGCAATGATGTGCCCGCCAACTGCATACCGGCCGCTTGAATCCGCGCGGGAGAGTTCCGGGGACGTACATGTACACGCAGGTGTACGGGTTCCCGGGC
Source organism: Streptomyces aurantiacus (assembly GCF_001418335.1). Classification (GTDB taxonomy): domain Bacteria; phylum Actinomycetota; class Actinomycetes; order Streptomycetales; family Streptomycetaceae; genus Streptomyces; species Streptomyces aurantiacus. The sequence continues at coordinate 66,579 of NZ_LIPP01000010.1, read as the reverse complement.
GCCGAAGGAGCAAGTCCCTCCCTTGAATCTCTCAGGCCCCGTTACCGCGCGGGCGAGGCACATCTGAAAAGCGGGCCGTCCCCTGTCAGCCAGTGGCAGCCAGGGCGTCGGCTCCACCCACGGTGCAAGCCGGTGACCACCACGTCAGCCCGTGGTCACGGCGAACCTCTCAGGTTCCGATGACAGATGGGGAGGAACGACCTCGCCGTCATGCCTTGGGAGCCTTCACCGTGAGCAGTAACACCCCTGTTGAACCGCGCCGTACGGCGCTCGACGCCCTGCATCGCTCGCTCGGCGCGACGATGACCGACTTCGCCGGCTGGGACATGCCCCTGCGGTACGGCTCCGAGCGCGACGAACACCTCGCCGTCCGCAGCCGGGCCGGCCTCTTCGACCTCTCCCACATGGGCGAGATCACCGTGAGCGGGCCGCAGGCCGCAGCCCTCCTCGACTTCGCGCTGGTCGGCAACATCGGCGGGGTGAAGACCGGCCGGGCCCGCTACACCATGATCTGCCGGGCCGACGGCGGCATCCTCGACGACCTGATCGTCTACCGCCTCGCGGACACCGCGTACCTGATCGTGGCGAACGCCTCCAACGCCCAGGTGGTCCTGGACGCCGTCGTGGAGCGCGCCGAAGGGTTCGACGCCGAGGTGCGCGACGACCGGGACGCCTACGCCCTGATCGCCGTACAGGGCCCGGAGTCCCCCGGCATCCTCAAATCCCTGACCGACGCCGACCTGGACGGCCTGAAGTACTACGCGGGCCTGCCCGGCACGGTCGCCGGTGTCCCGGCTCTGATCGCCCGCACCGGCTACACCGGCGAGGACGGGTTCGAGCTGTTCGTGGCCCCGGCCGACGCCGCGAAGCTGTGGCAGGCGCTGACGGACGCGGGAGCCCCGGCCGGGCTCGTCCCCTGCGGGCTCTCCTGCCGGGACACCCTTCGCCTGGAGGCGGGCATGCCGCTGTACGGGAACGAACTGAGCACCTCGCTCACGCCGTTCGACGCGGGGCTCGGCCGGGTCGTGAAGTTCGAGAAGGAGGGCGACTTCGTGGGGCGCGAGGCGCTGTCCGAGGCCGCCGCCCGCGCCGAGTCGCAGCCCCCGCGCGTCCTGGTCGGCCTGGTCGCCGAGGGCCGCCGGGTCCCGCGCGCCGGGTACCCCGTCGTCGCCGGCGGCGGGGTCGGAGGCGGAGGCGGCGTCGAGGTCGTCGGCGAGGTCACCTCCGGCGCGCCCTCGCCGACGCTCGGCAGGCCGATCGCGATGGCGTACGTCGACGCGGCGCACTCCGCTCCCGGCACGACCGGGGTCGGCGTGGACATCCGGGGCAGTCACGAGCCGTACGAGGTCGTGGCCCTGCCGTTCTACAAGCGCCAGCGGTGACACTGGTCCGCAAGCCTCAGAAGTGAGCTCCGGGCACATCCGCCCGGCTCAGCCGCGATCCCCGCAGTCCTCCGCACCACCACTCTCATCACCACTCCCCCGCGTAACAGGAGAATTCAGCCCATGAGCAATCCCCAAGAGCTGCGGTACAGCAAGGAGCACGAGTGGCTGTCGGGCGCCGCGGACGGCGTCTCGACGGTCGGCATCACGGAGCACGCGGCCAACGCCCTCGGCGACGTCGTGTACGTCCAGCTCCCCGAGGTCGGTGCCGCGGTGACCGCGGGCGAGACCTGCGGCGAGCTGGAGTCCACCAAATCGGTGAGCGACCTGTACTCCCCCGTCACCGGTGAGATCACCGAGGTCAACCAGGACGTCGTGGACGACCCCGCGCTGGTGAACACCGCTCCCTTCGAGGGCGGCTGGCTCTTCAAGGTACGGGTGGCGGACGAGCCGGAGGACCTGCTCTCCGCCGACGAGTACACCGAATTCTCCGGCTCCGACTCCGGCTCCTGACTCCGGCTCCTAAGGACTCCCACCGATGTCGCTTCTGAACACGCCCCTGCACGAACTCGACCCGGACATCGCCGCCGCCCTCGACGCCGAGCTGCACCGTCAGCAGTCCACCCTTGAGATGATCGCCTCGGAGAACTTCGCTCCGGTCGCCGTCATGGAGGCCCAGGGCTCCGTCCTCACCAACAAGTACGCGGAGGGCTACCCGGGCCGCCGCTACTACGGCGGCTGCGAGCACGTCGACGTCGCCGAGCAGATCGCGATCGACCGGGTCAAGGAGCTGTTCGGCGCCGAGTACGCCAACGTGCAGCCGCACTCGGGCGCCTCCGCCAACCAGGCCGCGCTCTTCGCGCTGGCCCAGCCCGGTGACACCATCCTCGGTCTCGACCTGGCCCACGGCGGCCACCTGACCCACGGGATGCGGCTGAACTTCTCCGGCAAGCAGTTCAATGTGGTGGCGTACCACGTGGACGACGCCGGACTGGTCGACATGGCCGAGGTCGAGCGGCTCGCCAAGGAGCACCGCCCGAAGGTGATCATCGCGGGCTGGTCGGCATACCCGCGGCAGCTGGACTTCGCCGAGTTCCGCCGGATCGCGGACGAGGTCGAGGCCTATCTGTGGGTCGACATGGCGCACTTCGCGGGCCTGGTCGCGGCCGGCCTGCACCCGAACCCGGTGGAGCACGCGGACGTGGTCACCTCCACCACCCACAAGACGCTCGGCGGGCCCCGCGGCGGGATCATCCTCGCCAGGAAGGCCTTCGCCAAGAAGCTCAACTCGTCCGTCTTCCCGGGCTTCCAGGGCGGCCCTCTGGAGCACGTGATCGCGGCCAAGGCGGTCTCCTTCAAGGTCGCCGCCTCGGAGGAGTTCCGGGAGCGCCAGGTCCGTACGGTGGACGGGGCGCGGATTCTCGCCGAGCGGCTGACGGCGCCCGACGCCCGCGAGGCCGGGGTGAACGTGCTCTCCGGCGGCACGGACGTGCACCTGATCCTGGTCGACCTGCGCGAGTCCGAGCTGGACGGGCAGCAGGCCGAGGACCGGCTCCACGAGGTCGGCATCACGGTCAACCGCAACGCCGTCCCGAACGACCCGCGCCCGCCGATGGTCACGTCGGGCCTGCGGATCGGCACGCCCGCCCTCGCCACCCGCGGCTTCACGGCCGAGGACTTCACCGAGGTCGCGGACGTCATCGCCGAGACCCTCAAGCCGTCCTACGACGCACCGGCGCTCAAGGCCCAGGTGACCGCTCTGGCGGACAAGCACCCGCTGTACCCCGGTCTGGGCGAGTAGTTCCGTTTCGCGGGGTGTCGCGCACACTGGGGGATGCGCGACACCCCTGCCCGCCCGTTGGCCTGCTCCATCCGGCTCGGTCCAACTCCACCCGGCTCCGTCCCACGCCACTCGCGCTCCACCTCTGTTTCACCCCGCTACACCCTGTTTTGAGGAGTCACCGTGGCCATCTCGGTCTTCGACCTGTTCTCGATCGGCATCGGCCCGTCCAGCTCCCACACGGTCGGTCCGATGCGCGCGGCACGCATGTTCGCGCACCGCCTGCGCAGCGAGGACCTGCTGGCCCCCGTGGTCTCGGTCCGCGCCGAGCTGTACGGCTCCCTGGGCGCGACGGGGCACGGCCACGGGACGCCCAAGGCGGTGCTGCTCGGCCTGGAGGGCGCCTCACCCCGCACGGTGGACGTCGAGGGTGCCGACGACCGGGTCGAGAAGATCAGGTCGTCGGGGCGTCTCGACCTGCTCGGCGAGCACGAGATCGACTTCTCCTTCGACGACGACCTGGTGCTGCACCGCCGCAAGACACTGCCGTACCACGCGAACGGCATGACGCTGTGGGCGTACGACGCCTCGGGCGCCGAGCTGCTGTCGAAGACGTACTACTCGGTGGGCGGCGGCTTCGTCGTCGACGAGGACGCGGTGGGCGCGGACCGCATCAAGCTGGACGACACGGTCCTGAAATACCCCTTCCGCACGGGCGACGAGCTGCTGCGGCTGGCGAAGGAGACGGGTCTGTCCATCTCCGCGCTGATGCTGGAGAACGAGCGGGCCTGGCGCACCGAGGAGGAGATCCGCGAGGGGCTCCTCGCGATCTGGCGGGTGATGCAGGCGTGCGTGTCGCGCGGCATGTCCCGCGAGGGCATCCTGCCGGGCGGCCTGCGGGTCCGCCGCCGCGCGGCCATGTCGGCCCGCCAGCTGCGCGCCGAGGGCGATCCGTTGGCCCACGCCATGGAGTGGATCACCCTGTACGCGATGGCGGTGAACGAGGAGAACGCGGCGGGCGGCCGTGTCGTGACCGCCCCCACGAACGGTGCCGCGGGCATCATCCCGTCGGTCCTGCACTACTACGTCAACTTCGTGGCGGGCGCCGCGTCCGAGAGCGAGAAGGAGGACGGGGTCGTACGTTTCCTGCTCGCGGCGGGTGCGATCGGCATGCTCTTCAAGGAGAACGCCTCCATCTCGGGCGCCGAGGTCGGCTGCCAGGGCGAGGTGGGCTCGGCCTGTTCGATGGCCGCCGGCGCCCTCGCCGAGGTCCTCGGCGGCAGCCCCGAACAGGTCGAGAACGCCGCGGAGATCGGCATGGAGCACAACCTCGGCCTCACCTGCGACCCGGTCGGCGGCCTCGTCCAGATCCCCTGCATCGAACGCAACGGCATGGCCGCGGTGAAGGCCGTGACGGCCGCGAAGATGGCCATGCGCGGCGACGGCTCCCACAAGGTGTCCCTCGACAAGGTCATCAAGACGATGAAGGAGACGGGCGCCGACATGTCCGTGAAGTACAAGGAGACGGCGCGGGGCGGGCTTGCGGTGAACATCATCGAGTGCTAGTCAGATGGGCCCTGACCAGCGCGTTCGCATCTTTCAGCGCTGTCGGGGCCTTCCCTGCTTACTCAGCGGAAAATCCCCGAAAAGTCCCTGGGACGGGCTTGAAAGTCCCCGAAAAGTCCCCAGGAAATCCCACGGGATGGGCGTCCGACCTGGGGGTTCGTGACATCTGCGATCACTGTTCCGATCCGCCCTGGCCTTCGACCGCCGTCAGGATGTATCAAATCGATCCCTCGATTCCACCAGAGGGGTACCATTCGATACATGAGTGCTGCGGAGAATTCGCGCCTGGAGCAGCGGCTGGCCGGCCTCTCCCCCACGTTCACGACGGCGCAGGCACGTCAGGTCCTGCTCTCCCCTCGTGATCTGGCGTCCTTGGTCGCGGAGGGAGAGATAGACGAACTGTCCCGAGGGGTCTACCGGCAGGCAGACGCGCCGGAGACCGCGCACGCAGATCTGCTGGCCGTGTGCGCACGGGCTCCTCGCGCCGTCGTGTGCAGTGAGTCCGCCCTGGCCCTGCACGAGCTGATCGACGACATCCCCGCAGCGGTACACATCGCCGTGCCGCGCGGTGCACGCCGCCCCACGATTACCTACCCGCCGACCGTGGTGGCGCAGTACGCCTCGAAGACCTTCACTCTCGGCGTCGAACGGTTCGAAGCAGCCCCCGGAGAGACCGTTCCCCTGTACAACGCAGCCCGCAGCGTCGTCGACGCAATGCGCCACCGCAGCCGCATCGGCGAGAACCTCGCCCTGTCCGCACTCGGCCGCTACCTGCGCCGAAGCGGCCGTGACGGGGTCAGCGAACTCCAGCACGTCGCACGTGAGTTGGGCGCTCTCTCCGTCATCCGCCCCGCCGTAGAGGCGGTGCTCGCCTGATGGCCAACCCCACACGCGACACCACCGCCGGCCGCGTCTACAACGACCTGCGCAACCTGGCCCGCCGCACCAGCCGGTCCACGGACGAGATCATGGTCGAGTACGTCCTCGAACGCTTCCTCTACCGCCTGGCCGCATCCCCCCTCGGCCGCGCGTTCCCAGGCACCGAAACCGAGACCATCCACAGGATCGCGGCCATCGCCGCCACCGAGATCGACGACGGAGTCGTATTCGATCCCACAACACTCAAGACCGTCCCCATCCGCGAGGAGGACGAGTACCACGGTCTGCGACCGTCCATGGCCGCATCCATCGCCCGGGCGCGACTCAAGCTCCAACTGGATGTCAGCTTCGGCGACCCGGTCACCCCCGGCCCTCGGATCATCGACTACCAACAGCAGCTCACGACGGAAAGCTTCCAGATCCTCAGCTACCCACTCGCCACCGTGATCGCCGAAAAGCTCTCCACCGCCGTCTCACTCGGCGACCTCAACACCCGCGACCGCGACTACGGCGACCTCTAGCGACTCGGCGGTGACGACCCGGTAGGCGTTGCCCAGACGCAGGACCGTGCACGGGTACCGGCCGCGCTTGGCAAGGTCGTACCCCGTGGTGCGGCTGAGGGACAGCGCACGGTTCGCCGTCTCCAGGTCCACGGCCGCGGGCAGCGCGAGCAGTTCCTCACGCGTCAGCCCACGGGTCGCATCGTCGCGCTTGGTGATCACAGAGGATCTGTACCCCGCGAGGCAATCCGCCACCTGCCTCCGGTCAAGCCGCAACGCCGCAGAATCGCCCTACCTAATAACAAGAGTTTTGTTAATATGGCTCCATGGCCACCACCCCCGACTCCGCTCCCGGCGAAGGTCCCGTCCGCCCGGTCTCCGTCTCCCTCCACGAAGGCACCATCGCGGCGCTCAAGGCACGCACCGGCAAGCGTGGCATGTCCGCCTACGTCGAAGCCCTCATTCAGCGCCAACTGGAGCGCGACCGGCTGCGCGAACTCATCGATGACGCCGAAGCCGAGCACGGCCCGGTCGACCAGGCTGCGGTCGATGCCAAGCGAGCGCTCCTGCGCGGCGACACGGCCGGCTCGGCGGACGCCGCGTGAGCGGCACCCTCGTCCTGGACTGCGAAGGCCTGTCCAACCTCGTACGACGCACACCCGAACTCACCGAGTGGCTCGCCGCCGCCGAGGCCGAGGACATCCGCGTCATCACCAGTTCCGTCACCCTCGTCGAAGCCCGCGACCCCAAAACCAACCAAGCCCGCTTCGACTACGCCGTCTCGCGCGTCAACATCGTCCCGCCCACCGAAGCCGTCGCCCGCCACGCGAGCAAGCTGCTCGCCGCAGCTGGCCTGCATGGCCACAAGTACGCCCTCGACGCCATCGTGGCCGCCACCGCACTCGCCTCACCCGCCCCTGTGACCGTCCTCACGTCAGACCCCGAAGACCTCCACATGCTGTGCGGCCCCCGCATCGGCGTGATCAAAGTCTGATTGTCCCCACCACGCTTCCGCAAAAGGAGATCTGCGACACGACTTACGACTGCTTACCTCAGAGTCCACGTCCCTCTTGGGGGATCAATCCGGGTGATCCGTTTCATCCCGGAGGGTCGCGATCATGTAGTAGGTTCCTTCTCCTGGTTCGGGTGCTGCTGACGGGCAAGAAGGTACTCGTCGGTCTCAATGGCTGAGGAGGAGCCGGTGGCTTTATCCGTTACTGCGTTGGCGGGATGTTGCCCGACGCTCGGCGTGGCGGCTGTGCGGTGACGTTCTACGGTGACGACGAGCAGCATGCGGCGACGCTGCCTGATGACGGATTGGTGCGCCGGGTCAAAGCACTCGCGTGCACAGCACCGTTACAAGCACTCGATGTCTACAAACACAAGGTGGAGTGGGCTGATGTCCGCGACTACCAGATGGCGGAGATAGCACTGCACGTCATCGACCAGGTGACGATCGCCATGGACTTCGATTCCGGAGCGGATCCGGTGAGCGTGGTGAGTCAGGTCGCCCGGTTCGCCGCGGTCCAGCAACCGCAGCGAAGCGCCGACGAACATCTGGCGGTGGCCGAGTGGGTTCTCCACAAACTGATCAATGTCGGAACGGTGGATCGCGGCTTCAGCTGGACATACGGCCGCATTGACGACGACGGAGCCTACGGACGCCATGAGTTCGACTTCAAACTGATCGTCGAGCGTGCGACCGAGGGCAAGATCCGCTTGCGGACCACGGACGAGGCCATCAACGTACTCGTCGGCGCGCTCGACACCGACGTGGAGTCGGCTCAGGTGGCTGCGGAACACAAGCTGCGGAACCTGATCGAGCGAGGGCGCCTGGATGATGCCAAGGTCGCCGCAGAGCAGGCCCGGCACCGTACGGTGCAGTACGGGGAGTCGCTGCGCCAGCAGTTGGACGCCACGCGCCGCGATGTGCGGACGGTGGACTGGGAGCACGAAGTGCCCAATCTTCTGAACGCCGCGCTCTCCCACATCGAGAACCGGTACGAGATGGAGAACCAGATCCTCTCGCACATCACCGAAAAGCGTGACGAAGCAGATAACTCGCGCCACAAGCAACGTGCGGCGGAGCTGGTCTTCATTGTCCGGGACTGCATCAGCCGTCACATGCAGTTGCAGCAGCGTCTTCAAACCGCGGGTGACCTCTTCCGGAGCGAGCAGGACCGCCAAGAGTTCTCCGGACCGCCACAGCGCGCGGCTCTGGATCTCTTCGGCCAACTGCTCCTTCCAGCACTCGGATTGACGGTCGCCGAAGCACTGCCCACGCTCATGGACTACTTCCGTGCGGCCGTGGCCCCCGCTGTACCGGACGCCGTGTGGATGCCGTCGATCGTCTCGCGGCTCTTCGAGTCGGGGCCGCAGCCGGAGCCGTACGGTGCGGAGGTGCCCGATCCGGAACTGGGCGCCCCGACGGACGTGCTCGTTTTCACCGAGGAGCACCAGCGGATGGTTGACGGGCTCCTCGATATCCGTGACCGGCCCGAGTTGTTGAGCCTGCTGCTGGCGCGGGCGCGCCGATCCGCAGGCCCAGAAGTGGCTCGGCTCGTCCTGCACAGGGTCGGCCACGCATTCAGTCCTCCGGTTGGTGACGCCGTACGCGCCGGTGTGCAGCGCGTACTTGTCGCCGTACCCACCGGTGATGAGCTGGACGACGAGGATTTCGGCGGCGACGACCTGCTACTGGCCTCGCTGCCCATCGACCGCGCCCACGCACCAGGCGGACCACGGAACTCGGACCGCCCCCTTTCCTCATCGCGGACGCCAGAGCAGGAGCTTTTCGCGTGACCCACGGATACACCACTGACGACGCCGAGGCCGCCGCACGGCTCGTTGCCTTCGCCCTACGTCCACGAGTGCTCCCCTCACGCGACGGCGACTACCTCGACCTGGCCCAGCGATACCGTCGGGACGACGCTTTCCGGACGCTGACCGACCGCATCGGCCGGGGGCTGGGGCTGAAGGCTCTGGGCAGCGACAGGGACACCGCGGCCGTGGTGCTCGCCGCACTCGACGGTTCAGTCTTCGAGACCAAGATGGATGACTACGCGAAGCGCGCGAAGTACCGGGGAGAGCGAGGCGACACCGAGAAGGTACTGCACGGGATCATCCACCTCGCCATCGCCGCCCTGGCGTTCCCGCGCCCCGACGACCTTGCACAGGACGGATACATCGGCCGAATCAGCGTCAGCCTCGTCGACGCCACAGTCCGGGACACCTGCCACAAGTTACAGAAAAAGGCTGCCGAGGGTGGAGAGGAGACGGACACCCCCACCGAGACGCCCGAGCTGGAGAAGGTATGGCACGCGTACTCCCGCCGTCCTGAGGCGTCTCGAACGAAGGACGAGCGCGCGGCTCCGAATTCCACCAAGGCGATGGTTGGCCGGGCCCTCAACTTCCTTACCGACAGTGGGTTCCTCACCGTTGTCGGCGATCCGCGAGAAGGTAACTACCGTACGACCCCCCGCTACCAACTCCAGGTACGGGAACTGGCAGCGACCAACGCCTTCAACGAACTGCTCAAGCTCAATGTGGTGCCCTTGACGGATTCATCCGGCACCCTGCGGGTCGTGGTCCCGACCCTGCGGGACACGCAGGAGGAACAGAGTGTATGAGCTCGCCCGCGTGCTGTTGCGTGCGGTGGGACCGGAGGCCGCCCGCTATGAAGACGTACTGCTGGACTTCAGCGGTGCGGGGGCCACAGTATCCGCGCAGCCCACTCTGTTGTTCGGCGAAGAGGAGCGAGTGCAGCGGCCGTCTCCGGCCAGCGTGCTGCATCTGGAGAACGGCGGTGGAAAATCCGTTCTGATCAAGCTGATCTTCTCCGTCATACTGCCGGGACGGCGGGAGGTCGTCGGCACGACCAGCACGCACGCGCTGGACAGCTTCGTTCTCGAAAACGACGTCTCGCACGTCGTGTTGGAGTGGGTCCACGCGAAAAGTGGCCGGCACCTGGTGACCGGCAAGGTGTCCGCCTGGCGCAACGGCCGGCCGTCCCGCGACCGGCAGCAACTGGTGGAGCGCTGGTATCACTTCCGGCCGACGGAGACCGCCGGATTGCGGAACCTGCCGTTCGTCAGCGAGGGCCGGTACCGCCCACTGCCGGAGTTCTGCGATGCGATGCTCGCCACCGCGGAAGCCGATCCAGCAATGGAGTACGCCTGTCTGCGGGTCCACAGGCAGTGGACCGACCGGCTGACCGACCTCGGCCTCGATCCCGAACTCTTCCGGTACCAGCGGGCCATGAACGCCGACGAGGGAGAAGCCGCCGATGTGTTCTCCTTCGCCAGCGACAGCGCGTTCGTCAACTTCCTGCTTGGCGTGGTGCTGCCGACCGAGCCGCCGACGGATCTTGCGGACGTCCTCAACGCATACGCCGACAAACTCTCGGTGCGTGGCGATCTCGAACTGGAGAAGGATTTTGTCCAAGGCGCCCTGAAAGCTCTGGATCCCCTTGCGCAGGCTCGTCAGATCGGACTGGCAGCGATCGCGCGCAGGGACGAGGCGCACGAACGGCTCGACGAGATCCTGCGGCTGATCCGCATCCGGTCCATACGCGAAAACGAACGCGCCGATCGGCATCAGACAGAGAGCCAGCAGCTGAGGGACGACCTGCGCCGGGAAGAGGACCGGTATCAGCACATCATCGAGATCATCACCGAACTGCGTCGGTTGGTCGCTCGTATGCGGTTCGACGAGGCATTGGCGGAGGAGGAGCATCACCGGCGTCAGTTCCGGCGGGCGCAACTTGTCGAGAAGGCATGGGGAGTCGTCCCCACAGTGTTGCGGCACCAGGACGCTGTCACAGAGGAGCTGCGGCTCAGCAAGGTGATCGCGGCCACGCATGAGGCGGCTCGTCCGGCACTCGAAGCCCGTGACTCGGCGGCTGGGGCGTTGCGGCGGTCCCTGATCCAGCTGCGTGACCGAGCCAGGCAGGAGGCGACCGACGCCGAAACGGCGGGCTCGGCACAGGACATCGAAGCGGGGCTCGCCCAGGCCGAACACAATGCCGCCATCGCCCAGGCCGCCGTCCACTCGGCCGATGCCGGAGTCCACAAGAGCAACATCGAGGGCGTCAGGCAGGCAATAGAGACCGCAGTCAGGGAAGGCCTCGCCCCCGACGGCATGCGGGTTCGCGAAGCCGCCGACACCACCAGGAAGAGGGCCGAAGAGGCAGCAGCCAGGATCGACGAGCTGGATGCCGCGTTGACCCGGCTGGACACGGAACACGATCTGGCCCAAGGCGCTTGCCGCCGGGCCCAACAGGCGCTGGCTACCTCCAGCGAATCTCACAGCCTGGCCGAACGCGACTACCGCGAGGCGCGCGCTCGTACCGACGCGCTGACTGCCGATCCCGGGTTCGCCGGGCTGATCGGTACCGATCCGGTGGACCTGGAGGCGGACTTCACCGCCCTGCTGAGCCGGCTGGCCGACGCCCGTCAGGACGCGGAAAGCGCCGTCGCGACGTTGCAGGTGAAGATCGCCGACGATGAGCGTGCCAGGACAGCGCTGGAAACCACCGAACTTCTGCCGCCCTCGGTAGAAGCCGTCCAGGTGTGCCAGGCGCTGGAGAAGGCCGGAATCAAGGCTTGGACCGGTTGGGAGTACGTGGCCGCCATCAGCAGCGTGGACCGCCGCCGACAGATCGTGCATCAGGTACCGAGTCTGGTCACCGGCATCGTGGTGAACGAGGCCGAACGCTTTGACGCGGCGTGCGAAGTGCTGACCGCGAGCCAGCTGTGGCCCACCGAACACCTTGCCCTCGGCACCAAGAAACACCTGCTCTCAGCGCCGCCTGAACGGGAGAACGCCGAATACGTGGTGCCCGTACATCCCGCGCTGTACGACGAGCGGGCGGCGGTCGACGAACTGGCCCGGCTCAACCATCGCCACAGCCTCCATGCGCGCGAACTCGCTTCTCTGCAGCAGCGGTTGAATCTCTACATCACGTTGTCCGCCCGCCTGTCGGACTGGCGCCGGGAGTTCCCTCCGGGACGACTCGACGCCCTACTCGGCGAAGTGAATCAGAAGAGCACGGAACTGGCAGCCGCGAGGGAACTGGTCGTAGCGCAGGACGCCGTGCGCGAACGGCTTGCCTCTGAACGGCTGACCGTCAAGGACGCCATTCCCCCCGAGCGAGACACCCACCGCAAGCTCGAACGAGCCGCGGACGCGCTCGCCGAGCTGGCTACTCGGGAAGCCCGCATACCCAGCTGGCTGGAGGCGGAGCGCACCGCTCAGGACGCCGCCGCCAAGCAACGGGAGACGGCCCAGAACGCGGCGGTACGCAGCGAACAGTGCCGTTCCCAGGCAGCTGAGCATCGACGAGCCGCAGACGCGCTGAAAGGGACCGCGCAGCGCCTGATCGACGAGCTGGCGCAGCTACCCGCAACCGACGCCGTACCGGATCACGACGCCGTGCCCGGACAGCCGCTGGAGATCCTCCGCCGCGCCTACGTCTCCGCCTCCGACGAGTACCAGCGGGTCAAGGTCGGCGACGACCTCCAGGCGAAGGCCACGCTGGCTCGTGACCGGGTCGACGCGGCCGAGAACGAGATCAAAGATATCGACGAGCTGGTGCGGCAACGCGCCGTGGAACTGTTGGACGGGCCGGACGCTGCTGACCACGCTTCCCGGGCGCTGGCGCGTGAGATGGCCGAACGTGCCGTCGTCGCCATGGAGGACAGGCTCGCCGAACTGACCGCTGTGACCACTGCCCGGAAGGCGGATGCCCATGCGTTCGTCGAGCCGGAGGAGGACATCGACCTGGCGCCGTACGCCCGTCCCGGGCATCTCGGCGAGGGGTTGAAGTCCATCGCAGAGGCCGAGCAGAGCCGGGAGATGACCGACCGCATTCGGCAGGAGTTGCGCTTCCACAGCGAACGCGCCGACCGGGAGGCCACCGAGGCCAAACGCCAGGCGGACATCTTTCGGGATCTGACAGACGTTCTCGGACCAGGATCGGGCCCCGAGCCCCACCCTGACGACAAGGGGTTCGAGGGTGACATCACCGCGGCACGCCACCGGCACGACAGCCTCAAGTCCGTATACGCCGAAACCAGTAAGGCCGCGGATACCGCCCAGCGAGACGAGCGCAAGCATGCCGACCGGCTGGCGGGCCACGCGGCCGACAGCCGCTTCGCAGCTCTGAACCTTCCCAGCCGCAGCATCATCCTGAGCACGGAACGCGCGGAACTGCCCATCATGGCCGAGCAGTGGGAGAAGGCGCTACGCCAGAGACTGCGCTCGCTCGACGTCGACTTGGACTCGATCGACCGGCACCGCAGGCAGATTGTCCGGCAGATGAAGCAGCAAGTGGAGGAAGCGCTGCGCACCCTTCAACGAGCTGAGCGTTTCTCCCGGTTGCCCGAGGGGCTGGCGGACTGGTCGGGAGAGCCCTTCCTTCGTATCGGATTCACCGCGGCGAAGGATGACGCCTTGACCGACCGGCTCGCCGCCGTGGTCGATGAGGCATCCGCCGATGTGGTGGCCGGCCGGGCGATCAAGCGGGACGGGATGTCGCTGCTGCTGCGGGGTGTGGCGTCAGCAGTGGGGAGCAAGGGCTTCAGAGTCCGGATCCTGAAGCCGGATGCCGTTCTGCGCAAACACCGGGTGCCGGTGTCCGAACTCAAGGACGTGTTCTCCGGCGGACAGGTTCTGACCGCGGCGATCATTCTCTACTGCACCATGGCCGCACTGCGTTCGAACGAGCGGGGCCGAACGGGGCGCCGTCACTCCGGTGTCCTCTTTCTGGACAACCCGATTGGCCGGGCATCGGCTACCTACCTGCTGCGTCTCCAGCAAGCAGTGGCGGCTGCCCTGGGGGTGCAGCTCATCTACACCACCGGCATCTTCGACCTCACCGTCCTGGACAACTTCCCCTTGGTCATCCGTATGCGCAATGACGCCGACCTGCGGACTCACCGAAAATATCTGAGGGTACAAGGGGAAATGGAGACCCTGCTGGACGGCTCACTGCCCGGCGGCCGGAACTCGGAAATCTCCACCGCTCGCTACTACAGGCGCCACACGGAAAACGATGACGAAGACTGAAGTGACGATACTCGACCGACTAGACCAGGAAATGCTTGAAGCCCTGCGCTTCAGAGCTTCAGCAGGCAAGAGGAGTTCCGCCCGGAGACACAAGTTGACCATGTCCGACTTCAAGGAGATCCATCGGGACGTGTATCGAACATCTCCAGTCGACGCATTCGAATCCCGGGAAATCCTCAAGTGCCTTGAACGACTCGAAAATCAAGGGGGAATCCGACAGATGGAGAAAACTGACAAAGAGCGACTCGAACTCCCCATGAATCTCTGGGTGTACTCACCTCCACCTCCGGCAGAACCTGAGGTGACCATGCCGCCACTCCACGAGAAGATGGGTCGAGTGGCGCATGAGTGGAACCGAAAAGCCAAACAACTAACCGCCTATGTCGCAGTTAATGAATGGTTGATGAGCGACCCGGACCCGACTCTCATACCCCTGTGTGAGCGCGCACTGGAGATCTTCGGAAAGGGAAAATTTACTACCTACTTCTCAGAACCAGAGAAGGCGTTTCGAGAAATATCCTTCGGGTGGCTTTTCTCCGATCAGCAATATATGCGCGATTTCCTGGACATCTTGAAATCCGAGCCACCATTGCTCACCGAGGTATATCTCGCCAAAGCGGGCAAACGTGGATACGCCTCGATGGATCGCGGTGACATCCTGTTCGTAGTAGAGAACTACACCACATGCTGGTCCATGGCCGAGGCCCTGAGGACAATGGATCACGGCCTGGGCCACTTGGCCTGGGGGATTGGCAAGTCGTTCGTCTCCTCGGTCCGCAGCATCCGTCCCGATCACGGGGTGGCGGCCATTCGCTATTTCGGCGACCTCGACGCCAGCGGACTCGCAATTCCCATACGCGCCAACGCTCAGGCACGAGCGGCAGGCCTGCCACCGGTCCTCCCCGCAGTGAAGTTGTACGACGCCCTGTTCGAACTCGGCACCCCTCTTCCTGGCAAGGAGAAACCCGTAACCCGGGACCGGGCAGAGGAACTGGCCGGCTGGCTTTGCGAACGGCACCGCGACCGAGCTGTCGAACTGCTCATCAAGGGCGAGCGCTTGGCTCAGGAATGGGTCGGCCTACGTCACCTCTGCATGGCCAACGCCTGGCACGCGGACGTGCGGTGAGAACCCCGGGTCGGCTTGTTCGTTGCTCAGTTTCAAGGCGCCTGTACGGCGCGCCAAATCGCGACACATGTCTACGGACAGGGTCATGAGGGGGCTGTTCAGATGCATGGCGCGGCACTACCGAGACGTCCTCAGGACTTCGTCGGCCGGGACTGCCTGCTAGAGGAGGACATCCCTCGTGCGTTGAGCGCACTCGGCGGCCGGCCGGTTGTACTGCGCAGCATCCTCGGCTCCGGAGCGACAGCAACTGCCGTCGAGTACCTGCACCGGGTGCAACGGTGCTACGCGGACATCGAATGGATCGAATTCACCGACCCCGACACCGCCGCTCGTCTGATCACCCGCGCCCTGCACCGGTTCAGGAGCGTCGGAGGCCGCGCCCTTCTGGCAATTGACGGAGTGGGCCATCCGCCCGATGTCGCCGGACTCCTGCCCGTCGACGGCCCGGATACCCTACTAACGTCAGCTGCCGCCCCGCATCTCTGGCTCGGTGTGGCCGAGGTACTGGAAGTTGCCGCACTGAGCCAGGACGATGCGGTTCGACTTCTGCGCCGGTACCAGCCGGGGCTGTCGCGGGATTCTGCCGGGCGCCTGGCCGACCGGTTGGACTACTGGCCCCCGGCGTTGGCATACATGGGGTCGCAGCTGACCGAGGGAATGTCAGCTGAAAGCGTCCTGGCGATGCCTCACAGCACTCTGCTCCACCTGCTTGCCGAGAAAGGCGGCAGTTCTCCGACGGGACGGATCGGCGCGGCATTCCAGAGCCTGGCGCCAACGTTCCGGTTCGCTCAGGATCTGTTGAGTGCCTTCGCGGTCATCGGGGCAAGTGTCTTCCCAACTCGGTGCCTGGGCCGCTCCCTCTGGTACTCCGTCGACGATGTCCCCCGCCGCGGTGACGAGGTGCCTCACCGGGCCGTGTACGAGGCATTGGAGGAACTGGTCTTACGCGGTTTGGTCACTCTCGATGTCAATGGCGGTGTCGAGGTGAAGAGCCTCGTACGCCTCGTCGCCATGCATTCACTGGACGACCAGGACCGACCGCGGATCGATCGCCTCGTTGAGGCGCTGCTGGTCGCCTTCGAAGCAGGACTTCGGGACACCAATGGACGGACACTGAGTGCGCCATCTGAAGAAGCAGCTGAGTGCTTCCGGAACCTTGATCCCGCGCTGATCCGTACGCCACAGGGGCGCTGCGCAATGCTTGGCCTCGTGGACGTCCTGCTGCTTCATCGACGGTTCGGTGATGCCCACCGTAATCTCACCAGACTCAGGGACGCATGGGAACGGCAGTTGGATGACACAGACCCGAGTCTGGTCCAGGCAGACCGGTTACTGGCACGCGCTCACCACGGAAACGGCAACCACTGGGCGGCGTTGCTAAGCAGTATCAGGGCGTTGGGGACACCGAGCCAGCGAGGTCTTCGCGAGCGACAGGTGCTGGCCGACTGCTTCGCGGTGACTCAGTATCTCAAAAAGTGTGATGCAAAGGCCGCGTATCTCGTGGCAATGAATGTCGGGGAACATCAAGAGAGACGGCTCGGTGAGGCAGACCCCGACACCCTGCGTACCGCCTCGTTCATTGCACGGATACTGCTCTCACTCGGCTATTGCGTCAAGAGCGCTGAGCTTGGGGAGAAGATCTGGCAGATTCAGATCGAGGTGCTGGGGGAGGAACACCGGGAGACGCTCGTGACGTTGCATCACCTGGCGTTGGCGCTAGCTGAGAGCGGTGTTGCAGCGCAGCGAGCGTTGGAGTACTTCGAGACGGCGATGACGCTCCGGCGCAAGACGCTTGGGGACGACCACTTCGAGACCATGTCGTCGGTGCAGGAATACATCGCTCAATCGCACAGGCTGCACGACGGACCACCGAGCGTGTAACGCCAACAGACAGTTCCTTGACCTTATCCAGGCGGACGATGCCTTTCCGTGGAGCAGCCCCTTTGCCGGGACTACTAGGCACGTCCGCCCAGTTGGCCGGGAAACACACGCAGCAGGATTACATGGACGTCGACAGTATCGCCCAGGGTATAGAAGGGTGCGAGCGATGAGCCGGACGGTCACGATCTCCACCGTCGACTACGGCGAGGTCACCATCCCCGAACCGCCATGGTGCACAGGAGAGCACCCCAGCGACGGCTACCGGATCGACATCAGCCACTACGGGCACGATGTGCCGCTGACCATCGAGACGAGCCGCGGACGCGTCACAGCCATGACCACGGCCCTCGAACAGCGCCCCTTCACCGAACGGCACCCGGGACGAGGCGTATTCATCAACGTCGAGATCGATGGCGACCACTACCCGCACGATCCTGACGAACTGCACCGACTCGCCGCTGCCCTCAACCACCACGCACAGCAACTCCGCGTCCTAGGCAATGAGCTTGCCACGCTCGTCCAGGAGCGCCAGCAGTGAAGGCCAGGGTCCTTACGTATCCGATTCCAGCCCGCGCATGCTACGCGGCGGCACTCACCAGGTCAGGCAACCGGCTCTTCCAGGCGCCCCGCACCTGAGGCGAGAACCACAACCGCGGCCAAAGATCTGCAAGGAACCGCCCGTTCAGGAGCGTCCGCACGTCCTCAATGTGCATCGTCTCGCGGATGACGGTCACGTAGAACACACGGAGGTCGGCATCGCCCGCCAAGTCGTACGACCCTTCGTGCGACCTGTTCCAGTAGCCACAAGCACGGAGCCACCGATCGCGCACGAGCTCCGCTTCCCCCAGACCAGCTCTGCACCGATGCGCTCCCCTTGCGCACCCCGACCCGCTCGAAGCAAAGCCGGGCGCTCGCCCGCTTCAAGGAAACCCCAGCTCAAAGACCGCTCGTAGGCTCAAATGCCGCCAGCCGTTCCGGAGAGTGAACCCACCGACCTACGCATTCCAATTCGTAGGTCGGCAGCCGCATTCCCAACGGACCAGGCATCACGAACGACAAGAAACCCAAGGTCAAGGGCTCAACCTGAAGTCCCAGTGGGGCCGCCTTCAGGATTCGAACCCGAGACCTACGCATTACGGGTACAGGGCCCGACGAAGCGAACGGACGCCCGCGCTGAACCAAAGACCCCACTCCCACCGCCATGTCACACGCCGTCGGATACCTCGTAGGTAGCCCTGGGTAAAGGAAGTCCCCGAAAAGTCCCCGACGTGACTCAAGGCGAGCCTGCCCAGAACAAATCCGCAGCTCAGACCCATGATCAAAAGTTGCCGACATGAGCGTGAAGTACAAGGAGACGGCGCGGGGCGGGCTCGCGGTGAACATCATCGAGTGCTGAGGGCACCGCCCGCGAGGAGCCTGGGCCAGGGATGCTGTCGGCCCGTTCGTGACAAAGTGGCCCGTGCGCCCGGCGTTCGGGCCGTTCGCGGTGTCACCATACGGGCCATGCAGGCAGCGTATATCGAGGAATTCGGGCCTCCGGGCGCCATTCGGCACGGTGCGCTTCCGGCCCCCCTGCCGGGGCCGGCGGATGTCCTGGTCGACACCCTTGCCGTCTCGGTCAACCCGGTGGACACCTTCGTCAGGGCCGGTACCTGGCGTACGCGGCTGAGTTTTCCGTTCGTGATCGGCCGCGATCTCGTGGGGACGGTCGCCGCCGTGGGTTCCGGTGCGGCGGGGTTCTCCGTCGGTGATCTCGTCTGGTGCAACAGCCTCGGGCACGACGGCCGGCAGGGGGCGGCGGCCGAGCAGGCCGTGGTGCCCGTGGACCGGCTGTACCACCTGGCGGACACCGTGCGGCCGGTGGACGCGGTGGCCGTGCTCCATCCGGCGGCCACCGGGTATCTCGCGCTGTTCACCCATGGCCGGCTCCGGGCCGGGGAGACCGTGCTCGTCGCGGGGGCCGCGGGCAACGTGGGCAGCGCCATGGTCGTACTCGCCGCCGAAGCCGGTGCGCGGGTGCTCGCCACCGCTCGGCCCGAGGACGCGGAGTACTGTCTCGGGCTCGGTGCGACCGCGGTGGTCGACTACCGCGATCCCGGGCTCCCGGAGCGCGTCCGGGACCTGTCGCCGCACGGCGTCGACCTGTTCGTCGACACCTCCGGCCACAACGACCTGCCCGTCGCGGTCGATCTGCTCGCCTTCCGCGGCCGCGTCGTGCTCCTCGCCGGCCTGCGGTCCCGCCCGGTGCTTCCGGTGGGCCCTCTCTACCTCAAGGACGGCTCCGTCACCGGCTTCGTCATCTCACGCGCCACCACCTCCGAACTCGCCGACGCCGCGCGCACCCTCAACCGGCTGCTGGCGACCGGGCGGTTGCGTGCCCGGACGGTGGAGGAGCAGCCGCTGAGCGGCGCGGCCGAGGCCCACGCCCGGCTGGAGCGGGGCGAGTTGCACGGCAGGCGGGTCGTGCTGCTGCCGGACCGGGTGCTCTGAAGGCCGTGTGTCTGTCCGCGTGGTGCGCGCCCGCCTCGCGGAGTGCGTTCGTGCCGGACCGCGGGACCGACTTGACGGACCCGGACGACCGTCGTTGACCCGTCTCGGCTCCGCTCGCCACGCTTTCGGCCATGACGAATTCCGAAGTCGAGGCCGAGGTCGACGTAGCAGCCGGAGTCGAGGCCGAGCACGACACGCTCTTCCGGATCAGTGCCCGGATCGAGGTCGCCGCGTCGGCGGCCGACGCGTACGCCGTCGTCAGCGATCTGCCGCGCTGCGGCGAGTGGAGCACCGAGTGCACGGGCGGACGCTGGGTCGCCGGGACGCCCGCGACCGTGGGCGCGGTCTTCCGGGGGACGAACCACCGCGCCGAGGACGTGGTCGCCTGGGCGCCCGTCGTGCGCGGCGAGTGGACCACCGAGTCGGAGGTCGTCGCGGCCGAGCCGGGCCGCGCCTTCCGCTGGGCGATGCGTGACAGCTCCGGCCGGCGCCAGGAGAGCGTCTGGGGTTTCGGCATCGAGGCCACCGGCCACGGCTGCGTCGTGACCCACCACTTCCGGATGGGAGCGCCCACCGAAGGCATCCGCGGCATCACCGCCGACATGGACGCCCCGGAACGCCGGCGGTTCTTCAGCGACTGGGGGGCCAAGGTGAACGCCGACATGACCGCCACCCTCCGCCGCCTCAAGGCAGTGATCGAGGCCGACTGACGACTGACGACTGACCGGCTGACCGGCTGACCGGCTGACAGCACCGCAACGCACGACAGCAGTGCGACGCACTACGACAGTTCTGGGCCCCGAAATCCCCCGAGTTCTCCGCAGCAAACCGGCGAGAGGGTGCACACACCATGCTGCTGCAGCGCATAGGAAACCGTGGAATCAGGCTGGGGACGCTCTTCGACCGCGCCGCGTCCCGGCATCCCGCGAACGTCATGATCTTCGACCACGACCTCGACGTGGCACCGGAACTCGGCCGCCGGGCGACCGTCGCGGAAATGGCGGACCTGGTCGCGGAACAGGCCTCCCGACTGTGGGCGGCCAAGGTGCGCCCCGGTGAACGGGTCGTGATCCACAAGTCCGACAGCTTCGACATCACCCTGCTCGCCTGCGCCACCGCCCGGATCGGCGCGGTACCGGTGCTGCTCTCTCCCCAGCTCGACGGCGGCACGGTGGCCGAGTTGCTGCGCCGGGCCGACCGGCCCCATCTCCTGACCGACGGGGCGAAGCTGGAGAAGGAGCTTCCCGACTCGGTCTTCGACCTGGCCCGGAGCGTGCTGCTCACCTCCGGCCGGCACGAACGCGCCACCGGACTCGCCAGCTTCGCGAACGTCCGGCGCGTCGATCCGGTCACCATGCCGCCCGACCACCCCACGTTGATCACGCACACCTCCGGGACGACCGGAGTGCCCAAGCTGGCGGTGCACACCGGCCGTACGCTGCAGGCGCGTTACCGCCCGCAGCGGCTGGCCATCGCGCCCGTCGTCCGCAGGCGGGAGACCATCGCGATCCACGTCTCCTTCGTGCACTCGCGGCTGTTCACCGCACTGGCCATCTCCCTGCTCAACGGCTTCCCGATCGTCGTGCTCAACGACTCGGACCCGACGCGGGCCGCCGACCTCTTCGCGCGGGTCCGCCCCGGCATCCTGGAGGCCCACCCCAACGCGTTCATGCGCTGGGAGGAACTGGCGGACGATCCGCGCGGCCCGCTCGGCAACGTGAAGCTGTTCAGCAGCACCTTCGACGCCATCCACCCGCGCACGGTCCACCGGCTGCTGCGCGCCTCCCGGCGCCGGGCACCGCTGTTCGGCCAGTTGTACGGGCAGAGCGAGGTGGGTCCCACGGTGGTGCGTGCCTTCACCAGGCGGCACCGGCCGGACGCGGACGGGCGGTGCGTCGGCATGCCCTTCCCCGGGATGACCGGCGTCCGCGTGGTCAGCCGCGACGGGCAGCCGCCCTCGGAGCAGAACCCCGGGCACATCGAGGTGCGCAGCGACGGGCGGATCGACACGTACCTGGGTGAACACCGGCGCTACGAACGGCAGTTGAACGGCGGCTGGTGGCGCATGGGTGACGTGGGCTACCGGACCAGGTGGGGCTGCCTGCATCTGCTCGACCGCGAGGTCGACCTGATCCCGGGGTTCGGCAGCACGCTCGCGGCCGAGGACGCTCTGCTGGCGCGGCTCGACCGGCTCTCCGAGGTGATCATCGTGCCGGACGGGGACGGCGCCGCCGTACCGGTGGTGTGCACCAAGGACGACGCGCCCGTGAGCCCGCAGGAGTGGCGTGAGGCTGTGGCCGGACTGCCCCCGATGGCCGACCCGGTGCACTGGCGGCTGGCGGACCTGCCGCAGACCGCGACCACGAAGATCAAGCGTCTTGAACTGGCGAAGCTGCTGACGGCAGCGGCCACCCAGACCGACTGAGCGAACAGCCGAGCAACCGAGCAGCCGAACAGTCGGATGACCCAATGGCCGAACAGGGGCAGACATGGCGAGGATGATCATCGTCGGGGGCGGTATCGGCGGGCTCGCCGCGGCCGTCGCCGTCACCCGGCGCGGGCACCGCGCGGTCGTACTGGAACGCTCCGCGGACTTCGCCGAGATCGGCGCCGGAATCCAGCTGGCGCCCAACGGCCTGCACGCCCTCGACCGGCTCGGTCTCGGCGAGGCCGTGCGCGGCTGCGCGGTGCACATCGACGAACTGCGGTTCATGGACGGGGTGACCGGCGAGCACGTGGTGAGCATGCCGCTCACCGGCGCGTACCGCCGCCGCTTCGGCAGTCCGTACGTCGTCGTCCACCGCGGCGAGCTGTACCGGCTGCTGCTGGACGCCTGCCGCCGCTCGGGCGCGGTCGAACTGCGCGCCCGGAGCGGGGCCACCGGCTACCGCCAGGACGCCACGAGCGCGACCGTGCTCCTGGCCGACGGCACGCACGTCACCGGCGACGCGGTGATCGGGGCCGACGGCATCCGGTCGGCGATCCGCGGGCAGCTCGTCGGCGACGGCGAACCGCGCGTCGTCGGCATCACCGTGTACCGGACGGTGGTCCCGATGGAACGGGTCCCCGAGGAGCTGCGGCGGAACGCCGTGACCTGGTGGGCAGGCCCCGGCCGGCATTTCGTGCACTACGCGATCGCCGGCGGCCGGTACCTCAACCTCGCCCCGAGCATCGAGAACGGGGTCACCGAGGCCTTCGCCGGGAAACCCGTGCCGGCGCCGGAGGTGCGCCGCGCGTTCGCCGGTCTCGGTGCCACGGCCCGCCGGCTGCTGGCCCTGGGCGAGGAGTGGAAGTCGTGGTCGCTGGTCGACCGTGACCCGGTGGACCGTTGGACCGACGGCCGGGTGACGCTGCTCGGCGACGCCGCCCACCCGATGCTGCACTACGCCGCCCAGGGCGCCTGCCAGGCCCTGGAGGACGCCGTGCTCCTCGGCGACCTCCTCGGTGACCTGCTCGACGTCCCGCCGGACGCGATCGGCGAGCGGTTCGGGAAGTACGCCGCCCAGCGCCAGGAACGTACCGCCCGGATGACGCTCGCCGCCCGGGCGAGCACCCGCCTGTGGCACCCCGCCGGGCCGGCGGCGAAAGCGAGGAACGCGATGCTGTCCGCCCTGTCCGCGACCGAGCTCCACGATCGGGTCGCGTGGATGCACGGGACCCGCGAGTCCGGCCACCAGGAGGTACGGACATGAGTACGGGCATGAGTACGGGCATGAGCGGCGGGCGTCTCGAAGTGTGCGTCGTCGGGGCCGGCCCCCGGGGGCTGTGCGTACTGGAGCGGCTGTGCGCCAACGAGCGCGCGGCACCGTCCTGCGCGTCGGTCACCGTGCACGTCGTCGATCCGGCCGCCCCGGGCGCCGGCGCCGTCTGGCGGACGGACCAGTCGCACCACCTGCTCACCAACACCGTGGCCTCGCAGATCACCGTGTTCACCGACGCCGGCACACGGATCGAGGGGCCGGTGGAACCGGGTCCGAGCCTGTACGAGTGGGCGGAGGACCTGGCCCGTAGGGGCGTACCAGGGGAAACCACCGCATCCGACGACGAGATTCTCGCCGAGGCGCGCGCCCTCGGCCCCGACTCGTATCCCTCCCGTGCCCTGTACGGACGGTATCTGCGGGACTGCTTCCGGCGGGTGGTCGCCCGGGCTCCGGAGCACGTCACCGTCCGGGTGCACCGCTCACGGGCCGTGGCGATGGCGGACACCAGCGGTACGCCCGGTGGGCCGCAGGGCATCCGGCTGGCGGACGGCACCCGGATCCACGGCCTGGACGCCGTGGTGCTGGCCCTGGGGCACCTCCCGGCGCAGCTGACGGCCCGGCAGGAACGTACGGCCAGCCTGGCGCGCATCCACCACCTCACCTATGTCACCCCGGCCAACCCGGCCGACGTGGACACGGAGTTCGCCGCGCCCGGCGAGGCCGTGCTGCTGCGTGGTCTGGGCCTGAACTTCTTCGACTACATGGCCCTGTTCACCGTCGGACGCGGCGGCGTCTTCGACCGGGCCGGTGACGACCCGGACAGCCAAGAAAGCCGAGAAGACCAAGAAAGCCGAGAAGGCCAAGAAGGCCCGCGCCGTCTGGTCTACCGTCCTTCGGGCCGGGAGCCGAAGCTGTACGCCAGCTCGCGTCGAGGCGTTCCGTACCACGCACGCGGGCAGAACGAGAAGGGTGCGTTCGGCCGGCACACTCCGCGGCTGCTGACACCACCGGTGATCGCCCGGCTGCGGGCGCGGGCGGCGGCCGAGGACGGCGAGCGCGTGCGCTTCGAGACGGACATGTGGCCGCTGATCGCCGCGGAGGTCGAGGGCGTCTACTACGGGACGCTGCTGTCCTCGCGGGGAGCCGATCCCGAGCCGTTCGTGTCGCGTTACCTGTCGGCGTCGCCACCGCGGCGGGCGGCGCTCCTGAACGAGCACGGCGTCGGCCCCGACGTCCGCTGGGACTGGGACCGGCTGGCCCGGCCCTGGCTCGGGCGCGACTTCGCCGATCGCGCGGAGTTCCGCGCCTGGCTGCTGGCGTACCTGCGGCGGGACGCGCGGGAGGCGCGGGCCGGGAACGTGAGCAGCCCGCTGAAGGCCGCGCTGGACGT
Source organism: Streptomyces aurantiacus (assembly GCF_001418335.1). Taxonomy (GTDB): domain Bacteria; phylum Actinomycetota; class Actinomycetes; order Streptomycetales; family Streptomycetaceae; genus Streptomyces; species Streptomyces aurantiacus. Next base: position 41,817 of record NZ_LIPP01000010.1, on the reverse strand, counting down.
GCTGCGGGACCTGCGCAACGAGGTCCGGTCGGCCGTCGACCACGGCGGTCTGGAGGGCGGGTCCCACCTGACCGAGCTGGAGGGCTGGTACACGCCGCTCAACGCCTTCCTCTCCATCGGCCCGCCGGTCTCCCGGATCGAGGAACTGGCCGCGCTGATCGAAGCGGGCGTCCTGGAGCTCACCGGGCCCGGCACCCAGATGTGGATCGACACCGAGCAGCCGGCCTTCGTCGCCCACTCGGCCCTCGTCCCCGGACCGCCGGTACTGTCCCGGCACCTGATCGAGGCCCGGCTGCCGCTGCCCGACGTGCGCCGCACCGCCGACCCCCTGCTGCGTCATCTGCTGCTCACCGAGCAGTGCCGCCCCTATCGCATCGACGGCGACTGCGGGGTCAGTCACGAGACCGGTGGCCTGGCCGTCACCGAGCGGCCGTGCCGGGTCGTCGACGGCCAGGGCCGCCCCCATCCGCGCCGGTTCGCCTACGGCGTCCCCACCGAGTCGGTGCACTGGGTGACGGCCGCCGGGGTCCGGCCCGGCGTCGACTCGGTGACGCTGGGGGACGGCGACGCGATCGCGCGCGCCGTACTGTCGCTGGCCCCGGCCGGGCAGGCCGCGGAGCGGCGGCCCGTGGCCGAGGACGCCCCTCTCACGGGAGTGATCGTATGACCGCCGCATCCGCCGACGCCTACACCTACACCGAAGGCACCTACACCGAAGACACTGTCACCGACGCGTTCATGGACTCCGGGCTGCTGTCCCCGGTCCGGGCGGGCACGCCCGCGGAGGCCGCGGTGTCCGACACCGCCTGGCTGCAGGCCATGCTGGACGCCGAGGCCGCGCTGGCCAGGGCCCAGGCCCGGCTGGGCACGGTCCCGCACGCCGCGGCCGAGGCGATCACCCGGGCCGCCCGCGCCGAACGGTTCGAGCTGCGGGCGATCGCGGTCGGCGCGCGGGAGACCGCCAACCCCGTGGTCGGTGTGGTGCGGGCGCTCACCGACGCGGTCAGGGCGGCGGACCCGTCGGCGGCCGAGTACGTACACCGGGGCTCCACCAGCCAGGACGTCTTCGACACGGGGACGATGCTGGTGGCACGGCGCACCCTGCGGCTGATCCTGCCCGACCTGGCGGAGACGGCCGGTGCGTTGGCACGGCTGGCCGCCGAACACCGGGACACTCCCATGGCGGGGCGCACCCTGGCCCTGCACGCGGTGCCGACGACGTTCGGCCTGAAGGCGGCGGGCTGGCGGCAGCTGGTCCTCGACGCCGCCCACCGGCTCGCCGTCGTGGACGCCTCGCTGCCCGTGGCGCTCGGCGGTGCGGCGGGGACGCTGGCCGGCTATCTGGCCTCGGCCGGGATCACCGGCCCGGCGGCCGACGCCTATCCCGGCCGGCTGGTCGAGGCCTTCGCCGCCGAGACCGGCCTGGCCCAACCGGTACTGCCGTGGCACGCCCTGCGTGCGCCGGTGGCCGACCTCGGCGCGGCCCTGGCGTTCACCGCCGGCGCGCTGGGGAAGATCGCGGTCGACGTGCAGTCGCTGGCCCGTACCGAGGTCGCCGAGGTCGCCGAGCCGGGCGGGCCCGGCCGGGGCAGGTCCTCGGCCATGCCCCACAAACGCAATCCGGTCCTGGCGACCCTGCTGCGCAGCGCGGCGCTCCAGGTGCCGCCCATCGCCGCCGGGCTGACGCAGTGCCTGGTCTCGGAGGACGAACGTTCCGCGGGCGGCTGGCACGCGGAGTGGCAGCCGCTGCGCGAATGCCTCCGGCTGACCGGCGGTTCCGCCCATACGGCGGTGGAGCTGGCCCGGGGTCTGGTGGTGAGCCCCCGACGGATGCGGGAGAACCTGGAGTTGACCGGTTCCCGGATCGTCGCCGAGCGCGTCGCCGCTGTCCTGGCCCCGGTGCGGGGCGTCGCGGAGGCCAGGCGCCTGCTCGACGACGCGTCCCAGGAGGCCGGGAAGACCGGCCGGCCGCTGGCGGAGGTCCTCGGTGAGGTGCCCGGTCTGGGGCTCGACGCCGCGGAGCTTGCGACACTGTGCGATCCCACCGGGTACACCGGTGCCGCGGGCGCGCTCGTCGACCGGGCGCTGCGCGCGGCCGGCACGCTGGTTCCGCGGGCCGAACCCGCACCCTGACGCCGCACGACGCACGCCGCACGCCGCACGACGCACGCCGGAAACGGCCGGTCGGGTCATCCACCCGGCCGGCCGTTCCGTTTGGTTTGGTTTGGTTGGGTTTCGTCCGCGCGCGGCTTCCCTCGCTTCACGCCTCGGCGACGTGGGTCAGCAGTTCGGCGAGGATGCGTACGCCGTCCCGGGTGAGCACCGACTCGGCGTGGAACTGCACGGAGGCGAAGTGCGGTCCGCGCAGCGCGTACACCTCGCCGGTCTCCCGGTCCCGGCTCAGCTCCACCAGGCCCACGCCCGCGCACTCGGTCTTGTCCTCGCTCCACCGGGTTTCGAACGTGTTGTAGAAGCCGACCGACTCCCGCGTCCCGAAGAGATCGATCTCCCGCTGCGTGCCCTGGTTGGGGACGTCCCTGCGGAACAGGTCGAACCCGAGCCGGCCGCACAGCACTTGATGGCTGAAGCACACGGCGAGGAAGGGCCGGCGCTCGGTCAGCAGTGTGTCGATGTCCGCGCGGAGGCGGGCGGCCTTGGGCTCTCCAACGGCCCGCGGATCGCCGGGGCCGGGGCCGAGCACCACGAAGTCGTAGCCGTCGAAGGGGTGCGGTTCGTCGAACCCGCGCACCGTCACGGACAGGCCCAGGGAGGCCAGTTGGTGGCCGAGCATCGCGGTGAAGGAGTCCTCGGCGTCGACGACCAGGACCTTCGCGCCGTCCAGGGCCGGCACCCGGGGCATCTGCGGGCAGGCCCCGTCGAGCCAGAAGCGGGCGATCGAGGTGTTGCGTTCGGCGAGGGCCGTACGGACGTGGGGGTGGTCGGCGTATCGGGAGGACCGCCCGCCCTCCAGGGCGGCGAGCAGCCCGGCCGCCTTCACCCGTGTCTCGGCCGCCTCGGCGGCCGGGTCGGAGTGGCGCACCAGTGTCGCTCCGACCCCGATGCCGAGCCGCCCGCCGCCGTCTATCTCGGCGGTGCGGATGACGATGGCGGAGTCCAGCGTGGGGGCGTCCTGCTCGTCCCGGCCGATGAGTGCGAGGACGCCGCTGTAGTAGCCGCGGCCCTCAGGCTCGTACCGCTCGATCACCCGGCAGGCGCTCTCCAGAGGGCTCCCGGTGACCGTGGGGGCGAGGAGTGTCTCGCGCAGGATCTCCCGCGGGTCGCGGTCGCTGCGTCCCTCGATGAGGTACTCGGTGTGCGCCAGGCGGGTCATCTCCTTCAGGAAAGGGCCCACGACCCGGCCGCCTGCCTCGCAGACGCGGGCCATCATCTTCAGTTCCTCGTCGAGGACCATGTACAGCTCGTCGGTCTCCTTCCGGTCCGCGAGGAATTCGAGGACCCCGGGGAGCGCGGGTCCGGTGGGCGGATAGCGGTACGTTCCGCTGATCGGGTTCATCACGGCCGTGCCGCCCTGGAGGCTGACGTGCCGTTCCGGGGAGGCGCCGACGAGGGTACGGGTGCCGGTGTGCACCAGGTAGCTCCAGTAGGCGCCGGACTCGGTCTCCAGCAGGTTGCGGAAGAAGGACAGCGCGCTGCGCAGCGTGTAGTCGCGGATCAGGGCCCGGTACGTACGTCGGATGACGAAGTTCGCGCCCTGCCCGGTACCGATCTCGTGCGCGAGCACGTCGCGCACCGTGGCGGCGTACGTCTCGTCGTCCGGTACGAAGCGGCCGTCCACGAGTTCCGTGGGGACCCGGGGCAGGCGGGCCAACGCCTCGGTGAGGGGGACGGTGTCCTGTTCGCTCACGCGCAGCGCGAGCAGCGGGGTGCCGTCGTCGACGCCGGCGTAGCCGCGTTCACGGATCTGCCGGTACGGCACCAGGGCCAGGACGTCGTGCCGGGCGCCGGTGCCGACGCCGGTGCCGACGCCGGCGGATCGCTCCGGGAGCGGGATCGCGGCGAGCTCGGGGCAGGTCTCGACCTCGCCGAGCAGGACGTCGAGCCGGTCCCCGCCGTCCGCCGTCGAACGGTGGATCAACGCGAAGGGCGGTGCCTGCCCGGCGAGCACCCTGTCCAGGGGATCGGGGGTCACGCGAGGACCTCCTCGACCGTGGTGACGACGGCGCAGGAGCGCGCCGCGTGGTCGAGGGCCATCCGGTGGCGCGCGGCCGAGAAGTCGGCGACGGCGTCGGCCACCAGGAACGTCTCGATGTCGTTGCTGAACGCGTCGACGGCGGTCATCAGGACGCCCAGGTGGGCGTAGACCCCGCAGAGGATCAGCTGGTCGCGTCCCCGGCCGCGCATCCGTGCCAGCAGCCCCGAGCGGAAGAAGGCGCTGTAGCGCCACTTGGTGAACACCCAGTCGTCGGGTCCTGGAGCCAGTTCCGTCGTGACGGCGCGGTGGCCGGTGTCGCCCGTCATGCCGGGGCCCCAGAAGTCCTTCAGGAGCCCGCGGTCGGCGTCGCTCATGTCGCCCGGCTGCGCGGTGTACGCGACGGGCACGCCGAGCGCGGCGCAGTTCTCGCGCAGCCGGGCGATGTTGTGCACCAGCGGCTGCCTGAGGGGCTGGGGCAGCGCGCGGAGGAAGTAGTTCTGCATGTCGTGCACGAGCAGCACCGCGCGGTCCGGCTCGGCGTGCCACGGTGCGACGGCTGCGGGCAGCTCGCCGGCGCCGGGCAGTACGTAGGGTTCGACGAGGGGTAGGCCGGTGGTCATGGAAGTCCTGCCTTTCGGGGGCGTGGGCCCTGTGTGGTCTGTCGGCCTAGGGCCCTTCTGATGGATCTCCGTGGGGAAGGAGCGGCGTCCGGTGCGTGCTCTCGGCGTGCCGGGCACAGGCCCGCGTACTGGACGTACTTGGGTCTGTGCCCGGTGCGGCGAGAGGGCGTGCCGGGCGTCGCGACGCCGCGGAGATCCATCAGAAGGGCCCTACACGCCGAGCGTGGCGCCGCCGTCGACCGTGAGGCTGTGCAGGGTGATGTGCGCGGCCCGGTCGGAGAGCAGGAAGACGACGGCGTCGGCGATGTCGTCGGGCCGGGCCAGTTTTCGCAGCGGAATGCCCACGCGGTATTCCTCGGGCTTGCCGTCGAGGGTGCCGCGCGGTCCGCTCTCGTCGTGCCACATCGAGGTGAGCATCGGGGTGTCGGTGGAGCCCGGAGCCACCAGGTTGCAGCGGATGCCGTACTCGGCGACCTCAAGGCCGAGGCACTTGGTGAACATCGTGGCGGCGGCCTTCGACGCCGCGTAGGCGGCCATGTGCCGGCGCGCGGTGCCTGCCGCGTTGGACGCCACCGTGACGACGGTGCCCCGGCGGCGCGGCACCATCCGGTTGACGACCGCCTGCGACATGGCGAACACGCCGGTGGCGTTGACCGCGAAGGTGGCGTCCCAGTCGTCGGCGGACAACCGGCGGGCTTCGCCCAGGCGGAGCACACCGGCGGTGTTGACGAGGTGGTCCAGCGGCCCGAGGCGCTCCTCGACCTCACCGACCACGCGGTCGACCTCGGCCCGGTCGGTGATGTCGGCGGGGAAGGCCTCGACGACGAGTCCGTCGGCGGTCAGTTTCCGCACCGTGGTGAACAGTCCCTCGGCGTCGCGGTCCACCGCGGCCACCGCCATGCCGTCCTCGGCGAGCGCCCGGACCACCGCGCCGCCTATCCCTCCCGCTGCGCCGGTGACCAGCGCGATCCTGCCCTCCATGTGTCTCCCCCTTCGTCGGCTCTTTCTCCGGTCCTGCGGACTTCTTCGGTTACGCGTCCCAGGCCTCGACGACGGACAGCGCCTGGTCCGGGCGGAGCCGCGGGTCGCAGAGGCTGGTGTACGTCTCGTGCACCTGATCGGCGGCGGACGGATTCGGGGCGCATTCGGTGACGTGGTCCGGGGTGGTCTCCAGGTGCAGACCGCCGGCGACCCCGCCGGCCTCCCGGACCGCGGCCCGGAACTCCCGGACCTCCTGCGTGATCCACTCCACGTAACGGGTCTTGCGTCCGCCCGGGGTGGTGACGGTGTTGGCGTGCATGGGGTCGCACAGCCAGATGACGGGGTGTCCGGCGGCGCGCACCGCCGACACCAGCGGCGGCAGCCGGCGGGCGGCGAGCTGGGCGCCCATCCGGGCGATCAGCGTGAGCCTGCCCGGCTCGCGGGCCGGGTCCAACCGCTCGCACAGCGCGAGCAGTTCACCGACGGTCATGCCGGGGCCGGCCTTGCAGGCGACCGGGTTGGCCACCGCGGAGAGCAGGGCCACGTGGGCCCCGTCGACCTGGCGGGTCCGGTCGCCGATCCACGGCCAGTGCGTGGAGGCCAGGTACGGCGTGCCCGTGGAATCCCTGCGCACCAGCGGGAGTTCGTAGTCCAGGACGAGTGCCTCGTGGCTGGTCCACACCGGCGGTCCGGTCGGTGACCCGCTCGCCGACCCGGCCGACGGCCCGGCCTGCGGCTCCGCCGGACCGCGGCGCCAGCCGAGGTGGCGCAGGACGTCGTCGGACGCGCGGTAGCACCTCTCCATGCGCAGCGGATCGGGCCGCCTGGCCCGTAGGTTCGGCTCGGGTCCGTTGACCAGGTGCCCGCGGTAGACGGGGAGTTCCACGTCGCCGACCCATTCCGTCGGCTTCGAACGCGGCTTGCCGAACTGCCCCGCCATCCGCCCCACGCGGACCACGGGCCGGTGCGTGACCGCCGTCAGCCGGGCCGCGAGTACGTCGAGCAGGTCCGCCTTGCGGGCGACCTGAGCCGCGGTGCACTGGGCCGGGTCCTCCGCGCAGTCCCCCGCCTGCACCACATGGGCGGCGCCGGCGGCGACGGCGGCCAGGTCCGAGCGCAGGGCGCGTACGTCCTCGGATCCGACGAGTCCCGGAGCGTGCAGGAGCCGCCGCCGTACCCGTCGCAGCTCCTCCTCGTCTTCCCACCGCGGCTGTTGGCCGGCCGGCTTCGATCCGAATTCGAGCACGGGGTTGTCCACTGATCTCTCCTGTGGGGATGACCGGTGCGCAGATGTGTCACGCAGATGTGTCACGCGGGCGGGTGAGCGGAGGCAGCAGCGCGGAGATCCATCAGAAGCCCCCTGGGGCGCAGCCCCCGCTCCGGCCGCCGTGGGCGGTCGCGGAGCGGGGCTTCGGCGCCCCCTGGCGCGGAATCGGCGCAACCGGGTGATCGGCTGATCGGTCGCCGCCGCGTCGTCCGGCGCCCGGACAGCGGTCGAGACGGAGGTAGCCGCCTCGACCGCTGTCCGGCTGGGCACCGGACCTGCGATGGCACCGGTCCTGCGATGGCGCCGATCCTGTTACGGGGCAAGGGACCCCCACAACACGCCGATCGGCACTTCGTCAGGTGGCGTGCCGTGTCCCGGCCGCGCCCCGCCAGTGGGTGGCGTTCGCCGAGGCCAGCACGGAGACCGCGTGCGCGGCCGAGGCCAGGGTCATGTGCCGGTGCCATCCCTCGAACGACCGGCCCACGTAGTCCTCGATGCCGACGGTCTTGGACACCTGCGCGTAGTCGTCCTCGACGCGGTCCAGCAGCGTGCACAGGGCGAGCGGCACGGCCGGCTGACCGCACGGCAGGTCGGTGAGCCACAGCTGCGGGGCGTCCTGCTGCCTGCCGCGCTCGGACAGGGCGAACAGGGTCAGCGGCCGGGCCGTTGCCGACCTGCGCATGCCTGGTCTCCCCGACGCCAGTTTCACGGTCACGGTCGCCAGCTGCCCCGTCCGTACGCCGCCGCCCAGGCCGGGCTGCAGCCACCGGACGGGGTGCCGTGAGCCGCTGCACGCCCGCGCCACCTCCGACGCCTGCATCCTCGCGGTGCCCTGATAGCCGGTCAGCGCCGGGTCGGTGACGACCAGAGGAAGCGATTCGTCAATGCGCGCCATCAGCGGGATGCCCCGCCGGCCCAGCCGGTTCACGAGCGTGAGGACGTCCATGGCCCGTGCGTCCAGCACCACCGGGCGTACCGGCATGGCCCACTCCGTCATCATCTCGACGCAGAGTTTGGCGGCCCTGTCGGTCACGGGCTCCACTTCGGCGCTGTCCGGGATGGACGCCCGGCTCCGGCGGCAGCCGTCGTCGATCCAGACCTGGGGCAGATGGAGGCTCCAGTCGACGGGGCTGCTCCGGCCGCCCGAAGCGGCCCAGACACTGACCGCCTGCTGGGCGTTGAGCACCCGGCCCTCGGCCGGGACGAAGCGGCGGTCGACACCGACGGAATGCTGGCCGGCCTTGCGGATCACCGTGTTCTGCACCACCCAGGCCTCCACCGGAAGGCGCGGCACCAGATACCGGGTCAGTGCCTCACGCACCGGCATCCAGTCCCAGGTGGATTCGCTGATGAAATGGTGCAGGCTCTGATCGACCGCTCGGCCACCGATGAGATTCGCGATGTTCCTGATGGATTTGCGCCCGGTGACCCTCAGCAGGCCTTTTACGTACGTGACGCCCTTCTTGCGCTGGTCCGCGCGCGGCAGTGACGCAAAAAGCGACGTCGACATTTCCTGGAGTAAATCGTCGCTTACGCTGTCGTCAGGTAAACGATTTACTTCCGTTATTCCCGCGCGGGCGGCGATCAACGGCAATGGCACTGCAGTACCCCCGTACATACGACTCTCCTCGGGCAGGCGAATGCCCTCGAATTGATCGTGCAGTTTCCCTGTCCGCCTTGGCGACGCGTGTATAACGCGAGCGGCTCCCGTGACCCGTCCCGGGCGCAAGACGATGCGGTCTTCCGGTGGAAGCCGATCACGCCGTGCGGACGAGCCCGGATCGCGACTCCGCTTGTCCGAGCCCGCCCCCTTCCTTCGGTGGCCACAAAACTCGCCAAAGCGACACGATTTTATGGGGCCGTGCGGCTTTTCTCCACGGTGAACGTTGACATCTGTCACCTCGCTCACCGAAGAGGCACGACGACGCACCGCCGGACAGCGACCTCTCCCATGAGACATGACGGACTGTTACCGGCCGGATTGACGGCCACCTCACGGGTAACCTCACCCTCATGGGCATGGACACCACCGAGAAAGGCCCCGCGGAATCACCAATACCGCCGGAACCGACGGAACCGGTTAACGAAAACGCCGGCCTGCCGCAGCCGGCCGAGTCGGCCGGTGATCGGTTCGGCGTTGCGGAATACGGCTTTCCGGCCGACCGGGCGACGGCCCAGGCCTTCGACACCTACACCCTGGCGGGTCCATTGCTCTGGGATGCGGACGGCGACCCGGACTGACACCTCTGCGCGTTCCGATCCCCTCGCGGAACTCGCTCCGTATCCGCCGCGCCCCCGAACCGGCCACCGGCCACCGGCCGTCGTGCCTGAATGGCCGGATCGGTTCGGCCTCCCAGGACAAAACACGGGGAGGCGTCCGGGCTCGCGGCGCGTTCTGATATTTGCAGATGAAATGAAGAGTCGCGATTCAGAGGCGGTCGCCGGAGAACACGTACACGGTCTTGCGCGTCTGTCCGTCGCGCACCGTCTGACGGAGGAGGAGATGGGCGAGGTCACCGCGGGACGTACGAGCGCCGGGCAGGGCGTGCGAGGAGGTCCGGTAGTCGGTGAGGCCCGCGCCGCAAAGGCGGCCGGGCCGCACGAGGGTCCAGTCCAGCGCGCTGCCCCGGACGATGTCCTCCATGCGCCCCATGTCCCTGTGCACGCCGCGCATCCGCGCCTGGAAGACGCGGCGGCGCGCCTCCCTTCGCGACAGCGCCCGGCCGGACCGCACGGCCGGGTCGAGGCCCGCGGAACTGACGCACACCAGACGCCGCGTTCCGTGGCCGGTCATCGACGTGACGATATTGGCGGCGCCCTCCGAGTAGACGGTGACGGGTCTCCTGGTCGGGGGTACGCCGACGACCGAGACGACCGCGTCGTGGCCCGCCACGACCCAGTCCACCGCTTCGGCGTCCCGCACGTCGGCCTCGGCCACCTGCACGTCCCGGTCGTGGAACGGGAACTCCCGGGGCCGCCGGGCGATGGCTGTCACCGAGTGGCCCGCCGTGACGGCCATGGCGACGACCAGGCGCCCCGTGGCACCGTTGGCGCCGAACACCACGAGTTTCATGGCTGCCTCCTGCCCGAACAGCGTTCCGTCGCCAGTACAACGTTCGATCCCATAGATCAACGTACTACCATGGCAGGCAGAGAGCACGAGAGCCGGAGAGGCTGGTGGCACCGTCGTGAACAAGCCACGGGGGAACGATCCGACCGTCGCGGAGGCCGCGCACAGCGTCTGGCTGCGCCCGCCGGTGCCGCGCGCGGTACCGCCGTTGACCCGGGAGCGCATCACCGAAGGGGCGGTCGCGCTGCTGGACGAGGAAGGCTTGGACCGGCTGACCATGCGGCACCTCGCGGAGCGGCTCGGCGTCGGCACCACGACGCTGTACTGGCACGTCAAGACCAAGGCCGACGTGATCGACCTGGCGATCGACGCCATCTTCGGCGAGACCTCGCTGCCCGACAGGGACTCCGGTGACTGGCGGGAGAACATCGTCGCCCTCCTGGCGGACTGCCGGGCCACGCTTCTGCGGCACCCGTGGTCGGCCGCCCTGCCGCTGCGTCAACGGCCGTCGATCGGGCCGAACTTCCTCGCCTGGATGGAGTTCCTGCAAGCCTCCCTGGTACGCGTCGGCTTCCGGGGCAAGGCGGTCACGGCAGCGTGCTGGCTGCTGTACAGCCACCTCCAGGGATCCACCGCCAGCCAGTCGAGCCTGCGCTGGTCCGACAGCGAACGGGCCGCGGCCCAGGAGCAGTTGCGTCGCCACCGGGACACGTACCCGACACTGGCGAGCCACGAGTACCTGCTCGACGACGACTGGGAGCAGAACTTCCACCTGGGACTGCGGTACGCGCTCGACGGGCTCCAGGCCCAGATCGACACCTGACAGACCCGTGGAGTTCCGGTGGACCGCGGAGCGCGCGCCCACTGTCCTGATGTGTGCGATCCGTCGCATCCGGCGAGCCGTCCCCGTACGGCGTCGGACCGGTGCGCAACGGAGAAGGCACCAGACGGCACACCGACACCGGGGGCCGCGACCGGACCCGTTCCCGTCGCGCCCGACCCGGAGCGTGTGGCCGTACCCCATCAGGACGACAACGGAGCAGACCATGATCACATGTGGTGCGGTCACCGCAGGACCCGGAATCCTCGGCACGGGCTCCTACCTGCCCAGCCGGGTCATCGACAACAAGGACATCAGCGAACTGATCGGGGTCTCGGAGGAGGCGATCTGGCGCAAGACGGCGATCCGCGAGCGCCGCTGGGCCAAGCCCGAGGAGGCGACGTCGGACCTTGCCGTCGCCGCCGCCAGGGCCGCTCTCGAACAGGCCGGCGTCAGCGCCTCCCAGCTGGGCGTCGTCATCGTGGCCACCTCCACGCCCGACTCCCCGCAGCCCGCGACGGCGAGTGTCGTCGCGGACGAGCTCGGCGCCGGCCACGGAACCGCGGCCTTCGACGTCAACGCCGTGTGCAGCGGCTTCACGTTCGCCCTGCCGGTGGCCGAACGGCTCCTGGCGGGCGACGAGCACAGCTACGCGCTGGTCATCGGCGCCGACGTCTACTCACGCATCCTGGCCCTCGACGACCGCCGCACCGCCCTGCTGTTCGGAGACGGTGCCGGTGCCGTCGTACTGGGCCCGGGCGGCCGGCGCCGGCTGCTGTCCGCCCGGCTGGCCGGCTTCGGCGCGGCACGTGACCTCATCCGGGTCCCCGCAGGCGGCAGCCGGCTGCCGGCGACGGAGGAGACGCTGAGCGCGGGCCTGCACCACTTCAGGATGGACGGGCGGGGCGTGAGCGACTTCATCGACAGCGTGGTGGTTCCCGGCATCCGGGAATTCCTCGCGGACAACGGGGTGCGGCCCGACGAACTCGCACACTTCGTGCCGCACCAGGCCAACGGCCGGATCCTGGACGAGATCTCCAAGAGCCTGGGGATCGCTTCGGACCGGCTGGCCACCACGGTCACCCGGTACGGCAACACGGGTGCCGCGTCGGTGCCCATCACCCTGGACCACCTGAGCCGTTCGGGCGCCGTGGCCGAGGGCGACCTGCTGCTCCTCGCCGCGTTCGGCGGGGGCATGTCCATGGGGCTGACGCTGATCTCCTGCTGAACCCTCCTGCTGAACGCCGGGCGTGCCACCCGGCCGCGCGTCACCGCTTGTTGCCGATGTGCAGCGCCTCCTTCACGAAGACACCGGCGTAACTGGGCACGCCCCGCGTCGTGACGACCTCGATGACCTCGTCCACGTTCCGGCTGTCGACCGCCGAACGCACCAGCGCGTCCGCGAGGTCGTTGCGCGAGGTGAACCGGCCGGGCGTGCGCGGCTTGCCGACGACGTAGTCGGTCGGGGCCGTGCCGTCGAAGAGGCCGGCCGGGCGGATGATCGTCCAGTCGAGACCACTGGCGCGCACGATCTGCTCCATGCGGCCCATGTCCTCGTAGAGCGTGCGTCCCATCTTCAGCAGCATCGGTGCGATCAGCTTCCGGAAGGTGAAGGACTCACCCGGCGCGTGCTCGGGGTCGACACCCATCGAGCTCACGCAGACCAGCCGGCGGACGCCGTGGACGTCCATCGCCTTGATCATGTTCGCGACGCCGTCGGAGTAGACCGTCACGGGCTCCTTGGTGTACGGCAGGCCGAGCGTGGAGAGGACCGCGTCCTGTCCGGCCACCGCGCGGTCCACCGCTCCGGCGTCGTGGACGTCCGCGCCCACGACCCGCAGCCGGGCGCCGCCGAGCGGGTACGTGTCGGGCCGGCGAGTGACGGCCGTGACCGTGTGCCCTTCGGCGAGTGCCTGTTCGGTGGCCAGTCGGCCGGTCGGTCCGTTGGCGCCGAAGATGACCAGTTTCACGGATTCCTCCTGCGAGAGGTGTGGGCGTGGGGGCTCGTGTCACTCGCTCGTCGACCTCCGCCGGGACGACGATCGGCCACTAGTACGTTGTTCTAGTGCCAGACCAATGTACCACGGGGCGAAAGCGAAAGGCACGGAGAAAAGGGACAGGGAGAGGGACAGGGACAGGGAGAGGCATACGCAAGCGACCGGCCCCGATGCGGGGCCGGTCGCTGGTCGCGAGTCGCGCGGTCGGTCGGTCGACAGGTGCTCAGTCGGTCTCAGTCCATCGACAGGTGGGGGAACTTCCTGGCGAGGTCCTCCAGGCCGACGTACTTGATGGCCGACTCCGTCTGCCGGAGGCCGATCCCGTAGGCGGTGGCGACCTCCACGAGGCGCTGGGTCTGGTGCTCGATCGCCCTGAGGTTGTCCTCGTGCACCTCGCTCGCCAGGTGCCGGGAGATGCTGCACGTGCCGTACGGCGAACCGTTGTGCTCCGAGGCCAGGATCTCGACGCTCGATCCGTTCGGCACGATGAGCGAACCCCAGTGGCACACCGCGTTGTGCAGCGCCAGGATCGTCGTCTGCTGGCCCGCGTGGGCGGCGGACCCCGAGGCGAACACGGTGACGGCCTTGTCCACCAGCTTGCCCGGGATGGCGACCGGGCCGGAGTGGTCGATGAAGTTCAGGATCTGCGGGGCCGGCAGTCCGAAGTGGACCGGACTGCCGATCATGATCGCGTCCGCCCACAGCAGATCGTCCAGCGTGGCCACGGGCACATCGGCGGTGGCACTTTCCACGCTGTCATACGCCTCCTTGTCCAGCACCATCGGGTCCGGCAGCTCGCCGACCTTGAGCAGCTTCGGTTCGGCGCCCGCCTTCTCGGCCGCCGCGGCGGCCGCCGCGGCCAGCTTGAACACGTTCCCGCTCCGGGAATGGAAGATGATGGCTACCTTGATCACGTGCACTCCTCGCCACTCGCGTTCTCGATCACCACGTCACGTTCGGTACGAGCGGCATCATGAGTTCCGCGTAACCGGTACGCATAGCCGAATGCCACACAGTTCGTCAGGTACGCAAGAGATCCGGCGCAATACCGGCGGCGACCTGACACACTGGAAGGTGCCTGGTTGAGCGTGCTCCCGTGATCCCGGTGTGCTGTCGCCATGGCGAATTCAAGCGACCAGGCGATTGCCCTTCCGACCGACCTCGTGCAGCTCCCCGCGGCATTCTCGGAGGCATTCAACGCCGGCAATCTCGAAGTCCTGAAGATGCTTTTCGACCCGCACGCCATGCGCGTCCTCTCCCCCGGGAAATTCCAGGCCGGCGAGAAACTCTGGGATTCCGGCGAGGAAGTGACCGCCCACCGCCTGCCCATCAGCCTGAAGGTGCGGCACGCCTACACCGTCGGCGACACGGCCCTCATGATCATCGACTACGTGCACGAGGGGACCGGTCCCGACGGCAAACACGTCCGCGTCGAGGGAACGGCCGCCGACATCGCCCGGCGCGGCGCCGACGGAGTCTGGCGCTGCCTGATCAGCAACCCGTCCGGCACGAGCCGGGCCTGAGGACCGGGCATGCAGGACGACACCCGGGCACCCGCCGCACAACCCTGGCTGCGTGCGATCGACGTGCACCACCACATCCTCCCGGACTTCTACCGCGACGAACTCCAGGCCCTGGGAATTCCGACCGTACTGCCCGGCATCGACAAACCGACGTGGAACGCCGGGGCCAGCCTCTCCATGATGGACCGCCATGGAATCCGGGCCGCCGTGACGAGCGTCTGGCCGGGTGTTCCGACCTCACTGGAGGTCAAACCGGCCGCGGAATTCGCGCGCCGCGTCAACGAATACCTCGCCGGCCTGATATCCGACCACCCCGGCCGGTTCGGCGCGTTCGCGGTGCTTCCCTTTCCGCACATGGACGCGGTACTGGACGAGTTCGCGTACGCCGTCGACGTACTCGGCCTCGACGGTGTCGGCCTGGTCAGCAATTACGGCGGACTGTACGTCGGGGACCCCTCGATGGACCCGCTCTTCGCGGAAGCGGAACGCCGGCACCGGCCGCTGTTCGTCCACCCCACGGTCCCGCCGGCCGGCGGCCTGCCGCTGCCGGACGTGCCCGCCCCGTGGTACGAATTCCCCTTCGAAACGGTCCGGGTGGCCGCGCAGCTCCTCTGCAACCGGACGCTCGAAACGTTCCCGGAGCTGTCGGTGATCCTGCCGCACGGCGGAGGCGGGCTGCCGTCCCTCGCCGGACGGCTCGCCGCCGGGGCGCTCATCAGCCCGGCACTCGCCGCCCGGCTGCCCGAGGACCCGATGGGCTCGCTGCGCCGGCTGTACCTCGACATCGCGATGACCGGTGACCCGCACGCCCTGGCGGCACTGCGTTCCTTCAGCCCGGCGAGCCGGCTCCTGGTCGGCTCGGACTTTCCCCTCATGCCGGAGGCGGCCACGCTCGGCACCGGTCACCGCGTGCTGGCCCACGGGAAGTTCGACGCCGAGGAACGGCTCCTTCTCGACCACCGAAACGCCGAGGGACTCTTCCCGCGGCTCAGCGGAAAGGACGTGTGAGACATCGTGCTCACCGAGCAGACCGTGTCCGCCTACCTGGACCGCATCTCCGCCGACACACCGAAGCGCCTCGACCTCGCCGCACTGCGCCACCTGCACGAACGCCATGTGCTGTCGGTGCCGTTCGACAGTCTCGACTACCACTCGGGTGACGAGATCTATCTGGACGAGCGCGTCATCGACAAGATCGTGCACCAGCGCCGCGGCGGCGGGTGCTACGAGCTCAACGCCGCGTTCTACCTGCTCCTCCAGAGCCTCGGCTTCGAGGTGACGGTGCATCAGGGGCGTATCCGCTTCGGCAGCCGGGCCACTCCCCCGTACCACCACATGATGCTGACCGTCGCTGTCGACGGTGTCCGGTGGATCGCGGACATCGGGTTCGGCAAGGGGAGCCGGCATCCTCTCCTCGTCGACTCCGACGACCTCCACGAGGACGCGCACGGCGTGTTCTCCACCCGGCGGGTGGACCACCGCAGCGTCGAGGTGTCGCGGGGCGGCGTCCCCCAGTACGTGTTCTCCGAGGAGCCCGCGGAACTGAGCGACTTCGCCCAGACGATGTGGTGGTACCGGACCTTCCCCGGTTCCCCGTTCCTGCAGAACATCTTCTGTTCGCTGCCCCTGGAGAACGGCTGGGTCAGCCTGCGCGACGACGAGTTGACCCTCACCTCGGGAAAACAGAAGACGACGGAAAAGCTCGCCGACGACGACGCCGTCGTGGCCGCCTACCGGAAATGGTTCGGAATGAAGCTGGACAAGCGGCCCGTGCCCAGTCCGCACACCACGAACGCGATCCGTTTCTCGTTCGAGCAAGACTGACGCATTCACTCCGCCCAAGGGAATTCCCATGCTGGACGAACCGACGACGGCCGCATATCTGGAACGCATCTCGGCGAGGCCACCGGACCGGCCCGACCTGGCCGCCCTGCGCCACCTCCACGAACGCCATGTGCTGTCGGTGCCCTTCGAGAGCCTCGACTACCACCTGGGCAAGGAGGTCCAGTACAAGGACGACCAGGTCATCGACAAGATCGTGCACCAGCGCCGCGGCGGTGGCTGCGGCGAGATCAACATGTCGTTCTCCCTGCTGCTCCGCACCCTGGGCTACGCGGCACGGCTGCACCACGGGCAGGTCTGGATCGGCGGCCGGCTCAACGCCCCGTACAACCACCTGGTGGTCACCGCCGAGGTCGACGGCCGGCGGTGGCTCGTCGACGCGGGATTCGGCAAGGGCAGCAGGTATCCGCTGGCGCTGGACACCGCGGACCCACAGCCCGATCCGCACGGCGAGTTCACCGTCCGCGCCGTGGACGACCGTTCCACCGACGTGCTGTGCGACGGAAAGCCGCTGTACCGCTTCTACGACGACCCGGTGTCGATCTCGGATTTCGACCAGGTGGTGTGGTGGTACCAGACAAGTCCCGAATCCCTGCTCCGGCAGAACATGTTCTGCCGGCTTCCCCTCGACGACGGCTGGGTCCTGCTGAAGGACGACCTGCTGACGATCACCAGGGGAAAGGAGACGAGGACCGAGAAACTCGCCGATGACGCCGCCGTCCTGGCCGCCTATGAGAGCTGGTTCGGCATCACATTCGAGAAGCGGCCCACTCCGAGCCCGCACCGGAGTTCCTCCGTACGCATGGCGTTCGAGGAGAAGTAAGTACCGCGCCACAGCGGCACCGCAGCACCACGGCGCCAAAAGAAGTCGGAAGAAGCCGGAAAAGAGGAGGACGCATGCCCAAATGGGCACTCACCCCGGTCAGCCCGCGCAGTGTCGCCCTGGCACTGCCGGAACGGGTGGTCACCAACGAGGAGTTGTGCGCGACGCTCGACACCACGCCCGAGTGGATCGAGGAGCGGACGGGCATCAGGGAACGCCGCTTCCTCGAACCGCACGAGACAGTGGCCGACCTCGCGGTCGAGGCCGCGGAGAAGGCCCTGGCGGCGGCCGACGTCCAGGCCGCGGCGATCGACGTACTCGTCGTGGCGTGCACGTCGCCCGACTGGGTCATGCCCTCGCTCGGCGTGACCATCGCCGCACGCCTCGGCATCGCGACGCCGCGCATCGTCGACTTCACCCAGCACGCGTGCGCGTCCACCGTGTACGGGATGTACACGGCCGCGTCCCTGTTGCAGGAGCCGGGCCTGGAGACGGCGTTGCTCGTCTGCGCCGAGCGCGGCTCCGGCGGTACCGACCCGCAGGACCGCGTCACGCGCATCTTCTTCGGCGACGCCGCCGGGGCCGCCGTACTGCGCAAGTCGGAAGGACCCGACGGCCTGCTCGGCTACGACCTGGGCAACACCTACTCGGACGCCGTCCGGATGGCCACGCCCTGGCGCCTGAACCAGGAGGTGCCGGGCTCCCCGACCGAGACGCCGCGGACCCCGTATCTGCACATGGACGGCAGCGTGGTGCTGCGGGAGGCCATGACCCGGCTGCCGAAGTCCCTCAACGAGTCACTGGCCTCGGCCGGTGTCACCGTCGACGAGGTGAGTGGCTTCGCCCTGCACCAGGCCAGCGCCAAGCTGGTGCGGCAGATCGGGCGCATGGCCGGCGCCGACCCGGAGCGCGTCCCCGTCACCGCGGACACGCTGGGCAACACGGCCTCGGTCTCGCCCCTGACGTCGCTCTGGCGGCTGGCCCACGAGGGCCGCGCACGGCGCGCCGACCTGCTCGTCATCGCCGCGATCGGAGCCGGTTTCCTCTTCGGCTCGCTCTGCTTCCGCCTCCCGGAGGACGTCATCGCCGCGGAACTCTGACCCCGGCACGGACCGGTCGCGCGGCTCGGGCGGGGGCGAGCCGCGCGACCGCCTGCTCCGCACCCGCACCCGCATCCGCATCCGCATCCGCCCTCCCGGACCGCCAACCATTCTTAAGGACATACCGCATGAAGTACTTCGTACGACGCTGCGCCAGAGTTGCCTGGCAGAGCCTGGTGGCCTACGGGGCCACGCAGGCGACCCCGCCCCTCTGCGCGAGCCCCCTGCTCTTCAGCCCGCCACCCGCGAACGGCCCCGAACGCCTGGTCCCCGAGCGTCCGTTGACCGAGTTCGAGCGGTCCCTCGACCGGGAACTCACACGACACGGCGGATTCGGCACCTGACCACGACAAGACTCCGGTGCTGCGCCGGGCGCGTGCGCCGTGCCGTGGGCTCCGCCGCAATACCCGCGATACCCCGCGATGCCCCGCGCGTGGGTAGGGCGGCCCAAGTACGGGAATCCCGAAGGTGGTTGCCCCCACGGCCCCCAGGAAGCACGATCCGTACTTCCGGACCCCCACGCACAAGGAGTCGCCATGCTGCGCGGCATCGACGTAAGCGCCTACCAGTCGTCCTCGTACAGCACCGAAGGCCTGTCCTTCGTCTTCGTCAAGGCCACGGAAGGCCGCACGTACGTCAACCCAAAGCTGAGCGCGCAGACGAAGCGGGCCAGGGACGCCGGCTGCGTGGTGGGCTTCTACCACTTCCTGTGGCCCGGCAACCTCACGGCCCAGGCCGAGTACTTCGTCGGCAAGGCCCCGGAGAAGGCGGGCGACATCCTCGCCGTGGACTGGGAGACGACGGGCGACGGCACCCACGCGAGCAACGCGGAGAAGGACCGCTTCATCCGCAAGGTGAAGGAACTCCGGCCGAACAACCGGGTGGTCCTCTATTGCAACCGGAATTACTGGCTGAACGTGGACACGACCTCGTACGCCGGTGACGCTCTGTGGATCGCCGACTATGTCACCGCGGGCAAGCCCCGTATCCAGGCCAAGTGGCGCTTCCACCAGTACACGAACGACCCACTGGACAAGAACGTCGCGGACTTCTCCACCAAGGCCGCCCTGCGCGAATGGGCGGCGGACGCCTGAGGTGGTGAGGCCGTGAGGCCGTGCGCGACGACGAGTGCGGTGCACCACCGGGTGAGAAAAGGGGGCGCCCCCTCGCGAAACCGCGAAACCGGTGGACGCCCCCGCAGCTCACGTCACTTGTTGATGTGACTCCAGAACTCGTCGAACGAGAGCAGCTTGTCGCCGTTGAGGTCCTGGGCGGCGATGACGGCCTCGGCCACCGACTCGGTGACGTTCCAGTCCCCGCCCTGAGCCAGAGCCTTCTTGAACTCGGCGGCGGTGATGTAGCCGTCCCCGTCCGCGTCGATGCGCTCGAACGCCTTGCGTGCTTCCTCTATGTCCGCCACCGGACCCGCCCCTTCGTGGTGCTTCCTGCTTCTCTGACGAGGTCAGATTAACGTTCCGACCTGGCCGGCAGCGCGGCGACCACCCAGGCGAACTCCTCGGCGGGGGGGGACTCCGGGTCGGCGCCCTGTTCCCGTGCCGCGCCGGGGAACGCCCGCGGTTCTGCGGGCGTTCCAGGCGGCCTGGCACCGGAGTCAGTCCGCTCAGTGCCAGGGCTCGTAGTGCGGGTTGCTCTCGCAGTCGTTCATGATCTCGGTCTTGGTCTTCTTGTCGACCGGGCAGACGCCGATGATGTACTGCCGTGCGATACCGCCGGGGAAGGCCACCTCGACCTGCTCGGCCCACTTGTGGGTGTCGCCGATGGTCTTGTTGACGTCCACGCCGCCCGGGGCGTCGATGTAGTAGTTGTAGCCGCTCTTCCACCACGTCTTGTAGAGGTCGTGGTCGTAGCTCGTGGAGACGTACGGCGAGGGCTGGTTGACCAGGACGTACTTCTCGATGTCGTACTGGCCGTTGACGACGTCCTTGGGGTGGAAGCCCTGCTCGAAGACGACCGAGGGGCCCCGGCCGTCGCTGCGGTAGAGCGTGCCGCAGGTCTTGCGCCAGACGGGCTCGGGCGTGATGCGGTCGACGTCCACTTCGTGGTCCGCGGCGGCGTGGACGGGGTCGTCGAACTGGGGACAGGTGGGCGCGGCGGCCTTCGCGGCGAAGGCGGCGGGGGCCTTTGCCGTGGTCTCGGCGGGGAGCGTCGCGGCGGAGGTCGCGAAGACGGCCGAGAGGGACAGGACGACGGCAGCGGCCCGTCGCCGCAGGTGAGTTGAGATCATGGGGAGCACGATCTCGGTTCCGCGGGGGCGGAGCGTGGATCGTCACTCGTACGGCGGCGTGTCCGCCGACCGGGTTGCCTCGGCCGCCCCGACCACCCCAGTTGCTCCCGGGGTCAGCGGTCGACGACGCGCATTTCGAACCATGCCGTCTTGCCCCGCGGGAGGAGGTCGACGCCCCAGCGGTCGGCGAGCTTGTCGACGAGGAAGAGGCCACGGCCGCTGACGTCCATCTCCTGCACCGGCATCAGACAGGGCAGCCCCCGCGAGGGATCACGGACCTCGACCCGGATCCACCCGCGCCGGCGCCGCATACGGAGCCCGAAGACCCGGGCCCCGGTGTGCCGGACTGCGTTGCCTACGAGCTCCGAGACCAGGAGCACGGCGTCCTCGGTCATCTTCGGCGAGAGGCCCCACTGGCGGAGCACCACGACCTGGGTGAGCCGGCGCGCGGTGGCGGCCGACTCCGGCCGGGACGGCAGCGGCACCTCCGCCTCGGTGGGGTTGCCGAACAACTCCAGCGCGTTCAGCGCGTGTTCGTCCTCGACAGCAGGCGACCAGCGTGCCGCGGTCGCACTCCCGTGCCGCCGCGGCTGTTCGATACCTTCCAGCCCCGCCATGCCTCCATCATGGCCGCCGCAGGGCCGCTTCGGAGGCGTTCCGGAGGAATACGACCTCCGGAACTCCGCATTCCGCGCCATTCGATCGACATATGCCATAGGCATTACGGCGATCCATAAACCCCGCCTGGCCTGCGGTGACATACCTGTCAGGGGCAACCGCCCGCGTTCCCGACCAGGAATCCTTAAGGCTGCGTTAAGCCGCGCATAAACCGCCCCTTCGGGGGACGACGGGTAAGACACCACGTCAACTGCGAGTTGATCAGCGGGACTTGGCGGACGAAATGCGCCGCACACCTGCCCTCCGCCGGGAAAGACCATTCACCGGTTCGCCGGTCTTTTTCCGGCCCCGTCCGGAGCCCCGTCCAAAGCCCCGTCCGGAACCTTCTCCCGAGCCCCGTGCCGAGCCATGTGCCGAGCCCCGTCAGAGGAACTTCGCCTTGCCGGGCCCCTCCTCGACGAAGCTCCGCATCCCCCGCTCCCGGTCCTCCGTCGCGAACAGACCGGCGAACCAGTTCCGTTCGATCGCGAGCCCGGTCTCGATGTCCGTCTCCAGGCCCGCGTCGATCGACTCCTTGGCCGCGCGCAGCGCCAGCGCGGGCCCCTTCGCGAGTTTCGCGGCCCACGCGTGCGCCTCCGCGTACACGTCGGCGGCCGGTACCACCCGGTCCACCAGGCCGAGCGACAGGGCCTCGTCGGCCTTGACCATGCGGCCGGTGAAGATGAGGTCCTTCGCCCGGGAAGGGCCGATGAGACGGGACAGGCGCTGGGTGCCGCCCGCGCCCGGGATCAGACCGAGGAGGATCTCCGGCTGGCCCAGCTTGGCGTTGTCCGCGGCGATCCTGAAGTCGGCACACAGCGCCAGCTCACAGCCGCCGCCCAGCGCGTAACCGGTGACCGCGGCGACGACCGGCTTGGGGATGCGGGTCACGGCGCTGAAGGAGTCCTGAAGGGCCCGGGAGCGTACGACCATCGCCGCATGGTCCATGCCCTGCATCTCCTTGATGTCCGCGCCCGCCGCGAACACCTTCTCCCCGCCGTAGAGGATCACCGCGCGGACGTCCTCGCGGCGCGTGGCCTCCTCGGCGAGCTCCTTGAGCCGGTCCTGCGTGGCGACGTCCAGCGCGTTCATGGGCGGACGGTCGAGACGGATCGTGCCGACACCTTCGGCGACTTCGAGATTGACGGTCATGAAGGCAGGTTAACGGGGGCTAACGCGATCGGCCCCGGTGCGCTCCGTCACAGAGCGGGTACCGGGGCCGTACGGTCGGTCTTCGATCGGTCTCCATCGGTCTCCGAGGAACGGGCGCCGCGGTCAGCGGCGTCCTGGTCCGCGAAGGTCCGCGAAGGCTCCGCGGAAGGTCACGCCGTCCACTTCTCCCACGACATGTTCCAGCCGTTGAGCCCGTTGTCCGGGTCCACGGTCCGGTCGTTGGAGTTCTTCACTATCACCACGTCGCCGACGATCGAGCGGTCGAAGAACCACGCGGCCGGTGCCCCCCGGTCACCGCCGCCGCGCTGGTCGCGCAGGCCGATGCAGCCGTGGCTGGCGTTGTAGTTGCCGAAGGCGTCGCCGCCCCAGTAGTTGCCGTGCAGGAAGGTGCCCGACGTGGTCAGGCGCATCGCGTCCGGCACGTCCTTGATGTCGTACTCGCCGCCGTAGCCGACCGTCTCGCCGTTCATGCGGGTCACCCTGAGGCGCTCGCTGATGACCATCTGGCCGTTCCAGGTCTCGTAGCCGGCCTTGCCCGTCGTGACCGGGATGGTCTTGATGACCTTGCCGTCCCGCTTGACTGTCATCTTCTTCGTCTTGACGTCGACCGTGGAGACCTGGCTGCGGCCTATCGTGAACTTCACGGTCTTGGCCTGCTCGCCGTAGACACCCGACCGGCCCTCGACACCGTCGAGGTTCAGGGTGACGGTGACCTTCGTACCGGACTTCCAGTACTCCTCCGGACGGAAGTCGAGGCGGTCGTTGCCGAACCAGTGGCCCTTGACCTCGACCGCCGGCTCCGTCTTGATGTCTATCGCCTTCTCGACGTCCTCGGGGTGGGTGATACCCCGGGTGAAGCGCACCGAGAAGGGCATGCCGACGCCGACCTTGGAACCGTCCTCGGGCGTGAAGATGCCGACGAAGGTGTTCTTCGGGGTCAGCGTGGTGAAGGCGGACTCCTCGGCGGCCTGACGGCCCTCGGAGTCCTTGGCCACCGCGTGGACCTTGTACTTGGTGGCCGCGGCGAGATGACCGGCGGGCGTCCAGCTCGCGCCCCCGTCGGTGATCTTCCCGTCGACCGGGTTGCCCTTGGTGTCCTCGACCGTGACCTCGGTCAGCTTGCCCTTCGCGGCCGTCACCTTCAGCGCGCCGCTGGTCTTGACGGCGTCGGTGCCGTCCTTCGGCGCTATGGTCACGACCGCCTGCGAAACCTTGGTGTCCGCGCTGCCCGAATCCTTGCCCTTGTCTCCGCCGGACCCGGAGTCCGAGTCCCCGCCCCCGCCGCACGCGGTCACGAGAAGCAGCAGCACCCCCAGCACAAGTGCCAGGGCCCCCTTGCCACTTCGTGTCCGCGCGCCAACCGACGCCCCCGATATCGGTCGCCCGTTCAAGTCGTTCTCCCCTCGCACGGCCTGTTCAGGCCCGTACTACGGCGCGTCCCACGCACGCATCGCGCTAATTAATCACACTGCCACCAGGGATGGTCTCCCGGGAATGTCACCGTTCCGTCCCAACTCACCGAGGTCATGGGCCCGCGAGCCCCTTCCATGTGCGTACCCCTATGTCGGGCTACTTCACCGCGGAGCCCGCTTTCCAGGCCTTCCAGCCCATGTTCCACCCGCCGAGGCCGTTGTCCGGAGCGACCTTCCTGTCGTTGCTGTGGACGACTTCGACGACGTCGCCGATGAGGCTGCGGTCGAAGAACCAGCCCGCCGGGGTCGCGGAACTGCCGCCCTTCACATCGCGCAGTCCCACACAGCCGTGGCTGACATTGGCCGTGCCGAACACGCCCTCGGCCCAGTAGTTGCCGTGCAGGAAGGTCCCGGAGGAGGTCAGGCGCATCGCGTGCGGGACGTCCGGGATGTCGTACTCGCCCTTGCCGTCGGCCCGTTTGAAGCCGACGGCGGCCCCGTTCATCCGGGTCACCTCAAGCATCTCGGTGACGACCATCTTGCCGTTGTACGTCGTGTTCCCGGGGGCTCCCGCGGTGATCGGCACGGTGGACAGGAGCTCTCCGTCGCGGCGTACCCGCATGGTGTGGGCCGCCGCGTCGACGACGCTGACCTGGCTGCGGCCGACCGTGAAGGAGAAGGTCTTGTGCTGCAGCCCGTACACGCCCGGCGCCGCCTCGACGTCCCGCAGCCGCAGGTCGACGGTGACCCTCGTGCCGGGCTTCCAGTAGGCCGCGGGGCGGAAGTCCAGGCGGTCCCCGCCGAACCAGTGCGGGGCGATCGGCACCTTCGGTACGGACGTCACGCGGACGGCGCGCTCGACGGCCGCCCGGTTCTCGATCTCGCGGTTGAACTCCAGCGACACGATCATGCCGGTGCCGACCGTCGAACGGTTCTCCGGCATGACGTATCCGACGAACCGCTCGTCGGGGACGGACGTCGTGAACGTCACGTGCCGTGCCACCCGCCGGCCGTGTCCGTCGAGCGCGACCACGTCCACCGTGTACTTGGCGGCGAGCGCGAGTTTCGGTTCGTCGGGCCGCCAGGTCGCGCCGTCCTCGCCGATCCGGCCGGGGACCGGGGACTCCTGGGCGTCCTGGGACTTCACTGCCTTCACGGACTCCAGACGCCCGGCCGGCACCCGCACCTTCAGCCCCTCGTCGGGACGTACGCCCTTGCTGCCGTCGTCCGGCGAGACGCGGATCGCGTCCTGCGGCGAACGGGGCTTGCCGAGCATCTCGTCCACCCCGTGCGAGGTGCAGCCCGCGGCCGAGGCCAGCAGGCCCGCCCATGTCAGTGCGGCGGCCAGCGCGGCCCCTGCGCGCCACGCGCGCCTCTGCCTCTGCCTCTGCTGCCTCTGCCTCTGTACGTGCATCACGTGGGACCCAACGACCGAGCGGGCCCGGGGGAAGCGCGTCCGTTCGGCGGGTACCAGGACCTGCGTGCCGTTCGGCCCCCGCCTCGGGAAACGTGAGTGCGAGCCCGGGTCTGGGCAGAACAGTGGGGAGGACGACACGACATGAGGCCGCGGCCGGGACGCCGCGGTCCTCCTCGTGCCGCTCCGACCGAGCCGCGGGAGGGCCCAGGGTGTCGAGCGCAGCCGAGCAGGAGGCAGTGCAGGAGGGGCGCGCGCCCGGCGGGGGGCTGCTGCCCGCACGGGCCGCCCCCGTGCTGAACGGCACGGCGCGTACGGCGCCGGGCGTCTCCGTGTGGCCGGGTGCGCCGACCCCGCTCGGGGCGCGCTTCCGGACGGGACCCGACGGCGTGTCGGGCACCAACTTCGCGCTGTGGGCGGGCGGCGCCGAGTCGGTCGAACTCTGCCTCTTCGGCACGGCGGACGACGGAAACGGGGGCGGGGGCGGAAACGGGGACGGGAGCGGTGCCGGTGCCGAGGTGCGGGTCCCGCTGACCGAGCTGACCCATGAGATCTGGCACGGCTTCGTGCCCGGCGTGCGGCCCGGACAGCGGTACGGCTTCCGGGTGCACGGCCGCTGGGACCCGTGGACCGGGGCCCGCTGGAACCCCGCGAAGCTCCTCCTCGACCCGTACGCGCGTGCCGTGGACGGCGCCGGGCAGGACGAGTTCGGCAGCCTGCCGCCCCAGGTGTACGGGCATGTGCGCGACTGGCCCCAGCAGCACGTCGCGGACACCGTGCGCGACGACCGGGACTCCGCGCCGTACGTCCCCAAGGGCGTCGTCGTCCACGACGACACACCCGGCGACGAGTGGGCGGACGACCGCCGCCCCAAGACGCCGTGGGCGGACTCCGTCATCTACGAGCTGCATGTGAAGGGCTTCACCAAGCTGCACCCGGGAATCCCGGAGGAACTGCGGGGCACGTACGCCGGTCTTGCCCACCCGGCGGCGATCGAGCACCTGGTGGCGCTCGGGGTGACGGCCGTCGAACTGCTGCCGGTGCAGCAGTTCGCGCACGAGGACCACCTGCTGCGCCGCGGCATGAAGAACTACTGGGGCTACAACTCGATCGGCTACTTCGCCCCGCACGCGGCGTACGCGGCCTCCGGGACCAACGGCCGGCAGGTCGGCGAGTTCAAGCGCATGGTGCGCGCCCTGCACGCCGCCGGCATCGAGGTCATCCTCGACGTGGTCTACAACCACACGGCCGAGGCGGACGAACTGGGCCCGACCCTGTCGCTGCGCGGCATCGACAACCGCGGCTACTACCGGCTGCAGGGCGACGCCCGGCGGTACGCGGACTACACGGGCTGCGGCAACACCCTGCACGTCGTACAGCCGCACGTGCTGCGGCTGATCACGGACTCGCTGCGCTACTGGGTGACGGAGATGGGCGTCGACGGCTTCCGCTTCGACCTGGCCGCCGCGCTGGCCAGGTCCATGCACGACGTCGACATGCTGTCCCCGTTCCTCGCGGTCATCGCGCAGGACCCGGTGCTGCGCCGCGTGAAGCTGATCGCCGAGCCGTGGGACGTCGGCTCCGGCGGCTACCAGGTGGGAGCCTTCCCGCCGCTCTGGACGGAGTGGAACGACCGCTACCGCAATGCCGTACGGGACTTCTGGCGGGGCGCGCTGCCGGACGTACGGGATCTCGGGTACCGGCTCTCGGGGTCGAGCGACCTGTACGCGTGGGGCGGGCGGCGGCCGTACGCCTCGGTGAACTTCGTGACGGCCCACGACGGCTTCACCCTGCGGGACCTGGTGTCGTACGAGCGCAAGCACAACGAGGCCAACGGCGAGGGGAACCGCGACGGCACCGACGACAACCGGGCGTGGAACTGCGGGGCCGAGGGCGAGACCGACGACGCCCGGGTACGCGGCCTGCGGCGCCGCCAGCTGCGTAACCTCCTCACCACCCTGCTGCTCTCCACCGGGGTGCCGATGCTGGTCGCGGGCGACGAACTCGGGCGGACCCAGCGGGGCAACAACAACGCGTACTGCCAGGACAACGAGATCAGCTGGCTCGACTGGAGCCTGCTGGACGACCCCGACTGGCGGCCCCTGTTCGACCTGACGTCCCGGCTGATCGCCCTGCGCCACGCCCATCCCGTGCTCCGGCGGCGGGCCTTCTTCTCCGGGCGGTCCCATTCGGCCGACGGGCTGCGGGACCTGGCGTGGTTCACCGCCGCCGGCACCGAGATGACGGAGCAGGACTGGTACGCGCCCGCCGGGACGCTGGGGATGTTCCTGTCCGGCCGGGACATACCCGGGCGGGACGCACGGGGCGTACCCGTGACGGACGACAGCTTCCTCGCGGTGCTGCACGCAGGGGACGGACCCACGGACTTCGCCCTTCCGGGCCCGCCGTGGGCGCAGTCGTACGAGGTCGTCGTCGACACGTCGAGAGAGGAACAGGGGGAGACGCCGGGAGTGGCGCACCGGGCAGGCACCCCCATCACGATCCCGCCCCGCTCGATCCTGCTCCTGAAGGTCGTCTCCTGAGAGAGTGCCCCGTCAGGGGCGCGGGGAACTGCGCGCCAAGCCCCCACCAACCCGCAGACGACAAACGCAGACGACACACCGCAGACCGCAGACCGCAGGTCACCCGGCGAAAAACCCTCTGCGCACTGTCAGTGCCAAATCGTAGGCTCGCTACTGATGCCCACTACACCTGCCCCCGCCGAGAGCCGTTCCACCGTACGCGCCCTGCTGCGCCTGTGGCCGTACGTACGGCCCGTGCGCGGACGGCTGGCCACCGCGGCGGTCATCGCGATCCTCGCCTCCTGTACGGGGCTGGTGATTCCGCTCGTCCTGAAGTGGATCGTGGACGGGCCGGTCGCCGACCGGAACACGAGCGGTGTGTGGCTCGGGGCGCTGTACCTGCTGCTGCTCGGGATCGCGGAGGCGGTGCTCTTCGGGCTGCGGCGGTGGCTGGTGGCCCGGCCGCTGGCCGGGGTCGAGGCGGCGATGCGGGCGGACCTGTACCGGCATCTGCAGCGGCTGCCCATCGCGTTCCACGACCGCTGGCCGTCGGGGCAGTTGCTGTCGCGGGGCACGACCGATCTGATGCTGCTGCGGATGTTCCTCGCGTTCCCGCTGACGTTCCTGCTGGTCAACTCGGTGACGATCCTCGTGGGTGTGCTCATCATGCTGGCCCAGGACTGGACACTCGGGCTGGTGCTGCTCGCGCCCGCGGTGCCCGTGATGGTCGTCTGCTGGCTCTTCGAGAAGCGGTACTCGCGGGTGGCGCGGCAGGCCCAGGACCAGGTCGGCGACCTGACGACGCTCGTCGAGGAGAGCGTGCTCGGCATCCGGATCATCAAGGGGTTCGGGCGCCATCGCAGCCAGGCCCTCGCCTTCCGGGAGCTCTCCGGGACACTGCGCGGCACGGAACTCGCCAAGGCGCGCCTGCTCGCGGGCATCTTCGCCGCCATCACGACCCTTCCCGAACTGGCCATCGGCGCGGCTCTCGTGCTCGGGACGGTGCAGGTGGCCGACGGTTCGCTGTCGGCCGGCACGCTGGTCGCGTTCCTGTCCACGGCCCTCGCCCTGCGGTGGCCCGTCGAGTCGATCGGTTTCCTGCTGGCGATGAGCCAGGAAGCGGCGACGGCCACGGAACGGTACTTCGAGGTCATGGACGCGCCCCCGGAGTCGGACACGGCATCGGACGCGGCGTCGGACACGACGTCGGCCGAAGGGCCGCTGGGCCGCGCCGAGCCCGGGGCCGGGGCGGACGGGCGCAGCAGGCGCAACGGACACGACGGCCTCCGGTTCGAAGGCGTGCGGTTCCGGTATCCCGACGCCGAGAGCGGCAGCGTGCCCGTCCTCGACGGCATCGATCTGCACATCCGCTCCGGCGAGACCATGGCCCTGGTGGGCGGTACGGGCTCCGGGAAGACGACCCTCACCGCGCTCGTCCCCCGGCTGCACGAGGTCACGGCCGGCCGGATCACCCTGGACGGCGCGGACATCACCGGGATGCCGAGAGAGAAGCTGCGTTCCCTCGTGGCGGTCGCCTTCGAGGAGCCCACTCTCTTCTCCGCCGCGGTGGGCGAGAACGTCCTCATGGGCGCCGCGGACACCGCCGACGAGGCCGACCTGAGCCGTGCGCTGGCCGTCGCGCAGGCGGACTTCGTCCACGCGCTCCCCCACGGGACGGAGACCCAGGTCGGCGAGCAGGGCCTGAGCCTCTCCGGCGGCCAGCGCCAGCGCCTCGCCCTGGCGAGAGCGGTCGTCGGCAACCCCCGCTTCCTCGTCCTGGACGATCCGCTCTCCGCCCTGGACGTCCACACGGAGGCCCTGGTCGAGGCGGCCCTGCGCCGCGTCCTCGCCGGGACGACCGCCCTGGTCGTGGCCCACCGCCCGTCCACGGTCCTGCTCGCCGACCGGGTGGCTCTGCTCTCCGGGGGCCGGGTCGCCGCCGTCGGCACGCACCACGAACTGCTGCGCACGAACGCCGAGTACGCCTGGCTGATGTCGGGAAGGACAGAGACGACCGAGAGGGAGAACCGATGACGGCGCCCACGACCACCGCGCCGACAGACGACCGAGCGGCTCGGCCGGCCGCCTCGCCGCCCACGGACGGCGACCCGTTCGACCGCGACGCCCTCCCCGCTCCCCCGCGCGCGACGGCCGTCCTCCTGCGCTCCCTGCTCACACCCATGAAGGCCCGCGTCGTCCTCACGGCGGTCCTCCTCCTGCTCCAGCAGGCGGCGGTGCAGGCGGGCCCGCTGCTCGTGGCGTACGCCATCGACCGCGCCGTACCGGCCTTTCGCGCGCACGACCACGGCCCGCTGATCGCGGTGGCGGCCGGCTACGCGCTGTGCTCGCTGTCGGCCGGCGCCCTCCAGTACGGCTTCGTCCGCACGTCAGCCCGCGTCAACCAGGACGTCCTGCTGGACCTGCGCGGCAGGATCTTCCGGCACGCGCAGGCGCTCAGCGTCGACTTCCACGAGCGCTACACCTCGGGCCGGCTCATCTCGCGTTCCACGACGGACGTCGAGTCGCTGCGCGAACTGCTCAGCGAGGGCCTTCAGGAGCTCATCACCGTCATCCTGTCGTTCGTCTACATCTCGGCGATGCTGCTCTGGCTCGACCTGGGTCTGGGCGCGGTGGCGGTCGCGTCGTTCGTGCCGCTGTACCTCCTCATCCGGCTCTACCGGCACCGCGCCGGGCGGATCTTCGGCCTGCGCTCGACCGCCATCGCCGCCGTCATCGTGAAGTTCGCGGAGACGATGAACGGCATCAGACCGGTCCGCGCCTTCCGCCGCGAGGCCGACAACGACACCGCCTTCCACGCGCTCAACAGCCACCACGAGCGCGTCAACGGAGACGCCATCCTGGAGATGGCCCGCTATGTCGTCGGCTCCCGTCTGGTCGCCAACACGGCGGTCGCGGGGATCGTGCTGTGGGGCGCCCACCGGGTGGCCTCCGGCTCACTGGCGCTGGGCGTGCTGGCCGCGGCGATGCTGTACCTGCGGCGCCTGTACGACCCGATCGACCGGCTCGGCATGTTCCTCAACTCGTACCAGTCGGCGGCCGCCTCGCTGGAGAAGATCGCGGGCCTGCTGGCCCAGGTCCCCTCGGTGCCGGAGCCCGAGCGGCCGCGCGCCCTGCCCGCGCTCGCCTCGGACATCCCCGGCCGCGAGGTCGTCTTCGACGACGTCCGCTTCGCGTACCGCACGGGCGGCGAGGTGCTCGCGCCCTTCTCGCTGACGCTCCCGGCGGGCCAGACCGTCGCCGTCGTCGGCTCGACGGGCGCGGGCAAGTCGACCCTCGTCAAACTCCTGGCCCGCTTCTACGACCCGACGACCGGCCGGGTCCTCCTCGACGGCGTGGATCTGCGCGAGCTCTCGGTCCCCGAACTGCGGCGCGGAGTCGTGATGGTGACGCAGGAGGCCTTCCTGTTCTCCGGCACGGTCGCCGAGAACATCGCCATCGGCCGCCCCGACGCCTCCCGCGAGGACATCGAGCGGGCCGCGAAGGCCATCGGCGCCCATGACTTCATCAGCGCACTGCCGGACGGCTACGACACGGACGTACGCAAGAGGGGCGGGCGCATCTCGGCCGGTCAGCGCCAACTCGTGGCGTTCGCACGGGCGTTGCTAGCCGACCCGGCGGTGCTCATCCTCGACGAGGCGACCAGTTCGCTGGACGTGCCGGGCGAGCGGGCGGTCCAGCGGGCCATGCACACGGTCCTGCGCGGCCGTACGGCGGTG
This sequence comes from Streptomyces aurantiacus, assembly GCF_001418335.1. Taxonomy (GTDB): domain Bacteria; phylum Actinomycetota; class Actinomycetes; order Streptomycetales; family Streptomycetaceae; genus Streptomyces; species Streptomyces aurantiacus. The sequence goes on along the minus strand of NZ_LIPP01000010.1, from coordinate 10,461 downwards.
GTCGTCGCCCACCGGCTGTCGACGGTCGAGATCGCCGACCGGGTCCTCGTCATGGAGCACGGCCGCGTCGTCGAGGACGGCAGCCCCGACCGGCTCATCACGGACACGGGCCGTTTCGCGGACCTGCACCAGGCATGGCGGGACAGCCTCGTACAAGGACAGGCGGAGTGACCCTGAAGAGGCGGTCCCTGCAGCGAGTGCCACCGAAGCGCGTGCCACCGAAGCGAGTGCCTCTGAAGCGCGCGGGCCGAGCGCGGGACCTGGTCCACGGCGATCCTGGCGTGCCCGACTGCCGCGGTGGCGGCCGGTATCTGTGGTGGCTGGTCACCCGGCAGGCCGGGCGGTCGGCGGCGGGCGCGTTGCTGGGCACCACGTGGCTGGTGCTCATGGCGCTGGCGCCGTATCTGCTGTCCCGGGCCGTCGACGACGGGCTTGAGCCGGGTGACCGGGCCGCGCTGGCCGGCTGGTCCGCCGCGCTGCTGGGTCTCGGGGTGTTCAACGCCGGGGTGAGCGTCCTGCGGCACCGCACGATGACCAAGGTCCGGATGGACGCCAACTTCCGTTCGGTGAAGCTCGTGGTGGGGCAGTCGACCCGGCTGGGCGCCGGGCTGGCCCGGCAGACCGGGACCGGCGAGATCGTCACGATCGGCGTCGGTGACGTGCTGACGATCAGCCAGTCGCTGACCGTCGTCGGGCCCGGCGTCGGCGCGGTCGCCGCCTATGCCGTCGTGGCCGGGCTGCTGCTTTCGGTCTCGCCGACGCTGGCCGCGGTGGTGCTGCTCGGGGTGCCGGTGATCGTCGTACTCGTCGGTCCGCCGATGGGGCGGCTGCGGGGCGCGGAGACGGAGTACCGCGAGCGGCAGGGCGTGCTGACGGCGCGGATCGGGGACCTGGCGGGCGGTCTGCGCGTCCTCAACGGCCTCGGCGGCAAGGGCCTGTTCGCCGACGCCTTCCGCCGGGACTCCCAGCTGCTGCGGGAGCAGGGGTACCGGGTCGGGTCCGTGGCCAGCTGGATCCAGGCGCTCGGTGTCGGGCTGCCGACCGTCTTCCTGGCCGTCGTGACCTGGCTGGCGGCCCGGCTCGCCGCGCAGGGCGAGCTCACCATCGGCGAGCTGGTGTCCGTGTACGGCTATGTGGCGGTCCTCGTGGCGCCGGTGGCGTTCTTCGTCGAGTGCGGCTACCAGCTCAGCCGGGGCGTGGTGGCCGCCCGTCGCGTCGTACGCTTCCTGGCCCTGGAGCCCCTGCTGCCGGACGCCCCGCACTCGGCCGCGGGCTCCCCTCCGGACGCCCCGGCGGAGCCCGCGCCGCTGCACGACCCGCAGTCCGGTGTCGGGGTGGCGCCGGGCGCGCTGACCGCGCTGGCCGGCGCCCGTCCGGCGGAGTCCGCCGCCGTGGTCGACCGCCTTGGCCGGTACACCGAGTCGGCGGCGACCTGGGGCGGCGTACGCCTCGACGCGATCGCCCTGCCGCGGATCCGGGAGCGCGTCCTGGTCGCGGACAACGAGGCCGACCTGTTCGCGGGCACCCTGCGCGACCTGCTCGCCGGCCGCCGGGACCCGGCCGGTACGGACGACGCGGCCCTCGGCCGGGCCGTGCACGCGGCTGTCGCGGACGACATCGTGCTCGGGCTGCCCGACGGGCTCGACTCGGCCGTCGACGCGCAGGGCCGCAGCCTCTCCGGCGGCCAGCGGCAGCGCGTACGCCTGGCACGGGCGCTGTTCGCCGAGCCGGAGGTGCTGCTCGCGGTCGAGCCCACCTCGGCGCTCGACGCGCACACCGAGGCCGCGGTCGCCGCCCGGCTGCGCGCCGCGCGCGCCGGCCGCACGACCCTCGTCACCAGCACCTCGCCGCTCGTCCTCGACCAGGCGGACCTCGTGTACTACCTGGTCGACGGCAAGGTCGCGGCCAGCGGTGGCCATCGCGAACTCCTGGAGGAGGTACCGGGATACCGCGCGCTGGTGGCCCGCGACACGGACCCGGACGACGGGGACGGTGGCGGCGCCGGGGGCAGCCGGGGCAGCGGGGAAACGAGGGAGTTCGGCGTGGAGGAGGCAGTGCGATGAGTACGAGTACGAGTACGAGTACGAGTACGAGTACAAGGATCAGTACGAGTACGAGTACGAGTACGCAACTGCCGGTCGCCGAGCCCGCCGAGGTGCGCGCGGCGGCGGCCCGCCTCATCCGCGCGGACGGCCGCGCCTTCACCGCCGTACTCGCCCTGAACGCGCTGGCCGCCGCTGCCGGTCTGGTCGGCCCGTGGCTGCTCGGCCGCATCATCAACGAGGTCAGGGCCGGTGGCGGCGTTGCCGTCGTGGACCGGCTTGCGCTCGTCATCCTGCTGTGCGCGCTGGCCCAGTTGCTGCTGGCGCGGGGCGCCCGGTTCGTGGGGCACCGGTTCGGCGAGCGGACGCTGGCGCGGGTGCGCGAGGAGTACGTCGACCGGGCGCTGGCGCTGCCCGCCTCCGTCGTGGAGCGGGCGGGCACCGGCGATCTGACGGCCCGCGGCACGGCCGACGTCGCCGCGGTGGGCACGACCTTGCGCGATGTCGGCCCGGAGCTGCTGATCTCCTCGGTGCAGGCGCTGTTCCTCATCGGCGCGGTCTTCGTGCTCGACCCGTTCCTGGGCTGCTGCGCGGTGCTCGCGCAGTCCGGTATCTGGTTCGTCCTGCGGTGGTATCTGCGCCGGGCCCGCACCGGTTACCTCGCCGAGGGCGCCGCCACCTCGGAGGTCGCCGAGATCGTCTCGGCCACCGCGGCAGGGGCGCGCACGGTCGAGGCGTTCGGTCTGCGGCAACGGCGCGTCGCCGCGAGCCGGGACGCCCTGGAGGCATCCCGCCGCACCCGCATGCGCACGCTGTACCTGCGGTGCGTGTTCTTCCTGGCGGTGGAGGTCTCGTACGTCCTTCCCGTGGCGGTCGTGCTGATGGTGGGCGGAGCCCTGCACGAGCGGGGCGCGATGAGTCTGGGTGCCGTGGTCGCGGCGGCCCTGTATCTGCGCCAGCTGGAGTCGCCGCTCGACACGGTCCTGATGCGGATGGAGCAACTGCAGAGCAGCGGGGCCTCGTTCGCACGGGTGGAGGGCCTCGGCCGGGCCCCGCGGACCGTGCCGTCCGGCTCTCCCGCCCCGGTGGACGACCAAATCGACGTGCGGGGGGTGCGGTACGCGTACGACCGGGGCGGCGAGGTGCTGCGCGGGGTCGACCTGACCGTGCGGCCCGGGGAGCGGCTGGCCGTCGTCGGGCCCTCCGGTGCCGGGAAGACGACCCTGAGCCGGCTGCTCGCGGGCATCGACGTGCCGGGCGCCGGTTCGGTGACGGTGGGCGGGGTGCCGGTCGCGGACCTGGACCCGGAGCAGTTGCGGCGGCAGGTCGTGCTCGTCACGCAGGAGCACCACGTGTTCCTCGGCACGGTCCGCGACAACCTGCTGATCGCCGAGCCGGCCGCCGGGGACACCGAGTTGTGGGCGGCGCTCACGGCGGTCGGCGCCGACGACTGGGTCAGGGAGCTGCCGGAGGGGCTCGACACGGAGCTGGGGTCCGGCGGCCCGGCGGCCCAGGCGGCCCCGGTCGCCGGGCAGGCGCCGCGGCAGGCCGGGGCTCCGGTCGCGGACGGCTCACGGGCGCAGCAACTGGCGCTGGCCAGGGTCGTACTGGCCGACCCGCACACCCTGATCCTCGACGAGGCGACGGCGCTCCTGGACCCGACGACCGCACGCCACACGGAGCGCGCGCTGGCCGCCGTGCTCGAAGGGCGCACCGTCATCGCCATCGCGCACCGCCTGCACACCGCGCACGACGCGGACCGGGTGGCCGTGATGGAGGACGGCCGCCTGACCGAACTCGGCACGCACGAGAGCCTCGTGGCGGCCGAGGGCGCGTACGCGGCGCTGTGGCACTCGTGGCACGGCGAGCCCTCAGGACCTTGCTGAAGCCTTTCCTGGTGCCTTTCCTGACACTCTTCCTGACCCGCCACCTGATCCCCGCACCCGTTCACCTGACGCCCGACGCCCGACGCCCGACGCCCGTCACCCGAGCCCGACACGCCCCCGCCGGCCCTTCACAGCAACCCCTCACGGCGCCCCCTCACGCCAACAAGTCCGCTTATCGAACGCGACCGCCCGGGCAACAGCCCCTTTCCGGCCAACTTCCCGACGCGCACCCGACCGGCGGGCCGATTCCCTCCGCCGTGCCCCCGCCTTACCCCCTTCGGTCCTCACCTTGCCGCCGCGAGCCGGTTCCATGGCCGGGCCGTCGCGGGCGATCAAGTCCGCAATGCGTACGCGGATCTTCGGGCACCGGACGATTTCCGGCCAACCTCCCTTCGCCCCACTGACATGTACGCGACCTAACTGGCACTCTTCACCTCGCACCGCCGCGCACGACCTCGCGTCACCCCGCACCACCTCGCACGGCAGGCGCACCCGCACCGCAACTTCACCTCCGCCCGACCGTTCCCCCATTCCGGTCGGACGCCCCCACGAAGGAGCTTGCGTGACCCCCCTCTACGCGCGTCGCAACCGCACCACTCTGGCCATCGCCACCGCTGTCGCGGCCGGCGCTCTCCTCGCCACCGGTGTGACCACCGGTGCCTCCGCCCAGACCCCGGCGGACACCTCCGACGGGACGGCGCTCGCCGCGGCGCCGGTCCAGCTGTCCCCGGCAGCCCGTACGAGCCTCATCAAGAAGGCCGACGCCGCCGCGCCGGTGACCGCCGACGAGATAGGTCTCGGCGCCGAGGAGAAGCTGGTCGTCAGAGACGTCATCAAGAACGCCGACGGCACCACCCACACCCGCTACGAACGCACGTACGCGGGACTCCCGGTGCTCGGCGGCGACCTGGTCGTCCACGAGACGAAGGCCGGCAAGACCCAGGGCGTCACGAAGGCGACCAAGGCCACCATCAAGGTCTCCGACGTCACCCCGGACATCGCCAGGTCCACCGCGGAGAAGCAGGCCGTGTCGGCCGCGAAGGCCGAGGGCAGCAAGGAGTCGGCCGCCGACAAGGCGCCCCGCAAGGTCGTCTGGGCGGCCGACGGCAAGCCGGCCCTGGCCTACGAAACGGTCGTCGGCGGCTTCCAGCACGACGGCACCCCGCAGGAGCTGCACGTCGTCACCGACGCCGAGACGGGCAAGAAGCTGTACGAGTGGGAGGCGGTCAAGACCGGCACCGGCAACAGCCAGTACTCCGGCAAGGTCACCATCGGCACCTCGCTCTCGGGCTCGACGTACCAGCTCAACGACACGTCCCGCGGCGCCCACAAGACGTACAACCTCAACCGGGGCACGTCCGGCACCGGCACCCTCTTCACCGACGCGGACGACACCTGGGGCACGGGTGCGGCGTCCAACACCCAGACGGCCGCCGTGGACGCGCACTACGGCGCCCAGGTCACCTGGGACTTCTACAAGAACGTGCTGGGCCGCACCGGCATCAAGAACAACGGCGTCGCGGCCTACTCCCGCGTCCACTACAGCAGCGGCTACGTCAACGCCTTCTGGCAGGACTCCTGCTTCTGCATGACGTACGGCGACGGCTCGGGCAACAGCAAGCCGCTCACCTCGCTGGACGTCGCGGGCCACGAGATGAGCCACGGCGTGACCGCGAACACCGCCGGCCTCAACTACAGCGGTGAGTCGGGCGGCCTGAACGAGGCCACCTCCGACATCTTCGGCACCGCGGTGGAGTTCTACGCGGCCAACGCGTCCGACGTCGGCGACTACCTCATCGGCGAGAAGATCGACATCAACGGCAACGGCACCCCGCTGCGCTACATGGACAAGCCGAGCAAGGACGGCGCCTCCAAGGACAGCTGGTCCTCCAGCCTCGGTTCGGTGGACGTCCACTACTCGTCGGGCCCCGCGAACCACTTCTTCTACCTCCTCTCGGAGGGCAGCGGCGCGAAGACGATCAACGGAGTCAGCTACAACTCCTCGACGTCGAACGGCTCGACGGTCACCGGCATCGGCCGCGACAAGGCGACCAAGATCTGGTACAAGGCGCTCACCGAGTACATGACGTCCACGACGAAGTACGCGGGCGCCCGCACGGCGACGCTGAGCGCGGCGTCGGCGCTGTACGGCTCGACGAGCACCGAGTACAAGGCGGTGGCGGCGGCCTGGTCGGGCGTGAACGTGGCCTGATAGACGCGTAGTTGGACGGTAGTTGGGCACGGGCGGTACCCGGGACGTGACACTTTCGGGTACCGCCCTACTCTTGGTTCCCATGCCCTTCACGTACGAGGACGTCGGCGCGACTCGCGACGGCCGGTGCCCGCCCGGCTTCCACCCCCTCCAGGTCCGCAGCCGCATCGGTGAGGGCCACGAGGTCTTCAAATCCGCCGCGCAGGCGGTCCTGACCTGGGAACTCCACAGAGCCGTGGGCGTCACGATCACCACGGACGCGCCCCACGCCGCCGCCGGCGTGGACGTGACGGTCGGCCTGGGCCCGCTCAAGGCCCCCTGCCGCGTCGTCTGGACCCTGGACGAACCCCGCCGGGCCGGCTGGGCCTACGGCACCCTCCCCGGCCACCCGGAATCCGGCGAGGAGGCCTTCGTGGTCGACCGCACGGGCGACGGCACGGTCTGGCTGACCGTGACCGCCTTCAGCCGCCCGGCGAAGTGGTACGCACGGGCGGGCGGACCGGCCACGCGCGGCTTGCAGCACGCGTACGCACGCCGGTGCGGGACGGTACTGCGGCGGATGTGCGCGGAGGACAACGAGTTCTAGGACAGTTCCAGGACAGTTCCAGGACGAGCTCCGGGACAGTTCCGGGACAGTTCCGGGACCGGCGAGATCAGCGCTCGGCCAGCTCGTCCGTCGCGCCGCGGCCGGCCGTCGACGTACGACGCAGGAAGTCGGCCAGCAACGCGAGCTCGGCCTCGTCGTAGTCGGCGCAGATCTCCTCGACCGCGGAGGTCATCCCCGCGTAGAGCCCGATAATCTCCGGGTTCCGGCCGACACGGCCCGGTGACGTACGTCCACGCGCCCCCCTCACCGCAGCAAGACCCCCGCCCCCTCCACCATCCCCTCGGAAGGCACCGCCACCAGGCCCACCTCCGCGGCGGAGGCCAGGAGGCGGTGGGCCGGCAGGATGCGGACCGTGTAGCCGAAGGAGCCGGTGCGGTCCAGGGACAGGGGGCCCTCGTACAGGCGGCGGCCCTCCGGGTCCGGGCCGCTCACCGGTTTCAGCGGGAACGTCGTGCCGTCCGTGATGCGGTCCTGCGAGTCGACGCGGCCCGAGACCGCCTGGACCTCCACGTCGTCCGGGGTCAGGTCGCCCAGGCCCACCAGGACCCGCAGACAGAGCGTCGAGCCCAGTTCGGCCGTCGGGGTCACGGCCGTCGTCTCGACGTGGTCGACCGTGACGTGCGGCCAGGCCGCCCGCACCCGGGACTTCCACCCCGCCAGCTCCCTGGCCGAGGTGTGGTCCATGGAACGGTGGGCCAGCGCCGCCGGTGTGTAGAGGCGTTCCACGTACTCGCGGACCATGCGGCCCGCCAGGACCTTCGGGCCCAGATGGGTCAGCGTCCGGCGGACCATCTCGATCCAGCGGTCGGGCAGGCCCGCCTGGCCGAGCTCGTAGAAGCGCGGGGCCACCCGCTGCTCCAGCAGGTCGTAGAGGGCCGAGGCCTCCAGCTCGTCACGGCGGTCGTCGTCGACCGCGGTGCCGTCCGCCGTGGGAATCGCCCAGCCGAAGTCGGGGCCGAACCATTCGTCCCACCAGCCGTCCAGGACCGACAGGTTGAGGCAGCCGTTCAGCGCGGCCTTCATGCCCGAGGTGCCGCACGCCTCCAGGGGGCGCAACGGGTTGTTGAGCCAGATGTCGCAGCCGGGGTACAGCTTCTGCGCCATCGCCATGCCGTAGTCGGGGAGGAAGACGATGCGGTGGCGTACGCGCGGGTCGTCCGCGAAGCGCACCAGTTCCTGCACGAGGCGCTTGCCGCCGTCGTCGGCCGGGTGGGCCTTGCCCGCCACCACGATCTGCACCGGCCGCTCCGCGTGCAGCAACAGGTCCATGAGCCTGTCCCTGTCCCGCAGCATCAGCGTCAGCCGTTTGTACGACGGGACGCGGCGCGCGAAGCCGATCGTCAGTACGTCCGGGTCCAGTACGCCGTCGATCCAGCCCAGTTCCGCCGTGCCCGCGCCCCGCTGCCGCCAGGACGCGTACAGCCGCTGACGCACCTCCGTCACGAGCTGCTCGCGCAGGGAGCGGCGCAGCTCCCAGATGTCCTGGTCGGGGATGTCGGCGACGGCGTCCCAGCGGTCGGAGCCGCCGACGGTGAGGGCGTCCTCGGTCCGCTGCGCGCCGATCTGCCGGGCGCCGAGCCGCAGCACCTCGGGCGCCACCCAGGTCGGGGCGTGGACTCCGTTGGTGACGGAGGTGATCGGGACCTCCGCCGCGTCGAAGCCCGGCCACAGCCCCGAGAACATCTCCCGGCTCACCTGGCCGTGCAGGAGGGAGACGCCGTTCGCCCGCTGGCCGAGCCGCAGCCCCATCACCGCCATGTTGAAGAGGTTCGGCTCGCCGCCCGGATACGTCTCCATGCCAAGCCGCAGGACGCGTTCGACGTCGATGCGCGGGAGTTCCGCGGCGGGGCCGAAGTGGCGGGCCACCAGTTCCCGGTCGAAGCGGTCGATGCCGGCGGGCACGGGGGTGTGGGTCGTGAAGACGGTCCCGGCCCTGACCGCCTCCAGGGCGGCGTCGAAGTCGAGTCCCTCGGCGGACAGTTCGTGGATGCGTTCCAGGCCGAGGAATCCCGCGTGGCCCTCGTTCGTGTGGAACACCTCGGGCCGCGCGTGGCCCGTCAGCCGGCAGTACGTACGGACGGCGCGCACCCCGCCGATGCCGAGCAGCATCTCCTGGAGCAGTCGGTGTTCGCTGCCGCCGCCGTACAGCCGGTCGGTGACACCGCGCTCGCCGGGGTCGTTCTCCTCGACGTCGGAGTCGAGCATCAGCAGCGGGACCCGGCCGACCTGGGCCAGCCAGATACGCGCGTGCAGGGACGTACCGCCGGGCAGGGCCAGGGAGACCCGGGAGGGCGTGCCGTCGGGTTCGCGCAGCAGGGAGAGGGGCAGTTCGTTGGGGTCCAGGACCGGATAGTGCTCCTGCTGCCAGCCATCCCGGGACAGGGACTGGCGGAAGTAGCCGTGCCGGTAGAGGAGTCCGACGCCGATCAGCGGTACGCCGAGGTCGCTGGCCGCCTTGAGATGGTCACCGGCGAGGATGCCGAGGCCTCCGGAGTACTGGGGCAGCGCGGCCGTGATGCCGAACTCGGGTGAGAAGTAGGCGATGGCGTCCGGGAGTTCGGACGCCTGGGACTGGGACTCGGCCCCGGACCGGGCCCGGGACTGGTACCAGCGCTCGCCCGTCACGTAGTCGTTCAGGTCGTCGGCGACCGCGGACAGCCGCCGCAGGAAACGCCGGTCCGTCGAGAGCTGCGCCAGCCGTGCGGCCGGCACGCTCCCGAGGAGGCGTACGGGATCGCATCCGGAGGCGGTCCAGCGCTCGGGGTCCACGGACTGGAAGAGGTCACGGGTCTCGGCGTGCCAGGACCAGCGCAGGTTGCGCGCCAGGTCGCTGAGGGGGTGGAGGGCTTCGGGGAGTACGGGACGCACGGTGAACCTGCGGATGGCCTTCACGAGCTTCCACCTTCACAAAGGACGTAGCAAGGACGTACCAGGGCGGCGCACCGGGGCGGCGAACCAGGGCGTGGGCCCCGCCGTCGGGCTCTCCCCGCCCGCGCCGCGCTCCGGGCGGACAGCGGGAACCTGCCGACAGGGCCTGAGGGACACACGTCGCTGTGCGTCCCTTCGTCACCCACGACGGTAGCGGCGAGGGCGCCCTCGCAACTACGGCGCGAAGCGCTTCGCCCAATGCGCGGGGCCACGACCCCGGGCCGCCCGCCACCCGTCGCGCCCCGCGGTACGGCGGCGGATTCCGGGGCCCGGCGCCCCCGCCGGCCGGCCCGATATCGCCGCGGCCTTCGCGTGCGCCACATGGGTGATATGGCCGATTCCGCCCCGCCGCGCGGCCTTGTGGTGCCTCGCACCGCACGAGAGGCTGCCGAACAGGATTCTCCAGGTCAACAACCGATCAACAACCCGTAGGTAATTGCATATTCACCGACCGGCCCCGTCCCACATCCTTGACGGATCGTTGGCAGATTCTCACCGGCCGAGGGCGGGGCTTGTGTGTAGACATACGCGCGAGTAGTTAACAAAGTGCCGGATTGCGTACCCGAAAGGGGTGGGAAGGCTCCCTCGGTGACACACCGCAGGACCCGCCTCCCCACACTCTCATCCGCCCGCCCACGTTGACGCGGACAGGAGCGGTCATGCCCGCCATGCACCACCAGCCGTCACCCACCCCGACGCCCGGCACCACCCCACCCCCCGACCCGGCGCACCCGCCGACGCCCGGCTCCAAGAAAGCCGGCCCCGCCGTCCCTGGACCCGCACCCG
>NZ_LIPP01000001.1 GCF_001418335.1 Streptomyces aurantiacus | reverse complement strand
GGTGGGAGATGCGGGCGGGGACGGAAGCCTTGGATGCGCCCGTCCCGGCCGGCAGGAATCCGGGGCGTTCTAGCCCTCGGCGGCGGCTCCGCGCGCGTCCGCGGTGGTGACCTCTCGGGCACCGGCCTCGCGGACAACGGCCCCGTGGATACTGCCCTCGTGCTCGGGCACGGCCTGCCCCGAGCGGATCAGCTCGATGCGGCCCATGACCTTCGCCCGCAGGTCGGTCGGCACGTCGTCCTGACCACAGCAGCGCTTGACGAGCTTCTTCACCGCCTGCTCCAGGCCGTACTTCTCAAGGCACGGTGAGCACTCCTCGAAGTGCACCTCGAACTTGGTGCAGTCCGCATCGGGCATCTCGTGGTCGAGGAACTCGTAGAGATGATCGAGTACTTCACTGCAGTCCGTCTCGTGCGGCTCTCCGCAGCTCATGAGCCCGAGCCTTTCGTTCCGTCCGACTCTCCGGCGCCCGCCGGGACCAGACCGCGATCCTTGGCGTAGTCCTCAAGCATGCCGCGCAACTGACGGCGACCCCTGTGCAGGCGGGACATCACCGTACCGATGGGTGTCCCCATGATGTCCGCGATCTCCTTGTACGCAAAGCCCTCGACGTCGGCGAGATAGACGGCGATGCGGAATTCCTCGGGGATCGCCTGCAGCGCGGACTTGACGTCCGAGTCGGGCAGGTGGTCGAGCGCCTGCGACTCGGCGGAGCGCAGACCCGTCGACATGTGCGACTCGGCACGCGCCAGCTGCCAGTCCTCGATCTCCTCGGCGGCGGACCGCTGGGGCTCGCGCTGCTTCTTGCGATACGAGTTGATGAAGGTGTTCGTGAGGATCCTGTACAGCCACGCCTTGAGGTTGGTGCCCTCACGGAACTGGTGGAAGGACGCGTACGCCTTGGCATACGTCTCCTGCACCAGGTCCTCGGCGTCGGCCGGGTTCCGCGTCATGCGCAGCGCGGCCGAGTACATCTGGTCGAGGAACTCCAGCGCGTCCCGCTCGAAGCGCACGTTGCGCTCAGCGGTGGACTCGCTGCTGCCCGTGTCCTCGGGCTGCTCCGCCTGGCCGTTTTCGGTCCCTGCGTCGGTCCCTGTGACCGGACCCACCTCCTCCAGAGTCTGGGCAGGGCCGAAACCGGTCCCACCTGCTACGGAGAATAGACGACCGGTGGTCACGGCGGCTTGCCGATCTGGTCCGCCCGCCGCCCGGACAGGAGCGGTCTTCGCCGCGTGCAGCACCGACCACTCCAGGTCAGCGGTGCTGCCACGACTCGGGCAGATGGTCGAACCCATGCGGCGGACTTCCTCTCGTGCGACGTCTCACAGCACACCTTCCGTACTGTCTGATCCGCACAACAGTGCTCCGGGGCTCAGCATTCCCAGGGTCACCCGAGTGACGAAACCCACGTCAGGACGCCGGCCGTGATGACCGCCAGGGCCTGGTCCTGGTCGACAGGGGCACGCTTCGGCACGGCGAAGCCATGATCTCCGTACGGCACCTCGACGAGCTCGTACGAGCCCTGCGGGAACTCCTCGGGGCGTCCGAACGGGTCATTGCCGCCCTGGACGACGAGCGTGGGCACCCCGGCGCCGAGCAGTTCGTCTGCGCGGGACTTCTCCGGCCTGCCCGGCGGGTGGAGCGGGAAGCTGAGCGCGAGGACGGCGTGGGCGCCCAGCTCGGCGGCCGTACGGCAGGCGACGCGGGCTCCGGCGCTGCGGCCACCCGCGACGACGGGGAGCCCGGGCCTCGCGAGCGCCGGCCACAGGCCCCGCCACCCCACGTCCAGCGTCTTCGGCGCGGGCGCCAGCTTCTTGCCCGCCACCCGCCAGGGCTGTTCGACGAGGGCCACGGTCACTCCGTGGGCGGGCAGTTCGGCGGCGAGTGCGCGGAGGTCGCGCGCCTCGATCCCGCCGCCGGCGCCATGGCTGACCGCCAGCACCAGCCGCGCCTTCTTCTCAGCCTTCTCAGCCTTCTCGGCCCTCTCGGCCCTCTCGGCCTTCTTCGCCCGGTGCCAGGTGACACGGGCCGGGCCCGCGTCGGTCTCCACCGTCTCTACCGTCTCCACCGTCTCGATGATCTCCGTCACATGCGTCCCGTCAGTCCCGTCAGCCCTGCCAGTCCCGTCAGCCACATCAGAAGAGTGTGCCCTCCTCGGGCCCCTCCAGCTCCTTCAACAGCTCCGGGCCGTTGTTGCGGACGTTGCTCACCATCGTGGAGACGGGATACGCCCGCATCAGCCCCTCCGGTGGCGGCGCGAGCAGGGAACGCACGTCCTCGACGTCCGTGCGGGAGGGGTCGAGCCAGGCGTCCCAACGGTCCGGGGTGAGCATGAGCGGCATACGGGGGTGGATGTCGGCGAGGGAACGCGGGCCCTCCTCGGGGGCGACCGCCAGCGGGGAGGTCTCCGCCTCCGTGGTGATGACGGAGCACGTCACCCACCAGGCCCGCGGGTGGTCGTCGGGCAGGGTCTTGTCCCGCCAGAACTCGTACAGCCCGGCCATCGCGAAGACGGAACCGTCGGCGGGGAGCACGAAGTACGGCTGTTTGCGGGGCCGCTTCTTCTTGCCCTCGACCTCCAGGTCGCGCTCGCCGGTGCCGGTCACCCACTCGTAATAGCCGTCGGCGGGGATGACACAGCGCCGGGAGGTGAAGGCCCGCCGGAACGAGGGCTTCTCGTGGACGGTCTCGGCGCGGGCGTTGATCATCCGGGCGCCGCCCTCGGGCGTCTTCGACCAGGAGGGGATCAGGCCCCACTTGAGGCGGCGCAACTGCCGAACCGGCCCGGGGTCCGGTGCGTCCTTAACAGGACGGTCCAGGACCACGTAGACCTCCTTGGTCGGAGCCACGTTGAAATCGGGGTCCAGAGCCTCCTCGGGCTCCCACTTCTCGATTTCAAAGATTCCTGCGAGATCCTCGGGCCCACGACTCGCTGCATACCGTCCGCACATACGTGCCAGACTGCCAGGCTCGCCCGTCGCCCGACCACCGCCACTCGACGATTGCGTTACGCGGATTGCGTTACACGGATTGCGTTACGCGCAAGCCGTCGTCGATTCCCCCCAAGGGAGCCCAAGCCGACCATGGACAGCACCGCGGCCACCTCGCTGGCCACCCTCTGGGACGAGGTCTTCGGGAGCCAGCCCGACCCCGACACATGGGTCGTCGTCGCCACACTGGCCGCCGCGCTCGCCGTGGTCGTCCCGCACCCGCTGTGGCGGCTCGCGCGCAACGCCATCACCATCGCCCACGAGGGCGGCCACGGTCTGGTCGCGCTGCTCACGGGCCGCAGCCTCGACGGCATCCGGCTGCACTCCGACACCAGCGGCCTCACCGTCAGCCGCGGCAAGCCGACCGGCCTCGGCATGATCCTCACGGCGACGGCGGGCTACACGGCTCCCCCGCTGCTCGGCCTGGGCGGCGCCGCGCTGCTGGCCGCAGGCCACATCACCGCCCTGCTGTGGCTGGCCACGCTGCTGCTCGTGGCCGTGCTGGTGATGATCCGCAACGCGTACGGCGCACTCACGGTCCTCCTGACCGGCGGCACGTTCGTGGTGGTGTCCTGGCTGTGCGGACCCCAGGTGCAGGCGGCGTTCGCGTACGCCGTCGTCTGGTTCCTGCTGCTCGGCGGGGTCCGCCCGGCCTTCGAACTCCAGGCGAAGCGCAGCCGCGGCGGAGCCGGCGACTCGGACGCGGACCAGCTGTCGAGGCTGACGCACGTACCGGCGGGCCTGTGGCTGTTCCTCTTCCACGCGGTGTCGCTGTGCTCCCTGATAGGCGGCGGCAGGTGGCTGCTGGCGCTGTGAGCGCCGAGTACCCAGGGGCGCGGGGCTGTGTCGATATGCGGCTCCGCCGCGTGGGCGCGACCGGCCAGGACGCACCCGCGGTCGACGTACCACCCGCGTTCCCGGCCGAACCCAGCGGAGCGAACCCCCACTAAAGTGAGGGCATGCCCGTTAATCCCGCAGACACCGCCCTCTGGCCCGCCCCGCACGCGAGCGGAGCCGTCACCGCGACGGTCCAGGTGCCCGGGTCCAAGTCGGTCACCAACCGCGCGCTCGTCCTCGCCGCCCTCGCCGCCGAGCCCGGCTGGCTCCGCCGCCCGCTGCGCTCACGCGACACCCTCCTGATGGCCGGTGCCCTGCGGGCGATGGGCGTCGGGATCGAGGAGGGCGTGGGCCCCGACGGCTCCGGCGAGGCATGGCGGGTCATCCCCTCGGGGCTGCGCGGCCCGGCCACGGTCGACGTGGGCAACGCCGGCACGGTGATGCGTTTCCTGCCGCCGGTCGCCACACTCGCCGACGGCCCCATCCGCTTCGACGGCGACCCCCGTTCGTACGAGCGCCCGCTGCACGGCGTGATCGACGGGCTGCGCGCCCTCGGTGCCCGGATCGACGACGACGGCCGGGGCGCGCTGCCGCTGACCGTGCAGGGCGGCGGGGCGCTGGAGGGCGGCCCGGTGGAGATCGACGCGTCCTCGTCCTCGCAGTTCGTGTCGGCGCTGCTGCTGTCAGGACCGCGTTTCAACCAGGGCGTGGAGGTACGGCACACCGGCTCGACCCTGCCGTCCATGCCGCACATCCGGATGACCGTCGACATGCTGCGGTCGATCGGCGCCCAGGTGGACACCCCGGAGTCGGGCGGCGAGCCGAACGTCTGGCGGGTCACGCCGGGCGCGCTCCTCGGCCGGGACCTGACGATCGAACCGGACCTGTCGAACGCCCAGCCGTTCCTGGCGGCCGCCCTGGTCACCGGCGGCACGGTCGTCGTCCCCGACTGGCCCGCCCGCACCACCCAGCCGGGTGACAGGCTGCGCGAGATCTTCACCGAGATGGGCGGTTCCTGCGAGCTGACGGACCGGGGGCTTGAGTTCACCGGCTCCGGCTCGGTCCACGGCATCGACGTGGACCTGGGCGAGGTCGGCGAGCTGACCCCGGGCATCGCGGCGGTCGCGGCCCTCGCCGACTCCCCCTCGACGCTGCGCGGCGTGGCCCATCTGCGGCTGCACGAGACGGACCGCCTTGCCGCCCTCACCAAGGAGATCAACGAACTCGGCGGCGACGTCACCGAGACCGCCGACGGCCTCCGCATCCGCCCGCGCCCGCTGCACGGCGGGACCTTCCACACCTACGACGACCACCGCATGGCCACCGCGGGCGCGATCATCGGCCTCGCGGTCGACGGCGTACGGATCGAGAACGTGGCGACGACGGCGAAGACCCTGCCGGACTTTCCCGATCTGTGGACCGGAATGCTCGGGACCGGAACGCTCGAAACCGGAACGCTCGGGAACTGACGGGCGGATTCGCGATCATGCGCCGTTACGGCAAGCACACCGACGAGGACGACATCCCCTCGCGCCCGAACCGCAAGGGCAACCGCCCGCGGACGAACATCCGGCCCAAGCACGAGGACGCGGCACAGGGCATGGTCCTCACCGTCGACCGGGGCCGGCTGACGTGCCTCGTCGAGGACCGCGTGGTCTTCGCCATGAAGGCACGCGAACTGGGCCGCAAGGCGGCGGTCGTCGGCGACCGGGTGGCCATCGTCGGCGACCTGACCGGCAAGAAGGACACCCTCGCCCGGATCGTCCGCATCGAGCCGCGGAGCTCGCTCCTGCGCCGCACGGCCGACGACGACGACCCGTACGAGCGAGTGGTCGTCGCCAACGCCGACCAGCTGGCCATCGTCACGGCCCTCGCCGACCCGGAGCCGCGCCCCCGCCTGATCGACCGCTGCCTGGTGGCGGCGTACGACGGCGGCCTCGCCCCGCTCCTCGTCCTCACCAAGTCGGACCTCGCGTCCCCCGACGAACTCCTGGAGCTGTACGGCGCCCTGGGGGTCCCGTACGTCGTGACGAGCCGCCCTGAGCTGGAGAGCGGCGAGGCCGTGGACCGCGTACGCAAGCAGCTGGACGGCAAGATCACGGCGTTCGTCGGGCACTCGGGCGTCGGCAAGACGACGCTGGTCAACGCGCTCGTGTCGCGGGAGCGGCGGCGGTCCACGGGCGTGGTCAACGCGGTCACAGGCCGCGGCAGGCACACCACGACCTCGGCGCGCGCGATCCCGCTGCCGGACGACGAGGGCTGGGTGGTCGACACCCCGGGCGTACGGTCCTTCGGTCTGCACCATGTGGACCCGTCACGGGTCATCAAGGCGTTCCCCGATCTGGAGCCCGGCACGGAGGGCTGCCCGCGCGCGTGCAGCCACGACGAGCCCGACTGCGCGCTGGACGCGTGGGTGGCGGAGGGGCACGCGGACCCGGCACGCCTCTACTCGCTGCGCCGGCTGCTGTCGACCCGGGAGCGGCGCGAGGGTGACTGATCGCCGCGTGACCGTGATCCCCGCGTGACCGTGATCTCTGTGCGGCTGATCTCCGTGAATTGACCTCTGTGTTGTTTGCATCCCTGCCGCGACGGTAAAGGCATAATCGCACCAAGCCGGATCCGAGTCGGATCCGAGCGAGACGAAGCAGTCACGGAGCGTGGGAGGGCATCACATGGCGTGGCTGCTGGTCGTCGTGGCGGGATTCCTGGAGACGGGTTTCGCCGTCTGCCTCAAGCTCTCCCACGGCTTCACGAGACTCTGGCCGACGGTCGCCTTCTGCGTCTTCGCGCTGGGCAGTTTCGGTCTCCTGACCCTGTCCCTGAAGAAGCTCGACGTGGGCCCCGCGTACGCGGTGTGGACGGGCATCGGCGCTGCGGGCACCGCCATCTACGGCATGATCTTCCTCGACGACCTGGTGTCCACGCTGAAGATCGTCTCGATCTCGTTCGTGATCGTGGGGGTCATCGGCCTGCAGTTGTCGGGCTCGTCCCACTGACGGGTCGGTCCACCGACGCGTCGGGCCACTGACCGGTCAGACCACGGACCGCACCGTGGCCAGCGAGTCCCGGACCAGCCGCGCCGTGCCGCCCTCTCCCACCGGGGCCAGCACGCACGACACCCCCAGCCGCACCGCGAGTTCGCAGGCCCGGGCCAGCTCCGCCACCTCGGACCTGGACCCGCCGGGCCCGGCCAGCGAGGCGACGGCCCGGTCCCGTACCAGCGCCACCAGGTCTCCGGGCGAGGGCAGCGGCCCGTCGGCCCGCCGTTGCGCCGGCACGGCCGACGACGACGGCACGGCGGACAGGGTCAGCGAGGGCAGCCGCTCTCCCCAGCACCCCGTGAGCATCGCGCGCACCAGCGCGTTCCCGCGCGCCGCGGACGCCGTCCACTCCGCCGCCGCGGCCAGTCGTTCCCGGGGTTCGGGACGGCTCACCAGAGCCCGTTCCACGCCCGCGAGATAGGCGTCGGCCTCCCGCCGTACGAGGGCACGGGCAAGCCCTTCCTTGCTCCCGAACTCGTTGTAGAGGGTCTGCCGGGACACCCCGGCGACGGCGGCGACGTCGACCATCCGCACGGCGGACCACGGACGGCGTCCGAGCGCCGCGTAGGCGGCGTCCAGTAAGGATTCCCGCGCTGCAGGCATCGTCGCCTCCCTGGGGGACCGGCTCTGCGCATCAGAGTTGACGCGCACACGGGCACTGTCAAGGGTTCGCGGCGGTACGGACGGTACGGACGGGGTGCCTCGCGGTTTCGGTACAACCCCGGCCTCTCCCCCCGTATCCCGCCGAGCGACTCGGAAGATACGGTTCACTCATGCCCGACTATCGCGATGACCTGCGCCTCGCCCATGTCCTGGCGGACGCCGCCGACGCCGCGACGATGGACCGGTTCAAGGCGCTCGACCTCAAGGTCGAGACCAAGCCGGACATGACGCCGGTGAGCGAGGCCGACAAGGCCGCCGAGGAACTGATCCGCGGGCATCTCGGCCGGGCACGGCCGCGCGACGCGATCCTCGGCGAGGAGTACGGGGTCGAGGGCACGGGCCCGCGCCGGTGGGTGATCGACCCGATCGACGGCACCAAGAACTACGTACGCGGGGTGCCCGTCTGGGCCACGCTGATCGCGCTGATGGAGGCGGTCGAGGGCGGCTACCAGCCGGTCGTCGGCGTGGTCTCCGCACCCGCGCTCTCCCGTCGCTGGTGGGCGGCGAAGGGCCACGGCGCGTTCACCGGCCGCAGCCTGTCGTCCGCGTCCCGGCTGAAGGTCTCCGACGTCTCACGCATGCGGGACGCCTCGTTCGCGTACTCCTCGCTCGGCGGCTGGGAGGAGCGCAGCCTGCTGGACGGGTTCCTGGACCTGACCCGCGAGGTGTGGCGCACGCGCGCGTACGGCGACTTCTGGCCGTACATGATGGTCGCCGAGGGCTCGGTCGACATCTGCGCGGAGCCCGAGCTGTCGCTGTGGGACATGGCGGCGACCTCGATCGTGGTGACCGAGGCGGGCGGTTCCTTCACCGGCCTCGACGGCCGCCCGGGCCCGCACAGCGGCAACGCGGCGGCGTCGAACGGCATCCTCCACGACGAACTGCTGGGGTATCTGAACCAGCGCTACTGAGGCGGGTGGAGTCGTCCGGGGGCGCTGGGGCGCGGGGCACGCCCCGAACAGGCGGCGCGCGCCCTCTTGTTGACCCTCTCTTTAACTGCGACTCTGGGGGGACCCTCACTTGTGAACTTGTGAATCCGTTAACGAACGGATTCGTAGGAGGTGGCTCCGTCCATGCTCGTCCGCGACGCCATGAGCACGGTGGTCCTCACCATCGGCCCCGCCCACACCCTCCGGAAGGCCGCCGCGCTGATGTCCGCTCGCCGTATCGGCGCGGCCGTGGTCCTCGATCCCGACGACAGCGGGATCGGCATCCTCACCGAGCGCGACATCCTCAACTCCGTCGGCCTGGGCCAGAGCCCGGACACCGAGCCCGCCCATGCCCACACGACCAACGACGTGGTGTTCGCCACCCCTACCTGGACGTTGGAGGAGGCCGCTCAGGCCATGGCCCACGGCGGCTTCCGCCATCTCATCGTCCTCGACCGCGGCGAGCCGGTCGGCATCGTCTCGGTCCGCGACATCATCCGCTGCTGGGCGCCGCTACGACAGCCCGCCCCGGCCTGAGCAGCGGCGGCAGCGGCACACAGGCAAGCGGGCCGGCTCCCCAGTGCGAGGGGAGCCGGCCCGCTCTCTACGACAAGCGATCCAGTGCCGGTATCAGCCGCGCAGTTCCTGGACCGCGGCCTCCAGCCGCTTGCCGAAGTCTCCGTCGGCCTGACGGAAGTTGCCGATCGCGCGCTCGGCGATGTCGTCGCGCGAGACCTTGGCGATGAAGCCCGCCAGGTTGTCGACCAGGCGGTCCTTCTCCCCCTCGGACATCAGGCGGTAGAGGTCGCCCGCCTGTACGAAGTCGTTGTCCTCGGCGTGCGAGGGAGCCTCGTGGTTGCCGGTGGCGCCGGTGACCGGGGTGCTCTGCCAGAGCGGCCGGTCCGTCTGGACGGGTCCGCCGAAGCTGTTCGGCTCGTAGTTCTTGGCACCCTTGTGGCGGCCGTCGTACAGGAAGCCGTCACGTGAGTTGGTACGCGCCTCGGCGGCGTGCGGGCGGTTCACCGGCAGGTTGGCGGCGTTGATGCCGACGCGGTAGCGGTGGGCGTCGCCGTACGCGAAGAGACGGCCCTGGAGCATCTTGTCGGGCGAGGGCCCGATACCCGGCACGAAGTTCGCGGGGCTGAAGATGGACTGCTCGACCTCGGCGAAGACGTTCTCCGGGTTGCGGTTGAGCTCCAGCCTGCCGATCTCGATCGGCGGGTAGTCCTCGTGCGGCCACACCTTGGTGAGGTCGAACGGGTTGAAGCGGTACCCGGCCGCGTCGGCCACCGGCATGATCTGCACCTGCACGGTCCAGGACGGGAAGTCGCCGCGCTCGATCGACTCACGCAGGTCCCGCTGGTGCGAGTCGGGGTCGAGACCGGAGACCTTCACGGCCTCCTCGGTCGTCAGGTTCCTGATGCCCTGGTCGGTCTTGAAGTGGTACTTGACCCAGAAGGCCTCGCCGGCCTCGTTGTTCCACTGGTAGGTGTGCGAGCCGTACCCGTTCATGTGGCGGTACGAGGCGGGGATGCCGCGGTCGCCGAAGAGCCAGGTCACCTGGTGCGTGGACTCGGGCGAAAGGCCCCAGAAGTCCCACACGTTGTCGGCTTCCTGCGAGCCGGTGTACGGGTCGCGCTTCTGCGTGTGGATGAAGTCGGGGAACTTGATGGCGTCCTTGACGAAGAACACCGGGGTGTTGTTGCCGACGAGGTCGTAGTTGCCGTCCTCGGTGTAGAACTTCAGCGCCCAGCCGCGCGGATCGCGGACGGCGTCGGCCGAGCCGAGGTTGCCGGCCACGGTCGAGAAGCGCAGGAAGGTCTCGGTCTGCTTGCCGACCTCGGAGAGGAACGCGGCACGCGTCCACCGGGAGACGTCGCGGGTGAGCGTGAACGTGCCGTAGGCGGCGGCGCCACGGGCGTGCACCACACGCTCCGGTATGCGCTCGCGGTTGAAGTGGGCGAGCTTCTCCAGCAGGAGCTGGTCCTGGACGAGGACGGGGCCGCCGACGCCCGCGGTCTCGCTGTTCTGGTTGTCGGCCACCGGCGCGCCGGCCTCCGTCGTAAGCGGTCCCTGCGTCACGTGCGCCTCCTGCGTCATTCCTCACCAGTTCTGTTCCTCGGCCAGTTTCATGCCCCGACCAAAGTCGATCTCGATCCTACAATGGACAAGGTCTAAGTCAAGTTAAGCTCCAAAGTCACACCTGTTCGGGATCTGGTCCAGCAGCTGTTAAGCTCTGCCGTATGAGCGACCTGTTGGAACGACTGCGCGGACGCGGCTGGCGCATGACCGCGCAGCGGCGTGTCGTGGCTGAGGTCCTCGACGGCGACCACGTCCACCTGACGGCCGACGAGGTGCACTCGCGCGCTGTCGTGAAGCTTCCGGAGATCTCCCGGGCGACCGTCTACAACACCCTGGGCGAGCTGGTCTCGCTCGGCGAGGTGCTGGAAGTCGCCACGGACAAGCGCGCGAAGCGGTACGACCCGAACGCCCACCGGCCGCACCACCACCTGGTCTGCGCCCAGTGCGGCGCGATCAAGGACGTACACCCGGGCGGAAACCCGCTGGCGGACCTACCCGACTCCGAGCGCTTCGGCTTCACGGTCTCGGACGTAGAGGTGACGTACCGCGGCGTCTGCCCGAACTGCGCGGCGACGACGACGACGGCCTGACCGCACGCCGCACCCAGAACTCACGCACCATCACCCTCGGACAGGGTTTCGCGAAACACCGAAGGCCCGGAACCATTGGTTCCGGGCCTTCGGTCTTCAGTAGCGGGGACAGGATTTGAACCTGCGACCTCTGGGTTATGAGCCCAGCGAGCTACCGAGCTGCTCCACCCCGCGGCGATGAACTGAACATTACGTCACCCCGCCGACCAGCGCAAATCCCTTCTCCGAGCACCCCTCTTCGCCGAGGCCGGCCTCACTCGGCCCGTCCGGCGTTTGAGGACGAGGCCGTTCAGGCCGATAGGGGGTCTGGGGGCGCAGCCCCCAGAAGGCACGGGAAGGGTAGGGGCGGCGGGGGTGAAAACCACCCCCCACCTCCGTCACGCGGACAACTCCTGCCGCAACGCATCCCGCAACCGCGCCGCCCGCTCCGACACCTCACCGGGCCCGAGCGACACCGCCCGATCGGCCCACCGCTGCCCCTCCACCAGCTCCCCACGACGCGCGTAGACAAGCGCGAGCCGCAACGCCGCCCGCCCGTGCCCCGCGTCGGCGGCCCGGGTCCACCACAGGGCGGCCTCCGGCTCACTCCCCTCCCGGACCAGCAGCAGCCCCAGGTTGAACGCCCCGTTCCGGGACCCCGCCTCCGCGGCCTCCCGGTACCAGCGGGCCGCCTCCACGACGTCCCCGCGGGCGGACGCCAGCATCCCCACGCGCACCTGCGCCCGCCGGTGCCCCTGGGAAGCGGCCCGCTCGTACCACTCCTCGCACTCGCTCTTCTCGACGGTCGGCTCCCCCAGCTCGTGCGCGGGCGTGGGGGGACGCCGGGCGTCGAGGACGGTCGCCAGCCGGTAGGCCCCCTCCGCGCTGCCGCCTCCCGCGGCACACCGGAGATGCCGCTCGGCGGCTCCCTCGTCGCCGTCCCGGAGCCGGGCGATCCCGACCTGGAGCGCGGCCTCGGCGTGCCCGGCGGCGGCGGCCCGTTCGTACCACCGCAGCGCCGCCGCGTCCTCGCCCCGCCCCGCGTGCAGGATCCCGAGGTTGAACGCGGCGTCGACGCTGCCGGCCTCCGCCGCCTTGGAGAACCACGGCTCGGCTCCGGCAGCGTCGCCGACCTGGAGCAGCAGGATGGCCAGGGCGTTCGCCGCCTCGCGGTGCCCCGCGTACGCCGCCCGCCGGTACCACTGTTCGGCCTGGGCGGTGCGCGCCTGCTCGGCGCAGAGCAGCCCGAGGTTGTACGCGCCGTTCACGTCGCCTGCGTCCATCGCGGCCCGGTACCAGCGCTCGGCGGTCTGCGTCTCACCCCGCTGGGCGTGCAGCGCTCCCAGCGCGTTGGCGGCGTTACCGTCGCCGTCCTGGGCGGCCCTCAGCCACCACACGGCCGCGCTCTCGGTGTCGCCCGCGTCCCGCAGCAGGAACCCCAGCGCACAGGCGGCCCGCGCCTCGCCGTCCTTGGCGGAGGTCAGATACCAGCGCCCGGCCTCCTTCAGCTCCCCACGCTTCTCCAGGATCGCCCCGAGGTGCAGCGCGGCCCTGCGGTGGCCACGCGCCGCCGCCTGCCGGTACCACTGCTCGGCCGGCTCGCCGACGGCCACCTCGCCGCCGTTCCCGTTCCCGTTGCCGTTCCCCTTGTCGGTGTCACCCGCCTGCGCGGTCGTCCGGTCGAGTGCCCGCGCGAGCCGGTAGGCCGCCTCGCGGTGGCCCCGCTCGGCGGCGGCCCGCATCCAGTTCTCGGCGCGGGCGTCACCGCGGTGCTCCAGGAGATCGGCGAGCGCGTACGCGCCGAGGGCGTGGCCCTGCTCGGCGGACTGGCGCAGCCAGTACTCGGCGGCGGGCTCGTCGCCGCGCTCGCGGTGGTGGCGCCCCAGTGCGTGTGCGGCGGCCGCGGAGCCCGCGACGGCGGCGATCCGCCACCAGCCGGCCGCCTCCTCCGCGTATCCGCGCTGGTGCAGGAGGACACCGAGGTTGTTGGCGGCGGCCCGGTCACCGGCCGCGGTGGCAGCGCGCAGCTGCGGCTCGGCCCCGTCGAGATCACCGCGGCGGAGCAGCATGGCTCCGAGGACACTCATCGCCTCGGCGTCGCCCTCTTCCGCGGCGAGCCGTTGACGAGCCTCCTCCACAGCCTCACCGGTCTCGTCCCGGTCGGAAGGCTGAACAAACCGCCCTGTTTCCAACAGAGTTGCCTTGTCCCCCATAACGTCCATCGTCGCACCACCTGCAACCTGGGTACACCTGGTATACCGCAGCCAGTGAGGTCACTTCAGCGTTTTGTCGACATGCCCACAGAGAGACAAGTGAAACACAGTTCCCGCAACTCCCTCCGCCCGACGCGGCCTTCACCACCACAGCACTGATGAACGAGGTGCGGTCCCGAGCGGTCCGCTGACGCTCTGCCGAAGATCCGCGCACGCAGATCCGCACACGCAGAAGGACCCGGATCCTTTGAGGATCCGGGTCCTTCTACTTCAGTAGCGGGGACAGGATTTGAACCTGCGACCTCTGGGTTATGAGCCCAGCGAGCTACCGAGCTGCTCCACCCCGCGCCGTTGTGTTGCAACCGTACCACGGCGCGAGAGGGCTCCTGACTCAGCTGGTGTCCGGGCTCTTACTGCTGCTCGGAGTGCTGCTCGGCTTGCTGCTCTCCTCGGTCTTCTTGTCGCCGGAGGCGCTGGGTTTGCCGCTGCTGCCTGCGCTCTTGTCGGCCGCGGCCTGTGCGTCCTCGGCCCGCTCAAGCGCGTCCTCCAGGTCCTTCTGCGCCGTTCCGTACGCCTCCCAGTCGCCCTTCTTGAGGGCTTCCTGGCCTTGGTCGAAGGCCTTCTGGGCGTCGTCGAGCGCTTCCTGGACCGTGGGGTCGTTGGACGTCGGCGGTGGGGTCGTCTCGTCCTCGCCCTCGTCCGGTGGTTCGGTGGTCGAACCGTCCGCTCCGAAGACCTTGTTGAGCGCCTGGTCCAGCGTGTCCTCGAAGGCCGTCGCGCCTCCGTAGGTCACCAGTACCTTCCGCAGCAGGGGGTACTTCAGTCCGCCACCACGTACGTAGACGGGCTCCACGTAGAGCAGGCCGCCGTCGAGTGGCACCGTCAGCAGGTTGCCGTACTCGACTTCCGAGTCACCACCTCTGAGGAGTCTGATGGACTCGGCGATGGATGGCTCCGAGTTGAACTGGCTCTGTACCCGTTTGGGTCCGTCGACCGTTCTGCCGGTGGGTAGTTTGAGGACGTTGATCTTGCCGTAGTCGCTCGTGCCGGCTTCGGCGTTGACCGACACGAAGGCACTCAGGTTGTCGCGGCCGTTCGGGGTGAGCGTCGTCGTCAGGGAGAACGCCTGCGACTGCTCCCCCGGCATCTTCATGCTGAGGTAGTACGGCGGCACCGCGTTGCCCGACTTGTTGGTCGGGTCGTCCGGCACCTGCCACACCTCGCTGCCGCTGAGGAACGTCTCCGCGTCCTTCACGTGGTAGCGGGTCAGCAGCTCGCGCTGGACCTTGAACAGGTCCTGCGGGTACCGGAGATGGTCCATGAGGGCCTGCGGGATGTCGCCCTTCGGCTTCACCGTCCCGGGGAAGGCCTTCTTCCAGGTCTTCAGGACCGGGTCCTTGGTGTCCCACTCGTAGAGCGTGACCTTGCCGCTGTACGCGTCGACGGTCGCCTTCACCGAGTTGCGGATGTAGTTGACCTGGTTCTGCTGGGCCACCACCGCCCGCTGGTTGTTGGCGGCGGTGAGCGAGTCGGCCGTCGTGTCACCGAGGGTGGTGCGCGAGGCGTACGGGTAGCCGTTGGTCGTCGTGTACGCGTCGACGATCCACTCGATCTTCCCGCCGACGACCGCCGGGTAGGCATCGCCGTCGATGGTCAGCCAGGGGGCCACCGCCTCGACGCGCTCCTTGGGCGTGCGGTTGTAGAGGATTCTCGAACCCTCGCCGATCGCACCGGAGTAGAGGATCTGCGGCTCGCTGAACGCGACCGCGTACGCCGCGCGGTTGACCGGGTTCGAGAGGTTGACGCCGCTCTTGCCCTTGTAACTGGTCGTCTTCTCGCCGGTGTCGTCGGAGTAGTCGATCTCCTTCTGCGGGCCGCCGACGATCGAGTACTGGCCGGTCTTCTCGCCGTAGTAGATCCGCTGCTCGTAGTCGCCACCGCCGAGGCCGCCCTTGGACGGCAGGTCGTACTCGGTGAACTCCGGGCGTCCCTCGGCGTCGGCGTTGGTGCCCTTGGCCGCGACCACTCCGAAGCCGTGCGTGTAGCGGAAGTGGTTGTTGATCCAGTTGCTCTTCGGGATGCCCTGGAGGTTCAGCTCGCGCAGACCGATGACGGTGTCCTGGTCCTTGCCGTCCTTGCTGTAGCGGTCGACGTCCAGGTTCGACGGGAACGCGTAGTAATTGCGCACCTGCTGGAGTTGCTGGAACGTGGGCGAGACGACGTTCGGGTCCAGGAGCCGGATGCTCGCGGCGCCGTCGGCGTCGTCGCGCAGCTTCGTCTTGTCCTTGGTCGTGCTCGCGCCCGCGTACTCGGTGACCTCGGTGCCGTTGATCCCGTACGCGTCGCGGGTCGCCTTGAGGTTCTTCTCGACGTACGGCGCTTCCTTGGCCTGCTCGTTCGGCTGGACCTGGAACTTCTGCACGATCGCCGGGTACAGACCGCCGATCAGGACCGCCGACAGCACCATCAGGCCGAAGCCGATGACGGGCAGCTGCCAGGTACGCCGCCACAGGGTGGCGAAGAACAGCAGGGCGCAGATGACCGCGATGCAGAAGAGGATCGTCTTGGCCGGCAGATACGCGTTCGCGTCGACGTACCTGAGACCCGTCCAGTTGCCCGTCGCCTTGAAGTCACTGGACTTCACCGCGAGCCCGTACCGGTCGAGCCAGTAGGCGACCGCCTTCAGCGCGACGAAGATGCCCAGCAGCACCGACAGATGGCCGGTGGCCGCTGCCGTGGCACGCGCTCCGGGGCTGGTGACACGCAGTCCGCCGTACAGGTAGTGCGTCAGCGCGGCGGCGATCAGGGAGAGGATCGCGGCCGCGAAGCCGAAGCCCAGCATGAAGCGGTACCAGGGCAGGTCGAAGGCGTAGAAGGACACGTCCAGGTGGAACTGGGGGTCCTTCTGGTTGAAGGGCACTCCGTTCACCCACATGAGCCACGTACGCCACTGGCCCGCTGCGGAGGCGCCCGCGATCAGCCCGACCAGTGAGGTGATCCCGAGAAGGATCCACTTCTTGTACGGGGCCACGCTCATCCGGTAGCGGTCCAGGCTCTGCTGCTCCATCGACATGGCGCTGAGCGGTGGCCGCAGCCGGTGGGCCAGCCAGATGTTCACTCCGACGGCCACGGCCATCAGCAGTCCGAAGACGAAGAACAGACCGATCTTCGTCGACAGGGTGGTCGTGAAGACGGAGGAGTACTTCACCGACCGGTACCAGAGCCAGTCCGTCCAGAACCCCGCGAACATGACGAAGGCCATGGCCAGCACGGCCAGTACGCCCAGTGTCATGAGCAGGGTCCGGACGCGTCGGGACGGTCGGCCCACTCTCATCCGCGGCCCTGTCGGGCCTCCGCCGCGGTCCGGCATCTGGAAAGCCAAGGTGCGCACCTCGAAGTTCGCTGTTGGTATCTGGGGGCCCTGCAGACGCCGGGCCACATCTATGCAACTTACTGATGCTTTACTCGGTTCCCGCTTCGGGGGTCGAACGAGGCAGGATTGTGACCATGTCCAACACTGCCTCCTCAGGCACCCCCATGGCGGCCGCGCCCCTCACCCGCGCCGTCCTCGAAATCGACGAGTACGTTTCAGGGCTCGGCTGGGACCAGCCCGCCCGGCTCTTCGCTCTGGTCGACACCACCCGACTGCGTTCCCAGGAACCTGGACTCGCCGAGCGTCTGGGTCTGACCGAAGACGTGCCCGAGGGCACGCTCACCCCTATTGAGCAGGACGAACTTCCGGCGGGCAGCCCGCTGGACGAGTTCCTCGGCACCATCGCCTGGCCGGACTCCGTGGTCGGCTGCGCGCTGTCCGTGGAGCGGCTGATGCTGCCGCCGTCCGCGGAGGCGTCCGTACCGGACGGCCTCGACGAGCAGCGGCTGGCGAAGTGGGTCGCCGAGCACCCGGAGCGCCAGGAGGTCCGGATGACCGTGGGCGTACTGCGCGGCGGGAAGCGCGATTCGGCGCTGCGGTTGCGCGAGAAGGACGCGGCGACCGACGTGCTCACCGGATCCGACCTCGTACCGGGACTGGCCGAGGCACTCACGGCGACGTTCGCGGAGTAGCCGACAGGTTCGCGGCCTGCCGGTGCGTCAGGGGGTACATCGCTAGCTCTTGGTGCATTTCGGCAGGTCGGCCGTGTCGCCGTCGTGGATGTCCTTGAGGGCGCCCACCGCGTCGTCGATGGTGTCGACCTTGACGAGCGTGAGCCCGTCGGGGACGTCCCGGGCGGCGGCCGCGCAGTTGTCCTTGGGTGTGAGGAAGTACTGGGCGCCCTTGGCCCGGGCGCCGACCGTCTTCATCTCGATACCGCCGATCGGGCCGACCTTGCCCTCGTCGTCGATGGTGCCGGTGCCGGCGACGAACTTGCCGCCGGTGAGGCTGCCCGGGGTCAGCTTGTCGACGATGCCGAGGGCGAACATCAGACCGGCACTGGGGCCGCCGACGTCGGCGAGCTTGATGTCTATGGTGAACGGGAAGGTGTGGTCGGTCCCGGCCTGGATGCCGACTATCGCCCGGTCCTCACCCTTGTCGTGGGACTTGGCGGTGGTGATCGTGACGTCCTCGGTCCTGGTCGCCGTCTTGTTCTTCTTCTCGGCGGCGGCCTGTTCCTTGGCGGGCACGACCGTGAAGACGACCTTCTCGCCGGGCTTGTGCTCGGTGACCAGCTTCGCGACGTCACCGAACGCCTTCACCTTCGTACCGTCGACGGCCTTGATCACGTCACCGGCGTGCAGCCTGCCCTCGGCGGGGGTGTCCTTGACGACGGTGGAGACGATCACCCAGGACTTCACCGGGATGTCGATCTCCTTGAGCGCCGCGACCTTGGCGCTCTCCTGGGACTGGTTGAATTCCTCGGCGTTCTCCTGCGTCGACTGCTCTTCCGTCTTGCCGTCGGGGTAGAGCGTGTCGTGCGGGACCACTTTGTTGTCGTGCGCCAGCCAGCCGTAGACGGCCTCGACCAGGTTCATGTTGTAGTCGGCGCTGGTGACCCGGACGGTGGTCATGTTCAGGTGACCGCTCGTCGGATAGGTCTTGCGGCCGGAGATCTGCAGCACCGGCTCGCCGTCGTGCTCGCCGAGCGTGTTCACCGTCGGACCCGGTGACATCTCCGAGTACGGCACTTTGATGAAGACTCCCGCGCACAGGAGCGCGATCAGCATCAGGGTGGAGGCGAGCATCGTCGCGGTGCGGCGTGGCATGGAACGACAGTACGGGACCGCACTGTCAACGCGCCGTCGGGGCCGCCCGTCCGGGGGTCCGAGGGCCGGTCAGGCGTCCGTGCGCGACTTCTCCATGGCTTCGCGGAAGCGTGTGTAGCCCGCGAGCTCATGGCCGTCACCGATGGTCTTGCGGTTCCGTCCTGCCCAACTGCCCCAGGCTCCGGCACCGATCGCGGCGAAAAGCGGAATCAGCAACCAGGCGAGCGCTGCCATACCGACCTCCCAACCCCATGAACCACCGCAACTGACTGATCAGCAGATTAACCATCCGCTTGTTCAACGCTCACGGCAGGGGTCGGGTTACGCAACCGGAAGCCGGACGAGTGAGACCCGGTGGTGACCGCTGGGGCCAGTGGGGCCTGATGGGGTCAGTGGGGCCTGATGAAGTCGGGTCAGCAGGCTCCGACCCATTCCTCCGTACCGTCGGAGAATTTCTGGTGCTTCCAGATCGGGACCTCGTGCTTCAGGTCGTCGATCAGTTTCCGGCAGGCCTCGAAGGCCTCTCCCCGGTGCGGGCAGGAGACGGCGACGACCACTGCGAGATCGCCCACCCGGAGGTCACCGATCCGGTGCACGGCGGCGAGCGCCCGCACCGGATACTCCGCGACGACCTTCTCCGCGACACGCCGCATCTCGGCCTCCGCGCTGGGGTGGCAGGAGTACCCGAGGGCATCGACGTCCGCTCCCCCGTCGTGGTTGCGCACGGTTCCCACGAAGAGCGCGGTCCCTCCGGAGGCGTCGTCGCCGACGGCCCGGAAGATCTCGTCCAGGGAGAGGTCGGTCTCCCGGATCGCCAGGAGTTTGATGGGCTCCTGCGCGGCCTGCTCACCGGGGTGGTCGTTCATGGGTGCCATCTCCCCATCGTGCCCCACCCCGTAAGCCTCATGGAACAACGGTTTCCATGTCGCACGCGCGCGTGCGACATGGAAGGCCGATACGGCGGGGCGGAAAGCCAGTGCGGCGGGGTGGCAGAACCGCGCGGGACCGCCGCCCCACGCCAGTGCCACGCCGACCCCACGCCAGTTCCACGCCGGCCCCACTCCACCGCCTCAGATCCGCCGCCGGGCCTTCCGCGCCCGCCGCACCAGCGCGGCCGTGCCGAGCAGGGCGACCGTCGCCCCCGCGGCTCCCGCGGCGGTGGCGTCCTTGCGCCCGAGCCGCCGTCCGGCGACGGTGTGCCGCCCGGCGACCTCGCCCAGCAGCTCGGCGAGAACCTCCTCGTTGGTCCACTGCGGCCGCCATCCGGCGTCGTGCAGCCGGCTCCCGCTGACCACCCAGGGGTACATCGTGTACGCGAGGTCCCCGGCCGGCGACGGGGTGAGCCCGATCCGGTGCAGCCGGGCCGCGGCTCCCAGGGCGACGGCGGACGGCAGCTCCATCCGCCGGATCCCGCTGAGCTCCTCGACCTCCTCCTGTTCCAGCCATCCGTCGCATCCGACGGCCAGTTCCCCGTCGACCTTCTCCAGGGCGGCGTACTCCAGGGCGAGGCACAGGTCCTCGACGTGGCAGAACTGCCAGGCGGGCCGGGAGCCGGCGACGACCAGGAGCCGAGGCGACTCGAAGTACCTGGTCAACGCGGTGTCGGTGCCTCCGACGAGCACGGCGGGACGTACCACGGTGACGTTGAGCCCGGGATGCGCGCGGGGCGCCCGCCGGGCGAGCCGCTCGACCTCCAGCAGGTCTCCGACCCCGGTGGCCTCGGCGGTGGCCCGCAGTTCGGCGTCTTCGGAGAGGGGCAGTTCGTTGTCGGGCAGCGCCCCGTAGACCATGGCCGACGTGCACAGCACGACACGGTGGACCCCGGCGGCCGCGGCGGCCGTGAGCACGGTCTGGGTGCCCCGCACGTTGTACGCCGTACGCGCCGCCGGATCCGTCTCCAGATCGAGGTCGAGCGCGAGGTGCACCACGACGTCCGCGCCGCGCAGCTTCTCGGCGATGGCCGGGTCGCGGACGTCCAGGATGTGCCACTGGGCGCCCGCGCACTCGCCACGCCGCTCGTCGATGGCGATGACCTGCTTGATCTCGTCACTGGCGGCGAGCCGCTCGGTGAGCATCGCGCCGATCCCGGCCGCGGCGCCGGTGACCGCGACGACGGGACCGCGTACGGCGGACGTCCCGTCGGCCCGCGACGCCGACGGTGAGGGCCGATGTTCGGGCGACGAGTGGGTTGAGGGGTTTCGCGCTGCGCGAACCTGTGGATCTGGGGAACTCACCGGGCGTCTCCAGCGGTTGTCTTCAGTAAGAACGCGAGTGACGCGTACGTACCAGGTGGCATCCATCCTGCCGCAGCCGCCGAGTCGGCGACGCACCGAGGCCCGAACCGGTTGTGGTGTCTACGCTGGGTGGTGATGCAGGGCAGCCGCCGTCGGAGCGAACCGGCGGCCTTAACAGCCGAGGAATCCCGTGAGTGACACCCCATTCGGATTCGG
The DNA here is from genome assembly GCF_001418335.1 of Streptomyces aurantiacus. GTDB lineage: Bacteria > Actinomycetota > Actinomycetes > Streptomycetales > Streptomycetaceae > Streptomyces > Streptomyces aurantiacus. The sequence goes on along the minus strand of NZ_LIPP01000001.1, from coordinate 16,556 downwards.
CCTTCCGCCGGAGGAGCCGGAGAACGGCGACGAGGGCAAGAAGAAGGACCAGGAGAGCGGTGGTGGTCAGGGACCTGCCAGCCCGTTCGGTTTCGGGCCCGGCGGGCCCGGTGGCGACAACCCGCTCGCAGCCATGTTCGGTTCGCTGAACCCCAACGACCTGGGCGCCGCGTTCCAGCAGCTGGGTCAGATGCTCTCCTACGAGGGCGGCCCGGTGAACTGGGACATGGCCAAGCAGATCGCCCGCCAGACGGTCTCCCAGGGCACCTCCGACGGCACGAAGGACGCGAGCGTCGGCCCCGCCGAGCGCACCGCGGTCCAGGACGCGGTACGGCTGGCCGACCTGTGGCTGGACGACGCGACGTCGCTGCCGTCCGGCGCCTCCTCCGCCGTGGCCTGGAGCCGCGCGGAGTGGGTCGAGGCGACCCTGCCGGTGTGGAAGGAGCTCGTCGACCCGGTCGCCGAGCGCGTCGGCGCGGCCATGGGCGATGTCCTGCCCGAGGAGATGCAGGCCATGGCGGGCCCGCTCCTTGGAATGATGCGTTCCATGGGCGGCGCCATGTTCGGCACGCAGATCGGGCAGGCCGTCGGCGTGCTCGCGGGCGAGGTCGTCGGCTCGACCGACGTCGGACTGCCGCTCGGCCCGGCCGGTAAGGCCGCGCTGCTGCCGCTGAACATCGAGGCGTTCGGCAAGGACCTGGGCATCGGCCAGGACGAGGTGCGTCTCTACATCGCCCTGCGTGAGGCCGCCCACCAGCGGCTCTTCGCCCACGTGCCATGGCTGCGCTCGCACCTCTTCGGCGCGGTCGAGGGGTACGCGCGCGGGATCAAGGTCGACACGGCCAAGCTGGAGGACGTGGTCGGCCAGTTCGACCCGCAGAACCCCGAGGAGCTGCAGCAGGCACTCCAGCAGGGCATGTTCCAGCCGGAGGACACGCCGGAGCAGAAGGCCGCGCTGGCCCGCCTGGAGACGGCGCTGGCGCTCGTCGAGGGCTGGGTGGACGCGGTGGTGCACTCGGCCGCGAAGCCCCGTCTGTCGTCCGCCGACGCACTGCGTGAGACGCTGCGCCGCCGCCGCGCCACGGGCGGCCCTGCCGAGCAGACGTTCGCCACGCTGATCGGCCTGGAACTGCGCCCGCGACGGCTGCGGGACGCCTCGCGACTGTGGGCCTCGCTCACGGACGCGCGCGGGGTCGACGGCCGGGACGGCCTGTGGGCACACCCGGACATGCTGCCGACCGCCTCCGACCTGGACGACCCGGACGGCTTCGTGCACCGCGAGCAGCTGGACTTCTCCGAACTCGACAAGATGCTCGGCGAGGCAGCGGACGGTTCACCCGAGCGGCCGAACCTGACGAAGGACAAGGGCACGGACGAGAACGGGAACGACTCGAACGACTCGAACGACGGGAACAAGGACAAGGGCGACAACGACAAGTGAGCCTGTACGACGACGCCGTCCTGGTCCTGAAGGACGTCGAGGGGCAGGAGGAACTGCGTCAGGCCTACCTCGACCATCTGGCGGCTCACCCGGACGGCATGTGGAAGGCCTGCACGGCCGGGCACGTCACGGCGAGCGCCCTGGTGATCGATCCCGGCCACGGCAGGGTGCTCCTGACGCTCCACAGGAAGCTTCGGATGTGGCTCCAGATGGGCGGCCACTGCGAGCCCGAGGACGCCACTCTGGAGGCCGCGGCCCTGCGAGAGGCCACGGAGGAGTCGGGCATCCAGGGGCTGACACTGCTCCCGGGCGGTCCCGTACGGCTCGACCGGCATCCCATCCCGCCGCCGTGCCACTGCCACTTCGACGTGCAGTACGCGGTGGTGGCCGAGCCGGGCTCCGTGCAGACGATCAGCGAGGAATCCCTGGACCTCCGCTGGTTCACCTACGACGAGGTCCCGCAGGTCGCCGACGACTCGGTGGTCCGCCTCCTGGAAACAGCACGAACAAGGCTCTGAACAAGGGATGGGGGGGGTGGCCGCAGCTGCGGCCCCCCCCCATCCCTTGTTCAGGAGGCGCCCCACAGGGGCGCGGGGAACTGCGCGCCCAGCCACGGCGGACTCGCAGTCGTCGAACGCCCCGTCTCTCGAAGCGCAGGAGCACAGGAGCTCAGGAGCTCAGGAGCGATCAGCTCCAGGCATTCCCCTGGTTCTGCGCCCGGGCCCCCTGCTGCCCCATCCCGTACTGGGCAGCGAGCCCGGACCCGATCGCCGCGTTCTGCGGCGGCAGCATCTCGCTGGGCTGCACGAGCGCGTATCCCTGGCCCATGAAGCTGAGCTCCCAGCCCTCACCCGTGTTGCCACGGCGCCGGAACACTCCGGAGGAATGCGTCTGGGCCTGCATCTGGACGCGCAGACTCGTGGACCAGGCCACGATCGCGTCGGCGTCGCAGTTGACGTACTTGTCCGGCGTCACCTGCAGCATCAGCGGCATGCCCGACGTCATCAGGGCGACCTTGCCCTGCCCGCTGATGTTGAGCTGGTACTTGCCGGAGCCGGAGATGCCGTACTGGCTGTCCACGGCGATCACGTCGTGGTGCAGCGAGGAGTCCATCGCCAGGACGTAACTGCTGTCCACGGTGAGACCGTCCTGGTCCACGTCCACCACATGGATGTGCTGGGCGAGGTTGGCCAGGTAGACGGTGCCCTGCCCGTGGCAGCGCATCAGGTCGAGGCCCTCCCCCGTGATGGCGCGGGAACGCTGCTGGCCGGTGTTCTGGAACTCGGCGTCGAACTCCAGAAGACCCTGATAGGCGACCATGGTGCCCTTGCGGGCGAGCACATCGTCGTGGCCCTCCAGGACGACGCGCAGCATCTGCTTGTTCTGCAGGCTGTAGCGGTCCTGGGACTGCTGGTCGTTGTAGGCGAAAAGCGGGCTCTGCATGGTGTGTGTCCTCCCCTCAGCCCCGTACCCGGAGGCGGTCGGTGCTGTCCTCGCTGGGCTGGACGACGACGATGCCCTGTCCGGAGAAGGCCATCTGGAAGGCCTCGCCACTGCCCCGCCCGATCAGCGACTGTGCCTTGAAGCTGCGCTTGCCCTTCACCTTGAGGTTCGGGGACCAGGCGACGAGGGCGTCCGGATCGACGTACGTCTCGTCCTCGCCGCCGCCGCAGTCCACGACGAGGGGCTTGCCCCGGGAGGTCAGCGCGACCCAGCCCTGCCCGGAGATCTTGGTGTTCCACAGGCCCTGGCCGGCGAACTTCGCCAGCCCCTTGACTCGTTCGACACCCCACGTCAGGTGGGCGTCGAAGGCGAGCAGGTTGGTGGCGTTGACGGAGATCGCGTCGCCGTTGAGGTTGATGACGACGACGTTCGCCCCGTAGTCGGAGAGGTAGAGCAGGCCGTCTCCGGAGCACTTCATCAAGGGTGCGCCCTCGCCGGTCATCCAGTCCTTGGCGATCTGGCGCACGGCCGGCGGATTGGGCTCGTACTGGACGAAGCCTTCGTAGGCGACCATCGACCCCACGCGCGCGAGGAGGTCGTTTCCGGTCTGCATGGCGACCTTGAGCATGTGATTGCCGTGGTTCTCCATGCGCGCGGCAACGGGTGCCGGGGCGAAGCCCGCGAGTTGCTGGTTCATGTGGACGGGCTCCCTCAGACCTCGTACGGCTGGACGACGATGAAATTGCCGGGCGCGCCGCGGAACTGGAGGTTCACGCTCTCCCCGGTGTCGCCCGGATAGGCGTTGCGGCGCATCCGCACCTGGCTGGACACGATCACCTGGGAGGCGGCGGACCACGCGACGACGGCGTTGCAGTCGGCGAACGTCGTCGGCGTCACGGGCAGGACCACCGGCACGCCACGCGTCTTCACGACGATCGTGCCGGTCCCCTGGAACTGCATCGTGAACAGGGCGCCGCCGGGGATGCCGTGTCCTTCGACGCGGCGCACCTCGTACTGCAGCGTCTCGTCGAAGGCGAGGACGTTCTCCGCGGAGACGCAGACGGCGTCTCCCTGCAGTTCGATGGGATGCAGCATCGCGGAGTTCTCCGCGAGGAACACCTGGCCGCGGCCCGAGCAGCGCATCAGCTGCATCTCCTGGCCGGTCGCGTTGCCCACGATCCGGCCGGCGAACCCGGCGCCCTTGTGGCCGAAGTCGACCTTGCCCTGGTAGAGCACCATGCTGCCCTGGCGGGCCAGTACGGCCTGGTCGCCGCCCATGCCGAGGTCGACACGGACCATCTTCTTGTTCTGTTGGGTCCAGCGCTGTCCGGTGGGCGTCTCCTTGTACGCCTGCAACGCCGCGGTGACACCGGCACCGCCCTGGGGAGAGCCCTGCGGCACTCCGTACGCGGCGGGCGCACCCGGCGCACCGGGCTGACCCGGCACCTGGCCGAACGGTGGCTGCTGGCCGTAGCCCGGAGGACCGGGCGGCTGGCCGTATCCCGGAGGCGGGGCGGGTGCCTGGGGTGCTTGAGGCGCCTGGGGCTGCCCGTATCCGGGCGGTAGGGGTGCGGTCTGGCCGGGGGCCTGGCCGTACGGAGGCTGCTGGCCCGGCTGCCCGTAGGGCGCCGGAGCGGGTGCCGGAGGCGGTACTGGGGCGCCGGCCGGTGGAGTCATGGGCGCGATGATGGTCGGCGCGGCGTGCACCGAAGGTACGGGTGCCGGTGCCGGTGGCGTGTGCCCCGGGGGCGGCGCGAAACCCTGAGCGGGCTGCGGCGCGGGAGGAGCGGGCGCCGCCGGAGCCGGCGGCGCGGCGTGACCTGCCGGGGCGCCGAACGCGGGCGGCGCGGAGGCCTGGGCCGGCGGCGCGAACGACGGGGCACCGGGCCCCGGCGCGGGCGCGGCGGCCGGCTCCTCCTCGGCGACCTCGCCGCCGAAGTTCTTCAGCAGCGCGTCGAGGCCGCCGTCGAAACCCTGCCCGACCGCGGCGAACCGCCAGACGTCCTTCAGATAGAAGTCGCCCAGCATCACGGCACGCTCGGTGGAGAACTCGGCGCCGGTGAACGAGTACCGGGCCACCTCCTCGCCGCCCGCCACGATGCGGAGGTACCCGGGGGCGACCTGGGACATCTGTCCGGCACCGTCGACGGTCGCCGTGAACGACAGCTTCTGGATCTGTGGAGGGATCCTGTCGAGGGTGACGCGGAAGGACTCCGTGTCACCCGCCTGCGCGCCGAGAAGCTGAATGGACTCCTCGGGGGTCTTCGGCTGGTTGAAGAAGACGAAGTACCGGTCGTCCGCCAGCCGTTCGTCGGCGTCCAGACCGAAACAGCTGATGTCGAATGTCAGCCCGGGGCCGGTGATCTGCACACCTACGTACAGATCGGTGCCCGCGGTGAGGTCACTGATCTTGGCCTTGTGGCCGCGTTGGAATTCCCTGGCCATGCGTAACGACCGTCCCCCATCCGGAATACAAGTGCGTCGCGTCAGGCTAACGGCAAAATCCAGCCGTGGCGGAAGCCGGTACAGACCCGGTACACAGACCCGGTGCACGACCCGCCGCACAAACCCTGCCGCCGGCCGTCCGGGCAGGGATTCGGCGTCAGCCCCGAGTCACTCGCCGCGCGCCGCGGGCACCTGGGGCAGGCGGTCTGCGGCGACCACTCCTTCGAGGTAGCCGCGGGCCCGCTCGGTCCGCGGGTAGGCCTCCAGGAGCCGCCAGAAATCGGAGCCGTGGCCGGGCACCAGCAGATGCGCCAGCTCATGGACGAGGACGTAGTCGACGACGTACTCGGGCATGCCCTGCAGCCGGTGCGACAGACGGATACTGCCCTCGGCCGGGGTGCACGAGCCCCAGCGCGTGTTCTGATTGGTGACCCATCGCACCGAGGTGGGCCGCGCACGGCCGTCGAAGTACAGCTCGGAGAGGCGGGCGGCACGCTCGGACAGTTCCGTGTCGCCGAGCACCCGCTTGTTTTCCTGGGCGGCCAGCTTGTCGAGCATGACGGTGACCCAGCGCTGCTCCTCCGCCTCGGACATCCGGGCGGGAATGAGCACGACGGTGCGATCGCCCTCACGGTACGCGGAGACCGTTCTGCGCCGTCGCGCGCTCCTGCGGACCTCGATCGCGCTCGCCCTTGAGCCGCTTGGCGGCTGGCTCGTCGTGCTGCGCTGTGGGTTTCCGGCGCGGTGCAGTGGGTCGGCGGGCACGCCCCGACGTTACCCGTTGCACACGGGGGAAGTCCCGCCTCCGGTACGCATCGATGCCGAACCGCACCCCGCGCGCTTGATTTGTACGACGAACATCCACCCTCTGTGGATAACTTTCGGCACGCGCCGGGCAATGCGGGCATCCTGGCATTCGACCGGCGGAGCGGGACGAACTCCACCGGAGCAGCGAAGACGCAAACGGGAACGTGCACGTGGATCTGGACGTGGATCTGGACGTGGATGTGAACAACGGGGACGTACGGGGGGGGGACGCTTCATGCATCCGATGGTGAAACCCGCGCTGCGGCGCGGCTGGCGGGATCTGAACACCGTGCAGTTCGGGATGGCACCCGCACACGCGATGGTGCTCGGCCCGATGGACACGGCGACAGGCAGCTTCCTGACCTTGCTCGACGGAACACGCGGGCTGCCCCTCCTGCGCGACGAGGGGCGTCGCATGGGTCTGCCCGACGGCCATGTCGACGGTCTCGTGCAGCGGCTGTCCGGGGCCGGGCTGCTGGACGACGCGACGGGCGGCGGCCCCGCCGCCGACGCTCTGCGCGGGAAACCGGCTGTCCTGGACCGGCTCCGGCCAGACGCCGCCTCGCTCTCCCTCGTCGCTCCCGAACCGGGCGAGGCCATGCGCCGCCTGGCGGCCCGTCGCTCGCTGCACGTACAGGTACGGGGCGCGGGCAGAGTGGGGGTCGCCCTGGCCTCGGCGCTTGCGGGCGCCGGCGTGGGCCGGATCGATGTGCAGGACGGCGGCCGTGTCGAACCCTGGGACGTGGCGCCGGGCGGGCTGCCCGTGGAATCCATCGGCGAGCGCCGCGACGAGGCCGCACGGCGCGCGGTGCGCAGAGCCGCCCCCGGCCGCCCACCCGGCCGGGGCGGCGCCCGGTCCGCTCCCGAACAGGACGCCCCGGGCCTCTCCCTGGTGATCATCGCGCCCCGGGACGGCCTGGCCGTCCACGCACCCGACCCGACGGCCTCCGAGCCACTGATCGACTCCGGTACGCCTCATCTCTTCGCCGGGATCGTGGAGGGCACGGGCATCGTCGGCCCGCTGGTCCTGCCCGGCGACACAGCCTGCGCGGGCTGTCTGGACCTGGGGCGCACCGACCGGGACCCGACCTGGCCGCGCCTGCTCGCACAGTGGCGTTCAGGGCAGCCCCGCCAGGTGCCGGCGTGCGATCTGACGCTGGCGGCCACGGTCGCGGGGCTGGCCGCCGGGCATGCGCTCGCCTTCCTTGACGGCGAACTGCCGTCGAGTGCGGGAGCCCGCTGGGAGGTTTCGGTGCCTGGTTTCGACTGGCACGCCCGCCCGGTGTGGCAGCATCCCGCATGCCCCTGCGGGCCCGGGGAGAAAGGTAAGGGGGAGCAGGCCGCGGACGACGAAGGGCCGCACGAGACAATGGCCGGGCAACAGCCGCACGCGGCACGGCTGTCCGGTACTTGGAGGGCGCATGTCTGATCTTCCCCGGAAGGCGGTCACCCGAACCGCGAAGCTGGCCGCACTACCGCTCGGCTTCGCCGGGCGCGCGACCTGGGGACTTGGCAAACGGATCGGCGGCGCGTCCGCGGACCTCGTGGGCCGCGAGCTGCAACAGCGCACGGCGGAGCAGTTGTTCAAGGTGCTCGGCGAGCTCAAGGGCGGCGCCATGAAGTTCGGACAGGCCATGTCCGTCTTCGAGTCGGCACTGCCCGAGGAGGTCGCGGGCCCGTATCGTGCGGCGCTCACCAAACTCCAGGAAGCGGCCCCGCCGATGCCGACGCGCACGGTGCACTCCGTGCTGGCGGAGCGGCTCGGTGACGACTGGCAGGAGCTGTTCCAGGAGTTCCAGGACAAGCCCGCCGCGGCGGCCTCCATAGGGCAGGTGCACCGGGCGGTCTGGCACGACGGCCGGGACGTCGCGGTCAAGGTCCAGTACCCGGGGGCGGGTGAAGCCCTGCTGTCCGACCTGAACCAGCTGAGCCGTTTCGCCCGGCTGCTGGGGCCGCTGATCCCGGGCATGGACATCAAGCCGCTCATCGCGGAACTGCGCGACCGGGTGTCCGAGGAACTCGACTACGGCCTGGAGGCCCAGGCTCAGCAGGCACACGCGGAGGAGTTCGCGGGCGACCCGGACGTGCTGGTGCCTGCCGTGGTCCACCAGTGCGATCAGGTGCTGGTGACGGAGTGGATCGACGGAATACCACTGTCCGAGGTGATAACCGACGGTACGCAGGAAGAGCGCGACCGGGCAGGTCAGCTCCTCGCCCGTTTCCTCTTCTCCGGCCCGTCCCGCACCGGCTTGTTGCACGCCGACCCGCATCCGGGGAACTTCCGCCTCCTGCCGAACGATCCCGAGAACCCCGAAAGCACCAAAAGCTCCGGAAGCTCCGGAAGCTCCGGAAGCTCCGGCGACAAGAGCCGTTGGCGGCTGGGCGTCCTGGACTTCGGCACGGTGGACCGCCTCCCGGACGGCCTGCCGTCGACGATCGGCGAGTCTCTGCGCATGACCATCGACGGCGAGGCAGAAGCCGTCTACGAGCTGCTTCGCGGGGAAGGCTTCGTCAAGGAGGCCATAGAACTGGACCCGGACGCCGTCCTGGACTACCTGCACCCCATCATCGAGCCGGCCCAGGTCGACGAGTTCACCTTCAGCCGGGGCTGGATGCGGAGTCAGGCGGCCCGGATCGCCGATCTCCGCTCCCCGGCACACCAACTGGGCAAGCAGCTCAACCTGCCCCCGGCGTACCTGCTGATACACCGGGTGACCCTGAGCACGATCGGCGTGCTGTGCCAGCTGGGAGCGACGGTACGGCTGCGACAGGAACTTGAGGAATGGCTGCCCGGCTTCCTACCGGAACCGGAGGCTGAGGCGGAGTTGGGACTGGACCCGGAGTCCGAGCCCGAACTGGACGAGGAGGGCTCCGCGGCCGGAGCCTGAGATTTGGTCACGGGTGCGCGGCAACGCACCGCGGGGGCCGGCCCGTTCGGACCGACCCCCGCGATCAGCGGTTGTTCGCGTTATCTGTTGTTCGTGTTGCTTCGTTGTTCGTGTTGCTTCGTTGCCTCTCGGCCAGTGGGCCTTACTGCATGACCGCCATGGCCAGAGCGCGGCGGGCACGCAGCGACGCGCGCTCGGCACGGCGCTGCATGCGCCGGGCCGCCACCAGGCGCATGGCCCGGCGTTCCTGCTCGGCTTCCTGGAGTCGGTCGTGCATATGCGCACGAGCGAGGGCTTCTGGGATGAGTTGCATCTCTCGGGTCCTGTTCTGACGCGAGTCGTGCGCGCCTGTGGCAGTGAAGTCTGGAATCGCGGAGCCTGTGGGCTCGCCGGCGGACGGCTTCATCGGGTCCTGTTTCTTGGGGTCGTGCGTCAGGGGGCGATCGATCGTTCCTGTGATGTTCATGCCGCGACCGGGTTCTTGCGCGGGCGGCCACGCGGCCGCTTCCGGGCGACAACGACACCCTGGACGAAGAGCTCGCCGCCCCAGACGCCCCAGGGCTCACGCCGCTCCTTGGCGCCGGCGAGGCAGGCCTCGATCAGCGGGCAGGTGCGGCAGAGGGACTTGGCGTACTCGACATCGGCCGGCGACTCGGCGAAGAAGACCTCCGGGTCGTTCGAACGGCAGGGGACGGGCACGCCGAGGTTCTCGATGGCGTCGTCGAGCGCGGTCAGCGCAGTGAGCGGGGTCAAGGTGGAGTCCTCCGTGGAGCCGGGCGGGGTGATCGTTTCGGAAGGCGGTACGGACGGGGCGTGCGCTTCGAGTTGCACGGCTGGTCTTCCTCGTCTGGTCGTGCCGGCCGGGTTGGCCGGTTGGCGGCTGGTACCGGGGTTTTTTCTTGTCCCGAGGCCCCTTCGCTCCGCTGTCCCCGGTCGGAGACAAACAGAAGGGCCGCGGATCCCGGGTGGGGTTCCGCGGCCCTGAAGGCGCCGGCCTGATCGTCGATCAGGCTGGATCACTCCAGGGGTCAGGCCCACGGAAGGCCCACATCGTGTGATGCGACTGCTTGCCGGCTTCGGCACCGGTGGCCGCAAAGGCATAGGCCTTCGCCTGTGCCTCTACTGCTTCCAGTGCCTTCATCGGTCGCTCATTGCGCTCGCGGACAGGGAGTGCCGCGAGAGACACGGAGGACGCCGGCCGCATGGCAGCGATGCCGGACAGACCGGTGCCCACGTTCGAGAAGCCGAGCAGGCATGTGGAGGCGACCGAGAGATCGGTCATTTTGGCGGTGCTGGCGGAGCTGCTGTTGATGCTGATCACTGGAATCGCCTCCTCTCGGCGTCTCTGGGACCGGGCGAGCCGGTCCGTCGGTTGTTAAGTACAGCACGGAACCGGTGCCTTCGAGAAGGCCGCCGTTTCCGTGCTTTAGAACCTATGGGGATTGCTGGGGCATGCGCAAACTATTTTCTCGACGAGTTTGAATCATTCCTCGTCCTCACCGCTCTCAAGCTCTTGACCTGCACATATGGCGAGAACGTCGGTTCCGTAGCGGTTGAGCTTGCGGGCACGGACGCCTGGGATGCGGGCGAGCTCAACCGGAGTGGACGGCCCCGCTTCCGCGATGGCCATCAGCGTCTTGTCCGTGAAGACGCAGAAATCCGGCTGCCCGCTGCGCCGGGCCTGGATCGCCCGCCAGTCGCGCAGCCGTTCGTAGAGCCCTTCGTCCATGTCGGAGGGGCAGTCCTCGCAGCGCATCAGCTTCATCTCGCCGGCGTCGCTGAGCGTGCGGCCGCAGACCCGGCAGCGGGCGGGGGTGCGGTTGGTCCGCCGGGGCACACCGGGGGCGGTGCTGCCCGGAACTCCGCGTTCGATGCCGCCCGAGCCGCCGGGGCCGGTCGTGCCACCGCGGCCCGCGGCGGTGACGGAGCCGGGGCGCAGGCCGTCGAGGAAGCGGCTGGGCCGCCGGTTGGGGCGGCCGCCGGGTGAGCGGGACTGCGACCAGGAGACCCACAGGTGCTCTCTGGCGCGCGTGACGCCGACGTAGAGGAGGCGGCGCTCCTCCTCGACCTGTTCCTCCGTCTTGGCGTACGAGATCGGCATCATGCCTTCGGCGACGCCGACCAGGAAGACGACGTCCCACTCCAGACCCTTGGCGGAGTGGAGGGAGGCGAGGGTGACACCTTGGACCGTCGGGGCGTGCTGGGCGCCGGCGCGCTCTTCGAGTTCGGCCACGAGGTCGCCGAGGGTGGCGCCTGCTTTCGCGGCGGCGAAGTCCTGGGCCAGGTTCGCGAGGGCGGCGAGGGACTCCCAGCGCTCTCTGACCGCGCCGGAGCCGGCCGGTGGCTGGTGGGTCCAGCCGTCTCCGGACAGGACGGCTCGTACTTGCGAGGGCAGGTCGGGGGCGTCGTCGAGGAGTGAGTCGTTCCCTCCGAAGCGGGCCGCGCCGCGCAGGCCGTGGATGGCTCGCTTGACCTCGGGTCGGTCGAAGAAGCGCTCTGCTCCGCGCAGCTGATAGGGCACTGCGAGGTCGGCGAGGGCCTGCTCGTAGATCTCGGACTGCGAGTTCGTACGGAAGAGGATCGCGATCTCGCTCGCGGGAGTGCCGGAGGCGATGAGGTCACGGATGCGGCGGGCGGCGCCCTCGGCCTCGGCGGGCTCGTCGCTGTACTCGGCGTAGCCGGGCTCGGGTCCCGCGGCGCGCTGGGAGATCAGTTCCAGCCTGTGATCGGCCGCGCGGCCACGGGCCTGGCCGAGCAGGCCGTTGGCGAGGTGGACCACCTGGGGGGTGGAGCGGTAGTCGCGGACGAGTTTGACGACTGTGGCCCCGGGGTGGCGGGTGCGGAAGTCGAGGAGGTGGTCGGGGGTCGCGCCGGTGAACGAGTAGATGGTCTGGCTGGCGTCGCCGACGACACAGAGACTGTCGCGCTCGCCGAGCCACAGCTCCAGGAGGCGCTGCTGGAGGGGGCTGACGTCCTGGTACTCGTCGACCACGAAGTGCTGGTACTGGGCGCGGACGGCTTCGGCGATGTCGTGCTGGTCCTGGAGGATGGCGACGGTCAGCAGCAGGACGTCCTCGAAGTCGATGACGCCGCGGCCACGCTTGATGTCCTCGTACGCGGCATAGACCTGGGCGATCTCGGCGCGGTTGCGGGGCGCTTCGCGTCCGGCCTTCACGGCCGCCGCGGCGTAGTCGGCGGGAACGGTCTGGGTGACCTTGGACCACTCGATCTCGGCGGTGACGTCGCGCAGTTCGCCGCGGTCGAGGCGGATACGGCAGGCTGCCGCGGCGTCGGCGACGAGCTGGATCTTGCGGTCGACGATGCGGGGCAGGCTGCCGCCGACCGCTTTCGGCCAGAAGTACTGGAGCTGGCGCAGCGCGGCGGAGTGGAAGGTGCGGGCCTGCACCCCGGAGGCGCCGAGCTGCCGGAGCCGGCCGCGCATCTCTCCCGCGGCGCGGTTGGTGAAGGTGACGGCGAGCACGCTGGAGGGCTGGAGGATTCCTGCCCGTACCCCGTAGGCGATGCGGTGGGTGATGGCGCGGGTCTTGCCCGTGCCGGCTCCCGCGAGCACGCACACCGGACCGTGCAGTGCGGTGGCGACCTCGCGCTGCTCAGGGTCGAGCCCTTCCAGTACCGCGTCGGCCCCGCTCGGCACAGCCGGGTACTGAGAACCGTGGGGGCTCTGCGGGAAGAGGGTGGAATGCGTTGCTGGTGTCACCCCGCCATGCTGCCAGGTCGGTGGAGGCGGGTGGGTCGGTTGTCCACAGGGAGGCGCATGCGGTCGTACTAATGCGGCAGGCGCGGGTGGGACCGTATGGGCGTCTGCCGCATTGGTACGCGTACGGGAATGGCCGCCCGGTCACGTACGTTCCCTTCACTGCGAACACACCTCCCCTGCGGCGAAGGAGCATGAGAGACATGCCGGGCACTGTGACGATGTACAGCACCACGTGGTGCGGCTACTGCCGTCGGCTGAAGGGCCAGATGGACCGTGAGGGCATCACGTACGACGAGATCAACATCGAGCACGACCCGGCGTCCGCGGCATTCGTGGAGAAGGCCAACGGCGGAAACCAGACGGTTCCCACCGTCCTCTTCCCGGACGGTTCGACGCTGACGAACCCCTCGCTGGCGCAGGTCAAGCAGAAGATCGGCGCCTAGGACCTGTCCTGGGCGGTGCCCGTCCCAGACGGTCTGAGGCGGTGCCCGTCCCAGACGGTCTCGGGCCGTTCCCGTCCTGGGCGGTGCCTGTCTCAGGCGGCCGTTCCGCGGGTCGGGAGGGGCTTGCCGTACCAGAGTTCGATCAGACGGGCCGCGATCGAGATGCCGTACGGAGGCAGGACCTCCCCGGACTCGAAGGCGGCCCGCAGGTCTTCGCGGGAGAACCAGCGGGCTTCCTCGATCTCCTCGCCGTCGACGTTGATCTCCGCCGAGGTCGCGCGGGCCATGAAGCCCAGCATGAGGCTGGAGGGGAACGGCCAGGGCTGGCTGGCGACGTACTCGACCTCGCCGACGGTGATGCCCGCCTCTTCGAAGACCTCGCGGCGGACCGATTGCTCGATGGACTCACCGGGCTCGACGAAGCCGGCGAGGGTGGAGAAGCGGCCTTCCGGCCAGTGCACCTGACGGCCGAGCAGGATGCGGTCCTCGTGGTCCGTCACCGCCATGATCACGGCGGGGTCGGTGCGGGGGTAGTGCTCGGCGCCGCAGGCGGGGCAGCGGCGGATGTGGCCGGCCGCGGCGATCACCGTGCGCTCTCCGCAGCGGGAGCAGAACCGGTGCAGGCGCTGCCAGTTCTCCAGGGCGACCGCGTGCACCATGAGGCCCGCGTCACGGGCCGACAGGAGCAGGCCGGCCTCGCGCAGGCCCGCCGCCCGCGCGGACTGGTCCATGCGGCCGGGCAGTGTGTCCTTCTGGAGGGCGAAGTAGCTGACGCCGTCGTCGTCGGTACCCAGGAAGTAGCGGTGCGCCTCGGTGAGCGGCGCTTCGAAGGACGGGGTCATGACGAGTTCGGTGGCACCGTCGGGTGTCTCGTCGATGAGGACCTGGCCGCCGGAGACCACGAAGGCCCAGGTGGTGGGATGGCTCCACGCCGCGGCGAGCCAGGCCTCGTCGAGCCGGTGGTGCGCGGCCCGGTCGATGCCGCTCGGGGCGGTGAGCGAGATGGGACGGTCGGCGGTGTGATCGGTCCAGGTGGTCACGGGTGCTTCCAACTCCCCCGATGAACGGTTGGTTCGGCGGGCTCTTCAGCCGGTCGTACGGCAGGACGGGTGGGACGGGGCTTCTTCAGTGTGCGGCTCGCCAGTTCTGGGCGAGGTCGCCCCACAGGTAGGCGGAGGTTTCGACGCCTTTGAGGAGGAGGTCGAGCTCGACCTTCTCGTTCGGGGCGTGCCAGCCGTCGGACGGGACCGAGATGCCGAGGAACAGCACGGGGGCGGCGAGGACGTCCCGAAGGTCGGCGGCGGGCCCCGAACCTCCCTCACGGGTGAAGCGGATCTCCTGCTCGAAGGCGCGGCCCATGGCCCGTACGACGGACTGCAGGGCCGGGTGGTCGAGCGGTGTCAGGCACGGGCGCGTGGCGGCGCCGAAGGTGATCTCGTGTCGGATTCCGGCGGGCAGCTGTTCGGCGGCCCAGGCGCGGACGGCCTTCTCGATGTGGTCGGGGTCTTGTTCCGCGACGAGCCGGAAGGAGAGCTTCACCATCGCCGAGGCCGGGATGATCGTCTTGCTGCCGGGGCCCTGGTAGCCGCCGCCGATGCCGTTGACCTCGGCGGTCGGGCGGGCCCAGATGCGCTCCAGGGTGGTGTGGCCGCTCTCTCCGTGGGTGGCGCCGGACCCGGCGGTGCGCAGCCAGCGTTCCTCGTCGAAGGGCAGTTCGGCGAAGAGCTTCCGCTCCCGGTCGGTGAGCTCGGTGACGCCTTCGTAGAACCCGGGCACTGCCACGCGCGCGTGCTCGTCGTGCAGGGCGGCGACGAGACGGGCCGCGGCGGTGGCCGGATTGGGTACGGCGCCGCCGAAGGAGCCGGAGTGGATGTCCTGGTCGGGCCCGTACAGCTGGATCTCGCACTCGGCGAGGCCGCGCATGCCGGTGCACACCGTGGGGGTGTCCTCGGACCACATGCCGGTGTCGGAGACGACCACGGCGTCGGCTGCCAGGCGCTCCCGCCGCGCTTCGACGAGGGCGCGGAAGTGCGGGGAGCCGGACTCCTCCTCGCCCTCGATGAGCAGCTTGAGGTGGACGGCGGGAGTCGTACGGCCGGTGGCGGCGAGGTGGGCGCGGACGCCGAGTGTGTGGAAGAACACCTGGCCCTTGTCGTCGGCGGCCCCGCGCGCGTGGAGGCGGTTGCCGCGGACGACGGGCTCGAAGGGGTCGGTGTCCCAGCCGTCCTCGCGGGCGGCGGGCTGTACGTCGTGGTGGCCGTAGACGAGGACCGTGGGTGCCCGGGGATCGTCGGAGGGCCATTCGGCGAAGACCGCGGGTGCGCCGGGGGTCGCCCAGACCTCGCAGGTCGGGAAGCCCGTTTCCCGCAGTTTGGCGGCGAGCCAGTCGGCGCTGCGCCGTACGTCCGCGTCGTGTTCGGGCTGCGCCGAGACGGACGGGATGCGCAGCCATTCGGCGAGGTCGTCGAGGAAGGCTGCGCGGTGCTGCTCGATGTACGCGCGGACGGCGCTGTCCGGAGTCTTGCTCATGGTCACGAGCCTAACCGTCCACGCGCGCGTGCTGGTCCGGCGGTTCGTCGGGTACCCCTTCGGATGGTTCATCCAGAAGGAGGCGTTCCAGCGCGGCCCGGTCCGGCAGGTTCGCGGGGCGGACGACTTCGCCACTGCGCACGTACAGAAAGGCTGCCTGTACGGATTCCAGGGGGATGCCGTGCTGCTCGGCCCAGGCGAGCCGGTAGACGGCGAGCTGGAGGGGGTCGGCGGTGCGGGTGCGGCTGGTCTTCCAGTCGACGATCTCGTACGTCGTCGTCACGCTCCCGCCGCCGGCCTCGCCGCCTTCTGCACCGCCTGCTGCACCGCCTTCTCTTACGCCTTCTCTGACGCCTTCCACCTTGTAGACGGCGTCGATACGGCCCCGTACGACGCGTCCGGCGATGGCGAGCTGGAAGGGGGCCTCGACCCGGTAGGGCGTGCGGTGGGCGTAGGGGGTGCGTTCGAAGGCGTCCTTGAGGGCTTCCAGGTCGCGTTCGTCGGCGATCTCGGCCTCGCTGCCGGGCAGTTCGTCCGGCTCCAGCATCGGGAGCCTGAGCTCTTCGAAGCGGGCTTCGACCCAGGCGTGGAAGCGGGTGCCGCGGCGAGCGGCGGGCTGGGGCGGGCGCGGCATGGGGCGCGCCGTCTCCTGCACGAAACCGTCCGGGTCCGCGGCCAGGCGGAGCACCTGCGAGGCGGTCAGGGAAGCCGGCAGGGGGACGTCCGTGACGCTCTCGCGGGCGCGCAGGAGTTCGCCGGTGAGGGCGTCCAGGTCGCGGTCCCAGGAGGCGATGGTGCGGGCTTCCTCGGGGGTGAGACGCGTGGCCTCGGGAGGGTGCGGG